>JAFRZM010000022.1 GCA_017442585.1 Lachnospiraceae bacterium | reverse complement strand
TATAAATTCACCGACATTTACAATCTTACAGGTATATGATGAAGGTCGACTCCCGTTATATCACTTTGATGTCTACAGAATCGGCGATCCTGATGAGATGGATGAAATCGGATTCGAGGAATATGTTTACGGTGATGGTGTAACCCTCATTGAATGGGCGAATTTAATCGAAGATATTTTGCCTAAGAAATTAACGGCGGTTACTATAGAAAAAGATTTGAGTAAAGGATTATCTTATAGAAAGATAATCGTGGAATAGTTAAACAAGGATTGATTGTTTTATGAAAATACTTGGAATAGAAAGTTCCGGAACGGTCGCATCTGTTGCGTTATATGATGACGGTAAGATTGTAACGGAATATACAACCAATTTTAAACTCACACATTCGCAAACGCTTTTACCTATGATAGATGAAGCGTTAAAGCGTGTCGGTGTGGATGTAAGCGAGCTTGATTATGTCGCAATATCGGAAGGCCCGGGGTCTTACACCGGACTTAGAATCGGTGCGGCAACTGCTAAGGGCATAGGCCTTGCAATAGGAAAGAACCTAGTTTCCGTATCGACTTTAAAGGCGCTTGCATTTAATATCGCGGGATTCGACGGCGTTATCTGCCCGATGATAGATGCGAAGCATAACGAAGTTTTTTCCGGAATCTATAGAATTAAGGTAGGAAAAAGCGAATGCGTGCGCGTTGACCGTCCAACTTTGGTAGTAGACTTAATAGAAGAATTAAACGCCTTAGGCGAAGCTGTCATGTTTGTCGGTGACGGAATTGCTGCATATAAAGATGTAATCGATGAGAAGATTAAGGTAGAGCATGAATATGCGCCGACGCATGTGGCATTGCAGCGTGCATCGTGTGTATGTCTTGCAGCGGTAGAAATGATAGAAAATGGAGAAACCGTATCTGCCCAAATGATGAGACCGGAATACTTAAAGAAGTCTCAGGCAGAACAGAAAAGAAACGATTAAGAGGTAACAATGGTTCGCGATATGACCGTAGGCGATCTTGAAAAAATCGTCGAAATTGAAAACGCGACATTTTCAATGCCGTGGTCTAAGGAAGGGTTTATTAAAGCCCTCGAGATGAAGAGTAATAAATATATAGTGTTTGAAGAACACGGTGAAATCTTGGGATACTGCGGTTACTACGGTGTTGTGGATGAAGCCGAGATTACCGTTGTGTGCGTAAAAGATACGGCAAGAAAACGCGGTATTGCGAAGATTATGCTTTCGGAGCTTTTTATTAAAGCGAAAGAAAGCGGTATAGAGAGAATAATTTTAGAGGTTCGCGTATCAAATGAACCTGCGATACGGCTGTACGAACGGATGGGATTTAACAACCTTGGCGTAAGGCGGGATTTCTATGAGAATCCGCGTGAAGACGCTTATATTATGGAGATTAATTTATGCTAGATATATGTTTGCTTGGTACGGCGGGGATGATGCCGCTTCCGAATAGAGCTTTGACCTCGCTTGTAACGAGGTTTAACGGCTCGATGATAATGATAGACTGCGGCGAAGGTACGCAGGTATCATTAAAGAAGAAGGGCATTTCATCTAAACCGATAGATTTTATATTGTTTACGCATTTTCATGCGGATCATATAAGTGGGTTACCGGGACTTCTTCTTACCATGGGTAATGCAGAGCGCGTAGAGAATGTAACGATGGTAGGTCCGAAGGGATTACAGAAAACTGTGGAAGCGCTTCGAGTTATAGCGCCGGAGCTTCCGTTTGAGATTAAATATATCGAATTAAGCGAGAATTACGAAGAGTTAAAGCTCGGCGATTATCGAATTGAAGCTTTTAAGGTCCATCATAACGTAACATGTTACGGATACACTATTAATATCGACCGTAGCGGCAGGTTTGATGCGGAGCGTGCGAAGGCGGCAGATATTCCGCTAAAATTCTGGAATCGCCTGCAAAAGGGTGAGACTATAGAAGAGGATGGTAAAACTTACACCCCGGATATGGTGCTTGGGCCTGCACGTCGCGGACTTAAGGTTACGTATTGTACGGATACGAGACCTTGTAAGGCGATAGAGACATATGCGAAGGACGCAGACCTTGCGATTTTGGAAGGTATGTATGCGGAGCCTGAAAAGCTTGAAAAAGCAAAGCAGTATAAGCATATGACTTTCTACGAAGCAGCTAACATCGCGAAAAATGCTTGTGTCAAGGAGATGTGGCTTACACATTATTCGCCGTCACTCATACATGCAGAGCAGTATATGGATAAGGTGAAAGAGATTTTTCCTAATGCAATTTTATCGAAAGACGGTAGAGAAGTAACACTTTATTACGACGAGGAATAACTTTCCAACATTTAAGGAGGGCGTTATGGATATAAAAAAGATTGTAAAAATCGGTGTGGCAACGATAATCTGTGTGTTGTTGATTTTAGGTTATTACTTTTACCTCACACATAGAAATCCGGGTGGCGCCGAGAACGAAGTTCAAGAGAAAACTCAGTACGAGCAGATAATTGAGCGCGATTTGGAACTTGATTATCCGAATACGCCTCGTGAGGTTGTAAAGCTTTTCAGCAAGATATTGGAGTGCTACTATAACGAGGGTCATAGCGAAGACGAGATTATGAAGCTGGCAAGCCAGCAGTTTTTATTGCTTGATAAGGAATTGCAGGATAATAACCCTGAGCTCCAGTATTATTCCGGAATCAAGAACGATATAAGAAATTATAAGAATAATAAGAGACAGATTAAGAGTTTCACGCTTTGCTCATCGGATGAGGTAAAATACCTGACTGATGAGGATTCTTCGGGAGTAAAGCGCGACATAGCTTATGTAACGTGCTCATATTTTATACAGGATAAGGATGGATTCACGAATTCCAACCAGTGTTATGTTCTTCGTAAAGATGAGGACGGCAACTGGAAGATTTTGGTTTACTATCTTGTCGAAAAAGGTAATGATGATTAATGGATAAAGAAGTTAAGATATTGGCGATTGAATCTTCGTGCGACGAGACAGCGGCAGCAGTCGTGGTGAACGGTAGAAACGTGTTAAGTAACGTTATATCTTCGCAGATCGACCTGCACACATTATACGGCGGCGTCGTGCCGGAGATCGCGTCAAGAAAGCATACAGAAAGAATAAATCAGGTAATAGAAGAGGCACTGACAACTGCGGGTGTAGGATTACAGGACATCGATGCGGTTGCGGTAACTTACGGACCGGGACTTGTTGGAGCTTTGCTTGTTGGTGTGGCCGAGGCAAAAGCGATTGCTTACGCTGCTAAGAAACCGTTAGTTCCCGTGCATCATATCGAAGGACATATAAGTGCGAACTATATTGAGAATAAAGATTTGGAACCACCGTTTATGTGCCTTGTTGTATCCGGCGGACATACGCACCTTGTAAATGTGGTGGATTATGGTAAGTATGAAATCCTTGGACGTACGAGAGATGATGCGGCAGGCGAGGCTTTTGATAAGGTTGCGCGTGCTATAGGATTAGGATATCCGGGTGGACCGAAGATTGAGAAGAAGGCTCATGAAGGCAATCCTGATGCAATCAAGTTCCCGCGTGCAGTTATAGCTGATTCGGAATATGATTTTTCCTTTAGCGGATTAAAGTCAGCGGTATTAAATTATATCAATATGGCAGCAATGAAGGGCGAAACTGTAAATGAAGCCGACATTGCGGCGTCTTTCCAGAAGGCAGTGTGTGATGTTTTAATAGAGCACGGAATTCGCGCGGCAAAGGAGCATAATGTAAAGAAGTTTGCTATTGCGGGCGGTGTATCGTCTAACGGTACATTACGTGAGGCTTTCCGCGTTGCTTGTGAAAAGGAAGGAATTACATTCTACCATCCGTCGCCGATTCTTTGTACGGATAATGCGGCAATGATAGGTGCGGCAGGTTACTACGAGTTTATAAAAGGCAATGTCGGTGACTGGTCGTTAAATGCGATACCGAATTTGAAGCTCGGTGAGAGATAGAAAATGCATGTGGTTTAAAAGCCACATGGCATGATAATAGGCGTTAAGATTTGACTTGAATAGAGGGGTTATATATGGGTGAAAAGATTACAGCAATTATAGTTGCGGCAGGAAGTGGCCAGAGAATGTGCTCTGACGTTAAAAAGCAGTATATGGATATAAACGGCAAGCCATTGGTTTGCTATTCAATCAATGCGTTTATGAGAAGTTCTGTAGATGAAATCGTACTTGTTGTACCGGAATCCGATATCGAGATGGTTAAGACCGATATCGTTGAAAAGTACGGATTTACAAAGGTTAAGTCTGTAGTATCCGGTGGAACTACAAGAACTAAGTCGGTACAGAAGGGCTTAATGGCTGCACTTGATTCTTATATCGTGCTTGTGCATGATGCGGCACGTCCTATGATAGAGCCTGAGCTTATAGATAAAGTAGTTGATGCGGTAAAAGAAGAGGATGCTGCATTCCTTGCAGTTCCTGTAAAGAATACGATTTATTATATCGACGGCGATAAGGCATCAAATTCACTTGACCGTAATATGCTTTATGCGGCACAGACTCCGCAGGGTTTTAAGACAGAGCTTTTAAAGCGTGCATATGACGAGGCGGAAAAAGAAATCGTTGAAAGCGCTAAGACAGATGATGTAACTTTCGTATATAATCATACAGGTGTTATGGCAGAAGTTATAATGGGAGACCATAAGAATACTAAGGTTACAACGCCTGAAGATGCGGTACTTGCGAAGCTTTTATTGCAGGATAAGTAGAGAATGCGCCGGTATAATCCTTGAGAAGTAACTCGCATATGAGGTGCATTTAAAATAATGCATTATAATGTGAGATTTATGATATTTATGCTTGACACATGGCACGCAAGATGATAGAATATACCTTGCGTGTGACGCACGGAGAGGTGTCCGAGTGGTTTAAGGAGCTGGTCTTGAAAACCAGTGATCCCGCAAGGGACCGTGGGTTCGAATCCCACCTTCTCCGCTATAATAAGCCGAGCAACCGCTCGGCTTATGTATTTTAAAGAGTAATGCGAAAGCGTTGCTTTTATCAAGAAGTCGCGTAGCGATTTTGAGAGTACAATTTATATTGAGATGTCACTTCGTGACATCTATCTATGATTCGGAGAAGTACCCAAGCTGGCCGAAGGGACACCCCTGGAAAGGGTGCAGGTCGTTAATAGCGGCGCGAGGGTTCAAATCCCTCCTTCTCCGCGCAAAAAAAGGAATCGGTAAAACCGATTCCTTTTTGATTTTATAAAAATTTTATAATTGTGTTTTCGGGCCGTTTCGAGGCCTGAAAATTTTATACTTTTTTAATTGATTTTCGCAAGTCTCATTTTATATAATATCCCTACGGTGCTACCATAAACGGTAGGCGGTCGTCCTCCGATAGTATGCAATTTGATTGTATATGAAGGGAGGTGGTATTAATGTTGACAATGGATGGGCTTATAGCGGTTCTATGCCTTTGCATTTCTTGCTTTGGCTTAGGATATTCCATGGGAACAAACGTGAGACATAATACGAAAAAATGACTGCCACCCTCGAAAAGTGCAGTCATTTTTGACTAAAACTTAAAAGGACGACCGTCTATCGGTAGCACCTTTTTGTAAGTAAATTATAATCCCCCTTATTAAAACTGTCAATTCAAAATTGCGCCTTGACATGATATATATCACGGTATATATTTGATGTAAAGGGAGATGATGCGTATGTTAACAGCTAAGATATTTGAGAATGGTAGAAGTCAGGCAGTGAGGTTGCCGAAGGAATGCAGGTTTGATACAGATGAGGTAATGGTCAGGAAGATGGGCGATATAGTTATGTTAATCCCGAAGGATACAAAATGGGAATTGTTTACAGAGGCAATCAGTGAGTTTTCGGATGATTTTATGGCAGACGGAAGAGCAGATGACAAGGTGGAGGAAAGAGAAAGCTTATGAGGTATATGTTGGACACCAACATTTTGATTTATGTTATTAAAAATGAGCCGCAAAGGGTACTGGAAAGATTAAAAATGCATGATCCTTCTGAAGTATGTGTCTCATCAATTACATATGCGGAGCTGATGTACGGCGTAGAAAAAAGTAAGATGAAGTATGAAAACAGGATGAAGCTTGCGAAGCTGCTTGCGGTTATAGAGATAATTGGTTTTGATGATAAAGCAGCAGAAGAGTATGGAGACATTCGAGCTACATTAGAAGCAAAAGGCACTCCAATAGGACCTTGTGATATGTTGATTGCTGCATCGGCACGTTCTAAAGGTTGCATTCTTGTGACCAATAATGCCAAAGAGTTTTCAAGAATAGATGATCTTACTATTGAAAACTGGGCAGAATAATCATATCTGATAATCTATAATTTCAATGCAATGATTTAATCATTGCAAAATCCACGTTTAAAATACGAAAATATTGTGTCTAAAGTACTGAAAAAGGCCCTTAATTGTCGAAAAAGGCGGTATAATAAACTCAATTATTATGCGCTATTATGGAGGCTTATGTATGACTTTATTTCCGGGGCATGAAGAGGTATATCTATTTAAAGAGGGCACGTGGAGCCAGAGCTACACTAGATTAGGTGCGCATCCTGCAAGAATTGACGGCAGGGATGGGTACCTTTTTGTCACTTGGGCCCCAAATGCGGGAAGAGTTTCCGTTGTAGGCTCTTTTAATGACTGGGATCCGGACGCCAATATTTGTGAGCACGATGAAAGCGGTGAGTTCTTCGGATCCTTCATCGAAGACGTGAAAGACGGAGACCTTTACAAATACCTCATAACCGATAAAAACGGCAACAAAGTCTATAAAGCAGATCCATACGCATTCTATGCCGAAGTACCTCCGGCAACAGCATCCATTTGTTTTGATATAAGAAATTATGAATGGCACGATGACAAGTGGCTTAAAACGAGAAAGAAGACAGACCACATGTCAAAGCCTTTAAATATTTACGAAGTGCATCTCGGCTCATGGCTTACACATGATGACGGAACCGAGCTTACATATGATGAGCTTTCGGAGAAACTTGTAAACTACGTAGTAGATATGGGTTACACTCACGTAGAGATATTACCGGTAATGGAGCATCCTTTCGGTGGATCATGGGGATATCAGGCAACAGGTTATTTTGCACCGACATCAAGATACGGTAACCCGTTGCAGTTTATGCACCTTGTCGACACCTTCCATGAAAACGGAATTGGTGTAATCCTTGACTGGCCTGCAGGACATTTCTGTAAGGATGAGCACGGACTTTACAGATACGATGGCACAATGCTTTTTGAAAAAGGCGAGCATCCGCAGTGGGGCACCTGCAAATTCGATTTTGGAAAAGGGCAGGTTAGAAGCTTCCTTCTTTCAAATGCATCATTCTGGGCAAGCATCTATCACGCCGACGGTATAAGAATGGATGGCGTAACCTCCATGCTTTACCTTAACTTCGGTGTAGAAAATAAAAAGGACAAAGTATATAACGAGAAAGGTACGGAAGAAGATTTTGATGCAATCGCTTTCTTGCAAAGCCTGAATACCAACATGGGCGTCCTTCATCCAAACGTTATGATGATAGCGGAAGAAAGTACCGCATGGCCGCTCGTAACTTACCCACCAAAGGACGGAGGCTTAGGCTTCCATTACAAGTGGGACATGGGATGGATGAATGACACACTTCATTACATGCAGACAGACTTTCCGTTTCGCCCGGGTAACCATAACTTGCTCACCTTCTCGATGATGTATACATTCAATGAGAACTTTATCCTGGCACTTTCACATGACGAAGTCGTGCACGGTAAGTGCTCGCTGATAAGAAGAATGCCGGGTGATTACTGGAGGCAGTTCGCGGGAATGAGGCTCCTTTACATGTATCAGTTAACCCATCCGGGCGCAAAGCTTAATTTCATGGGTAACGAGATTGCGGAATTCATCGAGTGGCGTTACTACGAATCACTTGAGTGGTTCTTGCCGGAACGATATGAATCGCACAGACTCCATCAGGAATTTGTAAAAGCGGCTAACCACTTTTACTTAGAAGACAAAGCACTTTGGGAAAATAACTATACGTGGGACGGTTTTTCCTGGATAGATGCGGATAACAACAAGCAGTCGATACTTTCCTACATAAGATACGGCGCGGACAAGAAGTCATATGATTTATGTATTTTAAACTTTACGCCGACGACATACGAGGATTATAGGATCGGAGTTCCGGAAGACGGAACGTATGAAGAGATATTTAATTCCGATAGCCAAAAATTTGGCGGCTCGGATAAATTAAATGCAGAAGTTATAAAAGTCGAAAAAGAGCCGGCACACGGTAGGGATTACAGCATCTCATTAACTATACCGCCGCTTGCGGGAATAGTTTTAAAGAGAAAACCGAAGCGCGGCTTTAAAGAACTTATGACACAGAAGCTTTAAGCTTTGTAATACAGTACGACACAAAGAAGAGGGGATGCAATATGCATATGGAAAAGATTTTTCACGATAAAGAAGAATTCATGACGATGTACAGGAAAAAGTTCTTATCGGAACTTGGTCGTGAATTCGAGGATGCGACACCGCACGAGCGATACGAAGTGTTGGTTAAGCTTTTGATGGACCATATAAGACAGATTCAGTACCAGACGGAATCGGGTCCGACGTCGAAAGATAAGAAGGTTATATACTTCTCGCTCGAATTCCTTATCGGTAAGCTTCTTCGTAACTATCTTATAAATCTTGGTATAGAGGATATGGTAGATAAAGGTCTTGAAGCAATGGGCGAATCGCTCGATGCACTCTGCGAAGAAGAGCGCGACCCCGGACTTGGTAATGGTGGCTTGGGAAGACTTGCGGCATGTTTCATGGATTCGATGGCGAGCCTTGGAATGCACGGATACGGCAACGGTATAAGATACAGATTTGGTCTTTTTAAGCAGACAATTCAAAACGGTTGTCAGGTTGAAATTGCGGATGACTGGATGGAGAAAGGTTATCCGTGGGAGACGCAGAAGATGGAGAATGCCGTCGTTGTAAAGTTCGGCGGAAGAGTAAATCGCCACGAAGAAAACGGCGAGTACTGGTTCTCCTGGGATGATGCGGATAAGATTTTGGCGGTGCCTTACGATGTACCGATTGTAGGATACGGTGGAAAGAATTCGACGTTCATTCGTCTTTGGGCAGCAGAGCCTTTGAAAGAAGACTTTGACATGGACGCATTTAACCACGGCGATTATGCTAAGGCTATGAAGTTCCAGTCAGATATTGAAGCAATATCGACGCTTCTTTATCCTGATGATACGGATGGCTCGGGCAAGGTTTTACGACTTAAGCAGGAGTACATGTTCGTAGCAGCAGGACTTCGTAACATAGTTGATGAATATAAAAAGGAATACGGCAATAACTGGAAAGATTTCGGCGAGCATATAAGCATTCATACGAATGATACGCATCCTGCATTTTGCGGACCGGAACTTATGCGAATCCTCGTTGATGAGGAAAAAGTTGACTGGGATACAGCATGGCATGCGGTAAGTACTTCGATTTCATACACGAATCATACGGTTTTACCTGAAGCTATGGAAACTTGGCCGATATCTTTAATCGAGTCGCTCGTACCTCGTGTATATAACTTCATCGAAGAAATAAACCGTCGCTACAGAGAAAGCTTCCCACGCGACAAAGAAAATGCCGGTCAGTTATTAGCGAATACAGCAATTCTTTGGGATGGTAAGGTTAAAATGGCTAACCTCTCAATCATAAGCGGACATTCGGTTAACGGTGTTGCAAAGCTCCACACGGAAATCTTAAAGCGTGACACGATAAAAGATTTCTACGCGGTATCGCCTGAGAAGTTTAATAACAAGACGAACGGTATATCGCATAGAAGGTTCTTGCTTGAAGCTAACCCGTCACTTTCCAATTTGATTACGGAAACCATAGGTGACGGATGGATAACGGATCCTTCGAAATTACAGGAACTCGAAAAGTTCGAAACGGATAAAGTTTTCCTTAAGGAATTTGCTAAAGCGAAAACAAAGAATAAGGAAAAGCTTGCAGAATATATAAAGAATACGTCGGGAGTAATCGTTGACCCTAATTCAATATTCGATATTCAGGTTAAACGATTCCACGCATATAAGAGACAGATACTTAATGTATTCAAAGTAATATATTACTACAATAAGCTTAAGGAGAATCCGAATTTCGATATGGAACCTGCAACCTTTATCTTTGCGGGTAAGGCGGCACAGGGATACGCATTTGCGAAAGACGTCATAAGATTCGTAAACTCTGTAGCACATGTAGTAAATAACGACCCTGTAACAAGGGGCAAGATAAAAGTAGCCTTCGTTGAAAATTTCGCAGTATCGAATGCACAGATTATCTACCCAGCAGCAGAAATCTCGGAGCAGATATCAACGGCGGGACTTGAAGCATCAGGTACAGGTAACATGAAGTTCATGATGAACGGTGCGATAACACTCGGAACCTTGGATGGTGCGAACGTTGAGATATCGGAACTTGTAGGTGACGAGAACATCAAGATCTTCGGTAATAAGGCAGAAGAGATAGATGCATTAAGACGCGGCGGTATGTATAACGCAGTCGACGAGATACAAAGAAATCCGGATCTTACAAAGATAGTCAACGAATTAAAGGACGGTACATTCGCAGAGCTTTCCGGCGACTTTGCACTTGTATTTAACGAGCTCGTACATAAGAATGATGAGTTTTTCGTAATGGCGGACTTTGCATCATACATAAAAGCATACGAAGAATTGACCGCTCTTTACAAAGATAAGAATAACTGGAATAAGAAAGCACTTCATAACGTGGCAATGTCAGGATATTTCTCAAGCGACAGAACGATTAGAGAGTATGCCGATGAGATCTGGAGGATTTGATTATGCATCAGGCATAATCAAATCCGTACATGGCAATGAATCTCAACTTGTTGAGATTCGTTGTCCACCAAGGGTGGATTTAAATTCGGCTATCATTTGCCGAATTTAAACCCAAGATTTAGGAGGATATAATGAGCAGAAAGAAAAAATGTATAGCGATGCTTCTGGCAGGTGGACAAGGAAGCAGGCTTGGGGCATTAACAAAAGACATAGCAAAACCTGCTGTATCGTTTGGCGGTAAATACAGAATCATAGACTTTTCGCTTTCTAACTGTGCGAACTCCGGTATTGATACCGTAGGCGTACTCACACAGTATCGTCCGTTTGAGCTTAACTCATACGTCGGAGACGGCGAGGCTTGGGATTTCTCGTCTGTAGACGGTGGTGTATATATCCTGCCACCATACGAGACACAGACAGGCGGTAAGTGGTACAGAGGTACTGCAGATGCGGTTTACAGAAATCTTGATTTCTTAAGAAAGTTTAATTCAGACTATGTGTTAATCCTTTCCGGCGATCACCTTTATCGTATGGATTATAACGAAATGCTTAAGAATCATATAAGACATAATGCAGTAGCGACGATTTCCGTTATGAGAGTTGATTGGGAAGAAGCATCGCGATTCGGAATCCTTTCGACAGACGAGAATAACAGAATCACGAAGTTCGCAGAAAAACCGAAGAAACCTGAATCGAACCTTGCATCAATGGGTATCTACATTTTCAATAAGGACATCTTAATCGATAAGCTTATGGAAGATGCTCATAACGAGGAATCGAGTCACGACTTCGGTAAGGACATAATTCCGAAGCTTCTTGCGGAAGATGAATATGTTAACGCATATCTTTTCGAAGGCTTCTGGAAGGATGTCGGAACGATTGACAGTTATTATGATACGAATATGCAGCTTTTGCTTGAGAAACCGTATTTCTCAATGATAGATGAGAAGTTCCCGATAATGAGTAACTCCAATATCTATCCGGTGCAGTACATCGGTGAGCATGCGATAATCGATAACTGCATCATTAATAACGGATGTAAGGTTTACGGACGCATCAAGAATTCGATTCTCGGTAACGGCTGTGTTATTAAGGAAGGCGCTTACATAGAGGATTCACTCATTTTACCGGATACGGTAATAGAAGAGGATGCAAAGATAATCCATGCGATTGTCGGCGAGAAGACGGTAGTCGAGCAGGGCGCCGAGATTGGTTCTAAAGGCGGCGAGATAGCGGTTATCGGTAACCACGAGAAAGTAACAAAGGCAGGTGATAAGGCATGAAAGAAGTAATCGGATTAGTAAGTGCAAATTACGCAACAGCTGATATGCAGCGTTTAAGCGATGAAAGAAGTATTTCATCAATGCCTTTTGGCGGAAGATATCGTCTTATCGATTTTGCCTTATCAAATATGATAAATTCAGGCATCACAGCGGTAGGCTTGATTACTCCGTATAAGTTTAGATCCCTTTTGGATCACATCGGTACGGGATCCGCATGGATGCTTGACAGGAAAAAGGGCGGACTTTACATTTTGCCTGGCTCAACATACGGTATGAGCAATAAGTCGGATAGATTTCTTCTTTGCGATATGAGGCAAAATGACGTATATTTCCATCGTACGAATGCCGATTATGTACTTGTTACATCGGCAAACATCGTATGCAACATGGATTATAACGCTCTGATAGAAGCACATATGGAAAGCGGCGCCGATATTACAATGGTAGTAAAGAAAGCCGACCATAAGAGCGCATACATGAAGCGTGTACTTCTTGAAGACGGCCGTGTAAGCGGCGTTAAGGTAGGCGTTGAGCGCGGTGAGACGGCATTTATGGATATGTTTATCATAAAGCGTGAACTCCTCTTACAGTTTATGGACTGGTATTCCGCAAAAGATTACATGGATCTTTTCGATGTTCTGAAAAAAGATTACTTAAGAATGAACATCAGAACATGGAACTATGACGGATATATAAGAGAGATTTTCTCCGTAAGAGATTACTACGACGCAAACATGGAACTTCTCGATATGGATATTAATGGTGCCATCTTTAACGAGCAGATGCCGATAAGAACCAAGGTTCAGGACTGCGTTCCGGCACATGTTTATCCGCAGGCGCGTATTAAGAATTCGCTTATTTCATCCGGATGTTTAATCAGGGGTGAAGTAACAAATTCAATCCTCTTCCGTGGCGTTACGGTTGAAGAAGGCGTTGTAATACGTGACAGTATCATTATGCAGTCATCTGTTATAAAGAGCGGCGCGATAATTAAGAGCGCCATCATCGACAGAAATAACCTTATAGGATCCGATATGGTAATAAAGGGTTCTGCGGATGATATCTACGTAATGCTTAAAGAACAGCGTAAAGCCAGAAGAATAGGGTAAAAAAACGAGGAGAAGTGGCTTGCGCTTGCGCAAAAGCCACCTCGACGAGTGAAGTATCGAGACGATAGTCGAGATAAAAACGTATAATACGAGGACAAAGATATGGCAACAAAGAATGAGAAAATAGGTGTATTATTCGCATCATTTGAGGCTATGCCGTTTTTGAAAACGGGCGGCCTTGGTGATGTTGCGGGTTCACTTCCAAAAGCCTTGAAAAAGGAAGGCTACGACGTGAGAGTAGTTTTGCCTAAGGTTTCATGCATACCGGATAAGTATAAATCCAAGATGAAACATATTAAGGACTTCTACTTTCCACTATCCTGGAGAAGCGTATACTGTGGAATCGAAGAGTACACATTAAAGGGAATAACTTATTACTTTATTGATAATGAGTATTATTTCAAAAGAGACGGAATCTACGGATACTTCGACGACGGCGAGAGAATGGCATATTTCTCAAAGGCAATCTGCGAGATAATCCCGTATATTCCAAACTTTAACTGCAGGATTTTGCATTGTAATGACTGGCATACAGCACTGGCGCCTGTATTTTTACGCGAGTGCTATAGAAATCAGCCGATATACGACAGAATCAGAAGCATCTTCACAGTGCATAACATTAAGTTCCAGGGACAGATGTCTGATTACGTGCTCGGCGATATCTTGGGCTTGAGCCAGATACCGGCCGCAAATGCGCAGTTACATATCAATCATGATACGATAAACTTCATGAAGGGCGCTTTGTCCTATAGTGACTTGATTTCTACGGTAAGCCCGTCTTACGCGCAAGAGATTCAGAATCCTTTCTACGGTGAACACCTGGAAAGAATTTTCCAGCGTCGTTGGTCGTCGCTTTGGGGAATATTAAACGGAATCGATACGGAATTCTTTAATCCTGAGAAGGATAAAGCATTGGCAGCTAACTATTCCGCAGATTACATATCAGGCAAAAGCGCTTGCAAGAAGGCTTTGCAGAATGAGTTCTGCTTAGAGGAAGATGAAGATATCCCGATTATCATAATGGTTGGACGTTTGACGCAGCAGAAGGGCTTGGACTTAGTTGCATGTATCTTGGATGAATTATTAAATGAAAGAATGCAGCTTATAGTTTTGGGTACCGGCGATCAGGAATATGAGTGGATGCTTAAGAATGCCGAGTACAGACATCCTGATAAGATGCGTGTATGCCTTAATTTTGATGAGGCATTAAGTCATAGAATGTATGCGGGTGCGGATATGCTTCTTATGCCGTCGCTTTTCGAGCCTTGCGGACTTACGCAGATGATTTCGATGCGTTACGGAACACTTCCTATCGTAAGACAGACGGGTGGTTTAAGAGACAGTGTAAGCTGCTACAATGAATATACCGGCGAAGGCACGGGATTCGGATTTAATAATTATAATGCACATGAACTTTTGTATACAACAAAGAATGCGATGGCACTTTATCATTCACATAGAGATATCTGGGAAGCATTGATGCATCAGGCTATGACACAGGATTTCTCGTGGGATAACGCAGCAAAGACTTATGACGACATGTATAAGGAAGTGTTAAAATAGGTGATTAAATGATCATATATCACAATACGAGACAAGAAGAGTATAGAACTCCTTTCGGCGCAGTGACGGTCGGTACGACCGTCAATTTGCGTCTTAAAGTGATGGAAGTTGTGCCTGATTATGTGTCTGTCAGAACGTGGATAGATGGCGAAGGAGAACGCATAATTCCGATGCATAAGGACGAAGAATTGTTCTTTTATGAAGCGGAGATAAATTGCGTAAATCCGGCGATACTTTGGTATTACTTTATAATCGGCTTTAACGGCGGTGACAGAAAGTATTACGGTGCTAAGATAGGAAAGACCGGCGGCGAAGGATGCATATCGGATAATGAGCCTTCTTCATTCCAGATTACGGTCTTTAGAGAGCGTGTGGTTCCTTCGTGGTATAAGAATGCTATTTGTTATCAGATTTTTCCTGACAGATTTGCACGCGGCGAGGATTACAAGGAAAACTGGGAAAAGGAATGCGTGAGTCATAAAACCGGTCCGGCACGTCGCCTGGTTGAAGACTGGAATGAGCAGGTAGATTATAAGAAGGATGAAAAGGGCAGAATTTTGTCCTGGGATTTCTACGGCGGAACATTACGAGGAATAATCGATAAGTTGCCATATATTAAGGGCCTCGGGGCAAGCGTAATCTATCTTAATCCTATAGTTGAGTCGGCATCGAATCATAGATACGATACGGGAGATTTCTTAAAGGTATCACCGCTCCTTGGTGGTGACGAGGCGTTTAAGGAATTATGCGACAAGGCAAAAGAGCAGGGAATCCGCATAATCTTAGACGGCGTATACAATCATACCGGAGCGGACAGTAAGTACTTTAATAAGTATGGAAACTATGATACTTTAGGCGCTTATCAGGATGACCGGTCGCAATATCGCGATTGGTATTATTTCAATAATAGTACCGCGGACGGATATGACAGCTGGTGGGGAGTGGGAGATCTTCCTACATTAAATAAGGATAATAAAGAATACAGGAAGCTTGTAAAAGAGTCCATGAAGAAATTCATAGACCTTGGTGCGTCGGGATTTCGCCTTGATGTAGCGGATGAGCTTTCGGATGACTTTATAGCGGAATTAAAGTCAAATGTAACAGATGAACTCGGGCGCGAAGGACTTCTTATAGGAGAAGTCTGGGAAGATGCGTCCAATAAGATTTCTTACGGTGTATTGCGTAAGTATTTCTTAGGAACGGAACTCGATGCGGTGATGAATTACCCGTATAGGGATGGAATCATCTCTTTCCTTACGGGATATTCGAATGCATATGATATGGCGGAGACGGTTAATCGTCTGCAGGAAAACTATCCGCCGGAAGCTTTTTATTCGAATTTCAATATGCTTGGAAGCCATGACAGGATGAGAATCTTAACGGCACTTGGTGATGCACCTTTGGAAAGCGCGATTTCACCTGATATGCGTCGTGATTTCAGGCTTAATCCTGAGAAGAAAGACCTTGCCTTTAAAAGACTTTGGCTGGGACTTATATTCCAGATGACAATGCCCGGTGTTCCTTGTATTTACTACGGTGATGAAGCGGGACTTGAAGGATATTCGGATCCTTATAACCGTGGAACATATCCTTGGGGCATGGAAAATGAAAGCGTCATGGGAATGTACAAGAATGCGATAGATATTCGCAATATGGATGAGGCATTCGTAAAAGGAACGCTGAAAGTCTTTGCGATAAATGATGAAGTTCTGGTAATAAAGCGCTCTTTAAAAAAGAGAAGCTTCTATATCGTAATAAACCGCGGACTTTTTATGTCTTATGATGTAACTCTTCCTGTTGAGTATTCATTTGCAGAAGAGATGCTGACGGCACGCCGCCTTTTAATAGAAGAGGGAAAAGTTAATCTCACTATGATGCCGGTATCCGCAGCAGTAATTTATACAACTGATAACGAGGATTTCTCGAAGAAGTTAGAGGATGGATGCGGCGTTTTATGTCATGTAACATCTGTTCCTAATGAAGGAAGCGCAGGTAATATCGGTGCGTGTGCATATAAATTTGTGGATTTTTTAAAAGAACACAGCCAGAAATACTGGCAGATTTTGCCGCTTTTACCTACTGATGAACACGGCTCGCCTTATGCCGCAAGATCATCGTTTGGATGTAACCCTTCGTTACTCGGAATGGACGAAGAAAAGATTCGTGCCCTTTATAAGTGTGACAAGGATAATCCTCGATTTAATGAATATAAGGAAGAAAATAAATTCTGGCTTAAAAGCTACGCGATGTTTTTGACACTGTCACGCGAATTCGAAGACGCTGCGTGGCAGACGTGGGATGAAGGTTTAAGGAAGTACTCCGATAGTTTGTATGACGATGTATTAAGGTCACGCGAGGCGGATTACTATGCTTATCGTGAGTATTTGTTTGACATAACATGGTCTAAGCTTAAGGAATATGCAAATGCGAACGGCATTAAGATTATAGGCGATATCCCTATGTATGTTGCGACGTCGTCTGCGGATACGTGGGCAAATCCGGAGTTATTTTTACTTGATGAAACCGGATATCCGAAGGAAGTTGCCGGGGTTCCGCCTGATTATTTTTCGGAGGATGGTCAAAAGTGGGGCAATCCACTGTATGATTGGGAGAAGAATAAGGAGACGGGCTTTAAGTGGTTCATGGAGCGTTTTGAGCGCATGATGCATTTATATGATTATACGAGGCTTGATCATTTCAGAGGCTACGAGGCGTACTTCTCGATACCTGTAAATGAAAAGGCGATTAAGGGTATGTGGCGTAAGAGCTTGGGTGAAGAAGTTCTAAAGGCTGCGCATGAGCGATACGGACCGCTTCCTTTTATTGCGGAAGATCTGGGCTTCATAACATATGCGGTTAAAAAGCTTATGAAGGAATTTGATTTCTCCGGGATGAGTGTGCTACAGTTTTTTGACGGTAATATATATGATTACACATGTAAGCCTGACAGAATCGCATATACCGGTACGCATGACAACGAAATGCTTTATTCCTTTATAAAGGATAATCTGGTAAAGGGCGTTGTCGATGCCGATGGATGCGAGGATGATGCTGAGGAGATTTCCGATAAGATTTCTAAGGAAATAACGCGTGTATTTGATATCTTGATGGACCGAGTGTATGAGTCGGACGCGAAGGTAGTTATAGTACCGCTCCAAGATGCTGCGATGCTTGATAACAATGCGCGCATGAATACACCGGGAAGCGTCGATAGAAACTGGTGCTGGCAGGCGACAGAAGCAGACCTTATAAAGGCAGGAAAAAGGCTTGATTTGGAGACGGAGAAATTCAATAGAAAAAAAGTTGAAAAAAGTTGAAAAATCTTGTTGACAGATGCTTTCTACCGTGATAATATATAAAAGCTGACGCGATGAACGGACAGCAATTTAAAACAAGTTCTTTGAAAACTGAACAATGAAATAACCTTGAAAGTTCTAAGAGAATCGATTCAAATCTAGTTTGTTGGATTTGGATTGCGAAAAGAAACTTTTAAACAAACAGTATAAAAATTCGGATGAATTTTTTATCACATAGCTTCGCTATGTGATGAGGCTAGCAAGTAATTGTTAGGATAAACTTTTTTAGAGAGTTCTATCC
>JAFRZM010000021.1 GCA_017442585.1 Lachnospiraceae bacterium | reverse complement strand
TTAAAATTGGTTGTATATTCCGTTACAATCTTACCGTCATCATATAACGCAACAGATGCGACCGTTCCGGAGCTTTCTATTCCAAGTATTTTCATAAAACAATCAATCCTTGTTTAACTATTCCACGGTTATCTTTCTATAAGATAATCCTTTACTTAAATCTTTTTCTATAGTAACCGCCGTTAATTTCTTAGGCAAAATATCTTCGATTAAATTCGCCCATTCGATAAGCGTCACTCCGTCACCGTAAACATATTCCTCGAATCCGATTTCATCCATCTCATCAGGATCGCCGATTCTGTAGACATCAAAGTGATATAACGGGAGTCGACCTTCATCATATACCTGTAAGATTGTAAATGTCGGTGAATTTATAGGCTCTTTTATTCCAAGTCCCGCACCAAAGCCTTGTGTAAATACAGTCTTTCCGACACCAAGGTCCCCGTTTAAGGTAAATACATCACCGGCAGATGCTTTTTCAGCTAATGCCTTACCTAAGGCAAAAGTCTCCTCCGGCGAGTTTGTTTCATATATCATATAATTACTCCTATTTGAGTTTTAAGCGTTCCCGCACCGCATCTAAGTTGCTACCTATTTTATCTTTCGGTAAGATGGATGCATTACGATTTGAAGTATAAATATAGATTGCGCTTCCCGATTCCTTAACTTTATAAATCTCGTTATAAGAAATCTTACTGCGAAGTGAATCTATATTACCGGAGTCCACGCCCTCGCCTGCTGTCGCTTTTTCCTCATCATCTGTAAATGATACCGTGATTCCCATATCATCGAATACGTATCTCATAGACTTACCCAAAGGGCCTGCTTCCGACGCCTGAAACTTAGACGTTACAAAGAAACTCACCGGATTATATGCCGCAAGCATAAAGCCTAAAAGTATATAAAGTAGCGTTGATGTAGTGTCAAACTTTCCGGCATTTATAATGGCGATAACCATTACCGCTACACCAAGTACCAGGTATATATAAGGCTGCACCCTTCTGTAATTATGATACATATTGAATTTAAAAACGTCCTTTGGGCTTAATTTCACATCAAATGAAATCTTCTCGTTACTGTCCATTCTTAATTCCTTTCATGGTAAGCTGGATTCTCTTTTTATTTAAGTCTACGCTCATTACCTTTACATCTACAATATCGCCTACAGATACTACATCAAGCGGATGCTTAATGTAACGATCCGACATCTGCGATACATGTACAAGTCCGTCCTGATGTACTCCGATATCGACAAACGCACCGAAGTCTATTACGTTACGAACTGTGCCCTTAAGCACCATGCCTTCCTTAAGGTCTGTAAGTTCCATTACATCCTGTCTTAAAATCGGTGCCGGTGCAGAAAGTCTAGGGTCACGTCCCGGCTTATCAAGTTCCGCAACAATATCCTTTAATGAATACTCACCGACATTAAGCTCTTCTGCAAGTGCCTTATAATCTTTAATCTTTTTCGTCTGCTCCATAACTTTTGCGGAACCGATTTCGGAAAGCTCTACACCAAGCTTATTTAAAAGTGCACGTGTTGCCGCATAAGATTCAGGATGCACTGCGGTAGAATCAAGCGGATCGTCACCGCCTATAATTCTCATGAATCCCGCACACTGCTCGAACGCCTTAGGTCCTAACTTACTTACCTTCTTTAATTCTTCTCTCGTTTTAAAACGTCCGTTTTCTTCTCTATATGCCACGATGTTCTTTGCTATCGTACCCGATATTCCGGAAATATAGGATAAAAGCGGTGCCGATGCGGTATTTAAATCTACACCGACCTTGTTTACACAACACTCAACCACACCGTTTAAAGCTTCGCCGAGCTTCTTCTGGTTCATATCGTGCTGATACTGTCCGACACCGATGGCCTTTGGCTCTATCTTTACAAGTTCTGCCAATGGGTCTTGTAAACGACGCGCGATAGATGCGGCACTTCGCTGTCCCACATCGAAATTCGGGAACTCTTCCGTCGCAAGCTTACTTGCGGAATATACGGAAGCTCCGGCCTCGTTTACTATAGCATACGATACCGGTACATCAAGTTCAGAGATTAAGTCTGCAATAACTCTCTCCGATTCACGTGATGCGGTACCGTTTCCAACCGATATAAGGTTTACGTGATATTTATGGATTATATCCTTTAATATCTTCTTTGATTCTTCTACTCTGTTCTGCGGTGCAGTAGGAAAAATAACCGTCGTAAAGATTACCTTACCCGTCTCATCTACTACTGCGAGTTTACAACCCGTTCTAAACGCAGGATCCCAGCCAAGTACAACCTTACCCTGAATAGGCGGCTGCATAAGTAACTGCGAAAGATTTTCACCGAATACTTTAATTGCTCCGTCTTCCGCCTTTTCCGTAAGCATATTTCTGACTTCGCGTTCAATCGACGGTGCAATAAGTCTGTCATATGCATCTTCTATAGCCTCACGTAAAATCGGTGCCTCAACGCTTACTTCATTTTTAATTATATCTTTACAAATATGCTCTATAACTCTAGTCTCATCAACCGCAATCTTAACAGTTAAAACCTTTTCGTTTTCACCACGGTTAATTGCCAGGATTCTATGTCCTAAGATTTTCTTTACAGGTTCCGTAAAGTCATAATATGTATCATATACTGTCGACGTCTGTGTATCCTTTGCTTTTGAGACAACCTGTCCGTGCTCTACTGTGTAATCTCTGATATATGCACGATAATCCGCATTCTCGGAAATACCTTCCGCGATTATATCCTTTGCACCGTTTATCGCATCTTCTACTGTGTTTACTTCCTTTTCAGGATTAATATAACTTTCTGCAATCTTTTCTATCGGCTCTTTATTCTGCTGTAAAAGTATAAGATTGGCCAAAGGCTCTAAGCCCTTTTCTTTCGCGATTGTAGCGCGGGTTCTACGCTTCGGTCTATACGGAAGATACAAATCATCAACCGCAACCTGCGTTGTGGCATCAAGTATTGCTTTCTTTAATTCTTCTGTAAGTACTCCCTGCTCAGCGATTGACGCAATAACCTGTGCTTTCTTCTCTTCCAATGCACGAAGATACATAAGACGGTCGTAGAGGTTTCTTAAAACTTCGTCGTTTAGCGCGCCCGTTACTTCTTTTCTGTAACGTGCGATAAATGGTATGGTATTGCCCTCGTCAATTAAACGAACCGTCGCTTCTACCTGTTCTTTTCTGATGCCTAATTCTTTAGCTATGGTAGCATTTATATCCATTTACTTACTCCTATACTTTAAATAAGTTCCGAATTAATTATCTTTAAACTATACGCTTTTACCTAGACATATGTCTCAAAAGACGGTCCCATCTCCTCATCGAGGCGACGCTCCTCTTCCTGTATACGCTTAAATTCACCGATTACATCGAGGTAAAAGTTCACAAACGTTCCTTCCATATAAGGCTGTACCCAAAGTCCACCGAGTCCAAATGTAAGGATAGTAAGAAGCGTCATCGGGATAAAGCTTAAGTATATGTAAACTGCGCGAAGTACGTGACCATTCATGAAATCAAAGCTGTCCTTGAACGAATTAACCGCGGATAAGTTCTCGTTATCAACAAGTAAATATGTCGAAAGCATAAGCTTAATCCTGAAGAATATATCAAGAATCATTCCTACTATCATCGCTACGATTGAAACCATCATATATACAAGGAAGATGCTTTCTTCAATATTAAGAACCGCAAGTATGTAGAACACGAGTCCCGGAAGATAGCAGAAAAGTGATATAACTATCTTTAAAAGTGCCGCTACTATGTATCTATCCGGTCTATGACGGAATTCTCCGAATACATAGCCTATGCCAAACTTCTCACCACGCATAAGGTTAAGCTGAATTCTTGCTATGCCCGCATAAAGTACCGTTGATATAATCGATACCACAATAACTGCGGCAAGTCCGACATAACAGCTTATAGGAAGCTCGGTTATCTCCGGCATCGTCACACGCTCACCCATGATAAAATCCATATAATACTCTTCGTAAAGATTAGATACAGGAAGCGTAAATACTCTTGTTACTATGTTTACTATCGCACTTACAAGCACATACGCACATATTACTATCGGGAAATTACCGAGGAGTCCCGCACGTGACAATCTTTTTAATTCACTGCATTTCTTATTCATTGCCCGTTATCTCCCCTCTACCTGAAGTAATAATTCCATAAAGTTTTCCATTGTAGCCTCAAAGCTTCCGCCCTGAATAGAAAGGATAAACTCATAAATTTCAAACGCAAGAATAGCTGCTGCCAAAATAAGTCCGATAATACCTATTATAAAAGCAGCTTTACCCTTCTTTACAAACTGCATTTCTTTGCCACGTCCCAAATTTGCAAGTATTATTGCAAGTGCCGGTCCGAAGAATCCAAAGAACGGCACAGGCGTGCAGAAAATTCCAATTATTGAAAGAACGAAAGCCACATCTGAAAGCGGGCTTTTAGCCGGATCTATCGGTGTTCTTTTTGTCGGTGACATCTGGTAATCCATAATTTTCTCCTTTATTCGCCTAAAAGCTTTTCATGAATAGCTCTTACGGCCTTTTCCATATCTATCTCATCAATAAGAACAGTAATTCTTATCTCACTTGTATACGTCATCTTAATATTGATATTCGAATTAAACAAAGCCTCGAACATCTTTGTTGCAACGCCCGGATTACTCTGGATTCCGGCGCCTACTATCGAAATCTTTGCAACATGATTATCTACGGATACTTCCTTAATCTTAAGATTTGCCGCATTATCCTTTAAAAGAGCCTCAGCTCTTGGTGCGCAATCTCTTGATACGCATATTGAAATATCTATAGTATCGTTAACAGCTGCAGTATGAAGTATCGCATCTACAGGGATTGAGTTACTTGATAAAAGATCAAATATCCTATATTCATATCCCGGCATATCCGGCACACCGCATAATGTAAGGCAACATGTATTTTTATCGGCTGCTACACCGCTTACGAGCATACTCTCCATTTTGCAAACCTCCTTGACAAAAGTTCCTTCAACATCTTTATGACTGTCACGAACGACAAGAGTTACACCGTACTTCTTTGCAAGGTCTACGGACCTGTTATGAAGTACCTGTGCACCGATTGATGCAAGCTCAAGCATCTCGTCGTAGGTGATTTCATTTAACTTTTTCGCATTAGGCACGATACGAGGATCTGCCGTATATACACCGTCTACATCCGTGTAAATCTCGCAGGCATCCGCATGAAGCGCTGCTGCAAGTGCTACCGCCGTAGTATCGGAACCTCCGCGGCCTATTGTTGTTACATCATTATAACTATCTACGCCCTGGAATCCCGTGACAACTACTACGCGACGGCCATCAAGCTCGTGTCGTATACGCTCGGTATCGATTTTCTTAAGTCTCGCATTTGTATGATTTCCTGTAGAATGCATTGAAACCTGAAATGCATTTAATGATACAGATGGAACCGATAACGCATCAAGTGCCATACACATAAGCGCTACAGATACCTGCTCGCCCGTAGAAAGTAAAGCATCTATCTCACGAGTCGGTGGATCCATATTGATTTCATGTGCAAGGGTTAATAACTCATCCGTACTTTGATCCATTGCAGATAAAACTACGATACAATCATTTCCCGCTTTATATTCTTTAGCAATCTTTGCTGCTACATTCTTTATCTTATCGGTATTTCCAACCGATGTTCCGCCGAATTTTTTAACAAGAAGCATTTTATTCTCCTTTATTCTTACCGTTTCCTAACGATACGCTCTTTAAATAAGCGTTTATGAAAAGATCTATATCTCCGTCAAGTACACCTTGCGCATTACTCGTTTCTGCCTGAGTTCTATGGTCTTTAACCATCATATAAGGCTGTAATACGTAGGAACGTATCTGGCTTCCGAATCCGTTCTCGGATATCTCGCCTCTTATATCGGAAAGATATTCTTCATTTTCCTTTTGTTTCAAAAGATAAAGCTTTGCTTTAAGCATCTGCATCGCTTTGTCCTTATTCATATGCTGTGAGCGCTCGTTCTGGCACTGTACCACGATTCCTGTAGGGAAATGCGTGATACGGATGGCTGACGATGTCTTATTGATATGCTGTCCGCCCGCACCACTTGAACGATACGTATCTATTCTTATATCTTCATCTTTAATCTCAATATCAAGATCTTCTTCGATATCCGGCATAACGTCGCAAGATACAAACGATGTCTGTCGCTTTCCTGCCGCATTAAACGGTGATATACGAACCAGGCGATGCACACCGCGCTCAGACTTTAAATATCCGTAGGCATTCTCGCCTTTAACTTCAAAAGTAATGGACTTTATTCCCGCTTCATCTCCGTCAAGGTAATCAATTACTTCCATCGTAAAGCCGTGACGCTCTGCCCATCTTGAATACATCCTGTAAAGCATCTGGTTAAAGTCACATGACTCCGTACCGCCTGCTCCCGCATTAAGTTTAAGAATAGCATTATTCGCATCAAATTCGCCCGAAAGAAGCGTCTTTAAATAAAGTGAATCATATGAAGCTACGAATTCATCCGCTTCACGTTCTATTTCTTTAACCATGTCAGGATCTTCTTCTTCATATCCCATTTCAAGAAGAACCTTTATATCTTCAAAGGAAGTCTCCAAACGCTTAAACTTATCCATATCTTCCTTTAAAGTCGATAATTCCTTGGTAAGAGCGGTTGCTTTTTCAGGATCGTCCCAAAATCCCGCTTCTTCCATGGTCTTTTCTATTTCAACAATCCTTTGGCCTTTGTTGTCGAGGTCAAAGTGAATCCCTCAATTCTTTTAATGGTGTTTCATAAGGCATAATTTTCGCCTTTATGTTATCTAATTCTACCAAAAACTCACCGGCTTTCTTAATATAAGCTATTCGCGGTTATTTTTAAGCCGCTTCTTATTTGCCCATTTTTTCTTTTAAAACTTCTACTGCCTTTTGTATCTGATTATCTAAGGAATAATCATACTTGTCATTCTCTCCGCCTAAAAACTCATACTCAAGCTCGATATCAGGTGCTATACCTACACCATGGATATAATTACCCTTTGGCGTATAATATCTTGAAGTTGTAACCTTAATCGCACTTCCGTCTCTAAACGGCACGATTCCCTGTACGATGCCCTTACCGAAAGTATTTGTTCCGATTAGAGTTCCGTACTCGTAATCCTTTATTGCTCCCGCAAAAATCTCCGATGCAGATGCAGAGTTACTGTTTACAAGTACGCACATAGGCTTACCAAGTTCACCCTTGTAGGAATTGTACTCCACTCTCTGACCGCTCTTGTTTTCTGTATATACAAGTAATCCTTCAGGTAAAAGCTCATCCAAAATCTCTGTTACGGAAGAAAGTAATCCGCCCGGGTTACTTCTTACATCAACGATTAAAGCTTCCATACCGTCTTTCTTTAATCCGTTTAAAGCTTCCTTAAACTGCGGTGCTGTAACTTCGTCAAACTGTGTGATTCTGATATATCCGATATTATCAGGAAGCATTGCCGATTCGATAGTAGGCACATCTACCTTTCTTCTTGTAACTTCAAAAGTCATCTCTTCGCCGTTACGATTAATAACAAGAGTCACCTTTGTATTTTCTGCGCCACGGATATTCTCAACAAATGAAGATAACTCCTGTCCCTCCGCAGCTATGCCGTCGGCAGATACAATTATATCTCCAGACTGTAAACCTGCTTCTTCTGCAGGTGATCCCTTATATACCGTATCTATAGTAATAACAAGTGTTGTCTTATCCTGTGAAAGAAGTGCACCTATTCCATAATAAACACCTTGTGTATCCATCATGAAATCCTGATACTCTTTTTCAGTGTAGTAAACTGTATATTTATCGCCAAGGGAATCAACTATTCCCTTAAACATACCTTCTGCAACCTTATCGGAATCAATATCCTCATAATAATATGCAGAAAGCGCAGACAAAATCTCTGACACTTTTTCCTCCATCTGCTGTGAAAGCAAATGTCCTGTCAGGTTTTCATCAAGTTTATATGTTGTAAGTACAAGTCCCTGTCTTCTTATATAAGATGAAGCAATAACACCCGCAAGTGTAACTACAAGAAGTGTAATAACTATTCCAAAGAAAAGTCCGCGTCCGAATCCGCCGCGATTCTTCTTTTCTTTCTTTACTTCAGGTCTTTTATATTCATCCACAAGGTCGTCCGTATTTGTATTTAAGATGTCCTGTACTTCTTCTATTTCTTCTGTTTCTACTTTCTCATTATTTTCAAATTCGTTATTCATAAAATTATTGTCCTTTTAGAAATTATTATCTGTCTGATATTTTCTATCAAACTTTAAGGTGCTTCTTTATTGTTATACGGCTTCCGAGATATCCGATTCCGACACCGAGTATAAGTGCCGTCGGAGTAAGTGTCTTAAATACCGTATGGCTAGGCAAGAACTTCATAATATTATTTAAGAATACAAAGTGCTCGACAATATATCCTACTATATTTCCATACATGAAATATAATATTCCAAGCGGGATTAACGATCCCATAAGTCCGATAAGAATTCCCTCAATGATAAACGGTTCTCTTACAAAAAAGTCTGTCGCGCCTATAAGTTTCATAATCGCAATCTCATCACGACGGACATTTATACCGACCATGATAGTATTGCTTATAAGGAATACCGCAACAAGTAAAAGAATTATTATTATCGCTGCAGAAATATATCCGAGTAACTTATTAAAATCGGACAAAGTATTGGCTACGACATCGGATTTATTAACCTGGCGCACGCCATCCATTCCTTCTATATATTTAACCAACGTCTTTTGCATTGAAACGTCGCTTAAATATATCTGATAGTTTGCAGAATTTGCAAGCGGATTATCATCTTCAAATCCCGCAGATAATTCTTCATTACCTTCAAAATAAATCTCTTTATATGATTCCCAAGCCTCTTTTGCACTTACAAATACTATCTTTGATACTTCAGGGCGTTTTTTTATCTGCTCGCCTATGGCTTTGATAGCATCTTCTTCCATATCTTCATCAAAGAATACGGTAATAGCCACTTTTTCCTCGGCACCTTTTACGGTATTCGTAAAGTTAGCAACTATCGAGTAAAAAACTCCGAAGAGAAATATACAAGCCGACATCGTTGCAACAGATGCAAGCGAGAACATCTTATTCTTACCGATGTTTATAATGCCTTGCTTAAGGGTATAGATATATGTGCTTATCTTATGCATTACTCTCACCCGGAAGCTCGTCGCTTACCATCACACCCTTTTTAAGAGTAATGACCCTCTTATTCATAGCCTTAACTATTTCCATGTTATGTGTTACAACAACAACCGTCGTACCGCGGGCGTTTATAGAATCAAGAAGATTCATGATATCCCACGCATTACTTGGGTCCAAGTTACCTGTCGGCTCGTCCGCAAGCAAGATCTTCGGCTTATTTATAAGTGCACGCGCAATAGCCACACGCTGCTGCTCACCACCGGATAACTGCTTCGGGTTAGACCTATACTTAGCTGCAAGTCCTACCATGGAAAGCATAAGCGGTACTTCCTTTTTAATCTGTCTTGGCGAACGCTCTATTACACGCTGTGCAAATGCGACGTTCTCATAGACATTTCTGTCCTTCAACAAACGGAAGTCCTGATAAACCATTCCGATATTTCTTCTGTACAACGGAACACGTCTTTGACGAAGCTTTTTAAGGTTCGTTCCGTTAACTATTATCTGACCGCTTGACGGCTCCAACTCTTTAGTTAAAAGTTTTAAAAACGTAGATTTACCGGATCCGGAATTACCTACTATGAAGACGAACTCGCCTTCTTCGATATCTATATTGATATCATTTAAAGCAGGAATGCCCTCGGTATAACATTTTGTTACATGAGTAAGTGTTATCATTTTAATACTCCAATGAATCCATATATTTCATATACTTAACAACCATAAGTGCGATCTTAAAGGTTATCGCATCCTCGAATACGCGAAGATCAAGACCTGTAATCTTTTGCAGCTTATCAAGTCTGTATACTAACGTATTTCTATGGATATAAAGCTGACGCGATGTCTCGGAGACGTTAAGATTATTCTCAAAGAATTTATTGATTGTCATCAAAGTCTCCTGATCGAACTCGTTGGCATTTATCTTTCCAAATATTTCTTTTATAAACATCTTGCAAAGTGACATAGGAAGCTGATATATAAGTCTTCCTATTCCAAGGCTCGCATAAGCTATAACGCGCTCCTCCTCAAAGAATATCTTTGCAACGTCCAAAGCAGTACGTGCTTCCTTATAGGACTTAGATACTTCCTTTAATTCCGGCACAACGCTACCGTATGCAATTCGCGCATTACTGTCAGGACCAAGAACATCAAGAATTGAAGTCGCTATCTTTCTTAAATCATCCAACGACTCATTATTCTCAACTTCCTTAACTATTATAACGTTTTTCTCGTCTACCGCAGTTACGAAATCCTTGTTTCTTGCACCAAATACGCTTCGAAGTAACTCCATATCGTTACCTTCGCGATACTTTGTTTCTACCAAAAATACAACTCGCGGAATCTGATTATCTATATGAAGCTTCTTAGCCCTGTTATAAATATCAACCAATAACAGGTTATCCAAAAGAAGATTCTTAACAAAATTATCCTTATCAAATCTTTCCTTGTATGCAACTATAAGGTTCGACACTTCAAGGCACGCAATACGTCCGATCATAGTTATCTCTTCTGTAGTTCCACGTGCTACCAGCACATATTCAAGCTGATATTCATCGAATATCTTAAAGAACTGAAAGTTACTGACCATCTGACTTTCAGCCTGAGACTTAACAAACGGTGACGCATATGATGTACTTGCATCAATATCCTTAAATGTAGTTGCGAGCACCCTTCCGTCAGGGTCAAGCACTCCAAGGTCAACCTTAGTGATTGCCTTTAATCCCTCAATAGTATTCTGCAATATCTGATTCGAAATCATTTTGTCTTCTCCCTTACCGCTTAAAACGCATGTTGTAATTCTTATACAAGTTCAACAAATTATGCACTGCTTTTACATATAAAATTACCAACTCCAACTTATACTATATACGAAAATCAGCGGAAAATAAAGCAAAACATAATATTCTGAATATTTATCAAATATACATGTTTTGGGTTTTCAATTGAATTGTCAACAGCAAAAGCAAAATTCACTCCGTTTTGGTTGTTTTTTATACAGATTGCACAAAACAAACGTTCATTTGTTTATGCGATTTTTTAACAATTAGCCCTGTAGATTTAGTGGATAAAGTGGATAAGTCCGTGCATAAGTCTATTTTCGGCATTCTTTTTCATCGAGTTATGTATAAAATATGAAAATTGTTTTTCAATACCCTTTCTCAATTTTGTCAATTTTCGTCATATTTATGAAAGTCTAGATTTAATCATTTTATGCTTGACAAAAATCATAAAGCTTAAGCGTCATTTAGCGGATTTCTTATCACATATTCATCTGTTTGAGAATTAATAAGGCCCGACCAAAAGGTCGGGCCCTTAAATACTAAATACAATTAGAAGATTCTTCTTATACAAATGATACGTCTGTAGTTAAATCTCGAAACCTTAATTCCATCACGACGGTTTGATGCATGTACAATCTGTCCGTTGCCGATATAGATTGCTACGTGGCCTGAATAACATACGATGTCACCCGGCTTTATCTCATCTACGCTTACCGAATAACCTACTCTTCTAAGTGATGTAGAAGAATGCGGTAACGAAATACCAAACTGTCTGTATACGCTCATTACGAATCCTGAGCAATCAGTACCTCTTGTAAGTGAGCTTCCGCCCCATACATAAGGATTACCTACGAACTGTAATGCGAATGAAGCAACTGCTGCTCCGTCGCCGCCTTCAGGAATTACATAATCTTCGCTTCCGCTTCCACCGCCGCCTGAACGTCTTCTTGCTGCGCGACGTGCTTTTTCACGTTCTTCTTCTTCCTTCTTAAGACGAGCCTTTTCCTCTTCGAGTGTCTCACCGAATGTATACTCTGTATGAAGTGTTACATAATCTGTTGAAACCCAGCCATCGCCTTCTTCTATGGAAACCTTAACGAATCCGTCTTTTTCATCAAGCACTACTATATCTTCGCCCTTTGCAACATTGCCTAGAACCTTTGCATCAAGTGAAGGCTCTTTTCTGACTCTTAAACCGTCAACATTTATAGTAGCATATCTTGTTCCTGCCGACTTCAAAGCTTCGCCGTTACCGACGAGTAAGAAATCAGATCTTAAATATCCCTTTAAGTTACCCGACTCGATCTTATACCAGCCATTCTCCATTGTAAGAATGGTAACTACGTTCTTATCGTATACCTTACCTGCAACAGACGCATCTGTTGTAGGAGCTGTTCTTACGTTAGCTGCGGTATCAACCGTAACTACACCGAGATTACTTATATCCTCGGAATCAACCTTAGCTGCTTCCTTCATCATCTGTTCTCTGTAAGCATCTGTGTCTTCGGTTGAAGCAACCATTGTAAAGTTATTAACATTAACCTGTGCCGTTGCATATATATATCCGCCAAATAAAGCATTAACGCCTGCGGACAATGAGTCTCTTTCTTCTGTCGTAGCTGATAATGGTATAGAGTTAAAAACTCCTGCGACGCAAGACGCTTCGCTGCTTGCCGGAAATGCACTTACTACTACTGTTGTAGCTAATCCAAGTGCTGCAAGTCTTGCTGCAAATTTCTTCATCAATATCCTACCTCGTTTCATTCCGTAATCTTTTAAGTTATTACGAATTTATTACAACTGTTACAATTTTCATTATATACATTTTAAGAAAATTGTCAAGGAATTTGAAAAGCACCTTTTTTTTCTTCACAAAAAACAAATTGATTTTTCTGTGAAGAAGCAAAAGAAACGGCGTAAATACGCCGTTTCTCGAATGCATTAATATTATTTAACATGAATTCCTTCAACTTAAAGGTTAGTTATCAAAATGATCGTCCTCTATCGTATCATCATCGTCATCACTAGGTGCTTCCGGTCCGTGAATATCACATACATCGTTTTCAAAATTTTCCGGTGCAAGATACGGTCCGTCTGCCGTCTCCGGCGTTCCGCCTATGATATATACCTTATATGAAATAAGATATTGCGGGCAATATTCCGTCGCAATCTTACCCGATGCACGGCAAATATTAACTCCTATATGATGATTACAATATTCCGTAGGAACTGTTCCCACTGCAAAGTATTCTTCTCTTACACAGTTTCCTCTGGGATCGTGATCGCATACACCCTCAATAGGTAAAAGTCCCGACTTCGAGCATATTGCAACCTTCTGTATACCTTCAGGCATTGGGAATCCCACATCTTCAAGTCCTTCATGGACCTTACTCATTACTATCTTCCAGATATCTTTTACGTATCCGGTTGACTTCATTACAGTATTGTCATCATATCCACCCCATGCAACGCATGTATAATATGGCGTAAATCCTGCAAAAAGAGCATCTCTGTTATTTGATGTGGTACCTGACTTACCTGCGATACTCATTCCCGAGAATGCGGCACGAGGGCTCGTACCCTTTGTCAAAGTATCCTGCATGGCGTTTGTAAGAAGCCATGCCGTTGTTTCCTTTAATACCGTATGTGTCTGGGAAACACTGTTATCTATAAGTACATTTCCTTTTCTGTCAAGTATCTTGGTATAGAACTTCGGCTTAGTATATGTACCATGATTTGCAATTGTAGCATATGCTGCACAAAGCTCTAAGTTTGAAACACCCTTTGTGATACCACCAAGGCAAAGTACCTGGACGATATCCTGAGTCGAAAGCGAGGTAAAACCGAAATTAAGCAAATAATCGTATCCTACCTGCGGCGTAACCTCTTCCAAGGTCTTTACAGCCACGATATTGATTGAATCGTATATACCTTCTCTGTAAGATGTAAATCCACGATACTTCTTATCGTAGTTCTTAAGCGGTGTTCCGTCTGTCTTCATATGCGGAGCATCATCCTGTACAGACGCCAATGTCTTGCCCAAAGAGTCAAGTGCAGGTGCATATGCAGCGAGCACCTTAAAGGTTGAACCCGGCTGTCTATAGGTATTTGAAGCACGGTTAAGTGTCATTCTACCGGTCTTCTCGCCACGTCCGCCGACCATAGCTTTGACCTCACCGGTATACTGGTCGATTATAGTCATGGATGCCTGCGGCTGAGGTACGTAAAGTACCGATTCCGATGCATCATCGAATTCGCCGCCGAACTCAGTTACATAATCTACCTTAAACTGTGCGATTGCTTCTGCAGCTGCTTCTTCGCTTTCATAATCAAGCGAATACTTCTTGCTCTTACGCTCTTTATAATACTTTAAGATGTCCTGCTCGGAAAAAGCAACGCTTTTGCCTTCATTGTCGGTATACTTAATATGCCAATTGATATATATAAGTTCGCCCGGATAGTTTTCAGGATCTGAAAGTGCAGTCTCCATAATCTTCTGGATTCTTGCATCCTGCGTAGTATAAATCTGCAAACCGCCGCTGTATACAAGCTTATAAGCCTGAGCCTCGGAATAACCTTTAATCTTCATAAGGTCTTCCACAACCTGCTCTACGACTTCATCTACGAAATAAGAAGATGATGTAGTATCAACAAGCTGGTTAATCTCCTGGATTCTTGAATATACGTCGTCGGCTTTGGCTTCCTTATACTCTTTCTCGGTAATATAGCCCTGCTCATACATCTTCTTAAGAACCGTATCTTTACGCTTCTTATTTTTCTCAGGATGCTTTATCGGGTTGTTCCCTTCAGGATTTTTGGTTATCGCTGCGATTACCGCACACTCCGACAACGTAAGCTCCGATACGTCCTTATTGAAATAACGAAGACTTGCAGCCTGAACACCTAAGGTGTTCTGCGAAAGGTTAATGGTATTTAAGTAATTCTCCATTATCCAGTCTTTGTTATTTACTTTCTTTTCAAGCTGTATTGCAAGATACTGCTCCTGAATCTTACGCTTTACCTTCTGGAAGAACGATTTCTGGTTAACCCAGTCCGTAAATACGTTGTTTTTCAAAAGCTGCTGTGTGATGGTAGAACCACCTTGCGTCGCACCGCCGTTTTTAAGTGCGATGAAACCTGCTCTTACAATACCTTTTAAATCGATTCCGTTATGCTGATAGAATCTCTCGTCCTCAATTGCAACGAAAGCATGCTGAAGGTTCTTCGGTATCTTGTCAATGGTAACATACTGTCTGTTTGCACCGGCAGATACGAGAGTGTCTATTTCATTACCCTCGCTGTCGAAAACCTTTGACAAATATCCCGTAGGCGATACATCGATAGAGTCAACGCTCGGTGCGGACGCAAGGATTCCTTTATATATACCGAATCCCGCACAGCAACCGATTATTGCCAATACGAATACACCTATTAAAAACGCTCTTCCAAACACGAGAAGAAAGCGATGTGTAATCTGCGCTTTTTTAGACATTACGCGCTTACGCTTCTTCGTAGCATTTTTCTTACTATAATTCATAATTTCTCCCTTGTTTCTCTCTGCTATAAAGGTTCAAAGGCAGTATATGTACCCTGCCTTCGAATCCGGCTACGCCGGACAAGACACCTTCGGGGTCTTGCCATATCGTTGCTATAAAGGCTTTATGCCTTTATAGCAACTGCCTCAATTTCCAGCAATACATCCTTCGGAAGGCGTGCTACTTCTACACAGCTTCTTGCCGGGAAGTCCTTTGTAAAGAACTTGCTGTACTCCTCATTGATCTTTGCAAAATCATTCATATCCTTAATGAATACTGTTGTCTTAACAACATTGTCAAGGCTTGTGCCTGCTGCCTCAAGAAGGTTCTTAAGGTTTGTGAATGCCTGTGTGGCCTGTGCTATTAAATCTTCAGGAATCTCACCTGTCTCAGGGTTTATAGCAATCATACCTGATGTATAGATCCTTCCGTTAACTTCGATTGCCTGTGAATAAGGTCCTATAGCTGCAGGTGCCTTTGTTGTGCTTATAACTTTTTTCATAATGTAAATCCTCCATTTGTATACATATATTTGTAAGTTGAATAAATCAACTTATAAGCTTTAGTTTTAGGAAAAAGCTATTTGATTCTACGTATCGCTTTATCCGTTATTTCTATTATACGCTCTTTGTAAAGATGTCCGACAGCACGCTTAAATGCAGCTTTGGATAATCCTACTTCGCGCATAATAATCTCTGCAGGTGCCTTATCGTTAAAAGGTAACACTCCCGCGTACTCATCTATTACGGAAAGAACGTGCTTACTATCCTCTTCTATTTGAATATAAGCCTTTTCTCTCATGGTAAGCGTAAGCTTTCCGTCTTCTTTAACTTCTACAACCTTAGCTTCAATAATCTCACCAATCTTTAATCTGGTATGATCCTCATGCTTCGGGATAAGCGCCGAATACTTGTCGTCTACAGCAACAAAGCATCCGAAGTTATTTGAAAACTCATATACGCGTCCGTGAACAATATCGCCTATAATATACGGCGGGTTAGTTGAAAGTTCATGATAAAGCCCACGCATCGAAGCACAAAGTCTGTCGCTCTTATCGATGTAGAGACGAACCAATACGTCATCTCCCGCATTCACGCGACGTGTCTGCTCCTTAAAAGGAAGAAAAAGGTCTTTCTTTAATCCCCAGTTAAGAAACGCACCGATTTTTGAAACTTCTGCTACGTTTAAAACTTTGACCTCGTCCATTAAAAGATCCGGGCGCTTAGTCGTTGCTATAAGTCTATCCTCGGAATCCTTATATAAGAATACCGTGACCTCGTCGCCAACCTTATATGTACCGTTGCTCTCGCTCTTAGGCAAAAGCACGCGAGGCGAGTCTTTTCTATTATCTTCCGCAAGATACGTTCCGAATTCAACCGTTCTTACGACCGTCAATTTATTCATGCGTCCAAGTTCAAGCATAAAAAACCCACTTTCCAATATCAATCAAAGAAAAAAGCACCATATACCGAGATATATGATGCTTGCCTTTATAGCTGGCCCACAAGGATTCGAACCTTGAAAATGACGGAGTCAGAGTCCGCTGCCTTACCGTTTGGCTATGGGCCAATATGTCGTCAACAAAAGCAATTATACAATACGACGACCATTAATGCAAGCATTTTTTTTAGTTTTTTCAAAATAAATATCTATAGTATTCTTACAGTGTCATCTGCCGCTACATAGAAGCATTCTTCCACGTCCTTAAATTCTATCGCGCCGTCAAAAAGCGTAATAAAATCTTCATTTACCGTATCAAAATCCGCTTCGTTCGTAAGCACTCTTATACTTACTCCCTCGGTAAACTCGCGTTCAAGGAGATAAACCGTTCCCTTTTTCGCATAGTTTTCAACCTTACCGAGCATCGTATACGGAATATCAAGTTTAAAAGCCATACCACTTTTTCTTACCCCGGTTACCGCATTGTTTAATGCATCTACCGCAGCCTGTGTGTATGCTCGAACCAATCCGCCTGTACCGAGAAGTGTTCCGCCAAAATACCTCGTCACTATAATTAACGAATCAGCAAGCTCATTTTTTTCAATAACTTCCAAAATCGGTTTGCCGGCAGTTCCCTGTGGTTCACCGTCATCCGATGCACGCTTCGTATTTCCAAGCACATACGCGAAACAATTATGCCTTGCGTCAAAATATTTCTTTTTTGTCTCTTTTATAATTAAATCTATCTCTTCTTCGGAAGATACCGGAATAAGTCGTCCGATAAATCGCGAGCGCTTTTCTACAATTTCGCTTGTACCTTCCTTTATAACTATTTTTTTATCTGCCATAAAAACACGCCTTATAACGGCTTTCTTTCTATATTACTTATCCGAATACCGCTTCTTCATTGGACTCGAGCGTCAACTGATACATTACGTGATGCGGCGTATGCATTCTGTCGAACATCGTGCAGTTATCTGCAATAAGCTTTTCATACATTAATCGCACTGCTTCATCATACGGCGCTATTCCGTCTTCTATAAATGTATCTTCAGGTAAAACCACTTCCATATTGACGCTTAATCTGGTGCTGGTTTCAAACTGAATACCGACGTTCATTTCGTATTTCTTCGATATGGTATTGATATACTCAATAAGAAACCATATGCACATATAAAGTTTAAGTACGAAGTGTGCCGGAAGTCGTACAAGGTTTGATTCCACGAGCATGTTAAAATTCTTATCCGGTACATTTTCAAAGAAATGTCCTTTGATTATAACCTCCAACGCCATTAGAGAATCAATATTCTTCTCACTTTCCTGCAAGGATGTTATCATTACTTTCTTCTCAAGATGCAATAACTTCATCCTGTCAGTCTCATTTAACGCCGTATTTATAGCCGCAGTAGTGTCTAAAATCACTTCCGCGAAATTACGCACAAGGTTTACAGCCTCCATACGGTTCATGGTATTGCTTTTAAGCTCTACAAGACGGATACGCTCTTCTTCTTCTCTTTTAATCGAAGTTTCAAGATCTTCCTTATCGGCTTCAAAGACTCCGAATCTTGTAAATCCTTCTTCTATCGCATCAAGCATCTCGCCCTTATAGTCTGCAGGACGTAAGAATATCTTAAATACATGGGCTTTGTTTATCAAAAACGCAACCTGTCCTATGGAAAGCTTTGTCGTATAAACAATGCATACGGTTCTTGGCGACGTCTTCTTTAAAAAAGCCACTATCTTTGAACCGTCGATATCTTTAAGAAGCATATTTGTAATAACAACCTTATAGGTCTTTGCCGCAATCATTCTTACCGCTTCAACGCCGTTTCTTGCGACTTCTATCTTAAACGACTCACCCTTATAAGCTTCGAGGAATTCAGCTATTACATCCTCATGGCTACTTATTAATAATAAAGTATCTTCCATTTTGAATCCCCCTTTTTGTATATGCTCAAATCATCTCTTAGAATTCAAAAACTATCAGTCTTTTTTCTTTACCATTATCGACAGACGCTGCTTTTCATTCATTATCGTAACATTTCTGTACGCGCCGCCGAATTCTCCGTCTATGGTCCACGGAACCTCTTCCTCGAATTCAAAAGTTACTTTACTCGTCTTAGCACTGAATACATTTTTATTGTCAGCTCTTCCAAGCAAAAGCGTACCCAAGGTCTCATTCCACTCAATCGGATTCTTAGGAGCTCTAACAAGCATAAGCTCAAACAATCCGTCATCGAGCTTAGTCTTTTTCCCGTTTAGAATCTCACGACCGCCTACATACTTAGAATTTGAAACCATTCCGTATAGCCATTCGTCATCGTATGTCGTATCTTCTGTCGTGATCTTTACTTTATATGTTTTGACCTGATTTAAACGCTTTGCGCCTTCCAGGATATATGCCGCATAGCCCAGCATATTCTTTAATCCCTGATCCGTCTGATATGATACGTCCGTAAATATTCCGAATGCCGCAACATATACAAATACTTTACCGTTCATATTGCCGATATCGCATACATACGGCACACCGTTTACGGCAATATCAGCCGCCTTTATCATATCCTTCGGTATTGCAAGCGAATGTGCAAAGTCATTCGTCGATCCCGCCGGTATATAACCCAGATTCACCGGAAGCCCGTTTCTTATGATGCCGGTAACAGCCTCATCTAAAGTTCCGTCACCGCCGGAACATACTATATGATCATAATTTGCGCCTTCTTCAAGTATCTTTCTGTATCCGTCTTCGCGCTTCTGGGTAGGATATGCAACTACGTCGTATCCTGCCTTGGTAAAAGTATCAATTATGTATAAAAGTCTCGTTTTAATCTGCTCCTTGCCTGAATGCGGATTAAAAACAAATAAGCACTTTTTCCTCGACACAAAATCACTTCCTTATTTCACGAATTTAAGAATTGCATCTATTGCTTCGTTTTCATCTTCACCGTCTGCTGCCACGACAAACTCAGTTCCTTTATTTAAACTAAGTGTCATCATTCCCATGATGCTCTTGGCATTTATCACTTTATCGGGCATCTCAATATAGATGCTCGACTTAAAGCCCTCAGCCAATGACACAAGAGATGCCGTGGCACGGTCATTTTCATATAACGCCTTTGTAACCGTAATTTCTTCTCTTCGCATAATTACTCTCCTCTAAGCTCCTTTGCCATAGCACTTATCTTCATAAGTCGGTGATTAAGTCCCGACTTTCCGCAAGGCGGATTGAGAAGTGCCGCCAGTTCCTTTAAAGTAGCCTCCGGATACATTAACCTTTTTTCCGCTGCCTCCTTTAGTTGAGGAGAAAGCGATTTTAACCCCATAACCTTATCTATATACTCGATGTCTTCCACCTGACGAACTGCTGCGTTAACGGTTTTATTGATATTGGCCGTCTCGCAGTTTACCCGCCTGTTGACATCGTTTCTTACTTCTTTAATGATTCTTACATTTTCAAGCTCCATAAGAGCGCTGTGCGCCCCTATTACATTAAGTGCATCTGAGATTTTCTCGCCTTCCTTAATGTAGCAGACGATGTGACCTTTTCTTTCTACAGTTCGAACTTCGATTCCGAAATGCAAAAACTCGTCCGTTATCTGCTTCGCTTTGTTCTCGTTAGTGACGACTATCTCAAGATGATACCCCTTGCCCGGATCCGTAACGGAACCGACTGCCAAAAACACACCTCTAAGATATGCCCTTTTGCAACAGCTTTGCATGATTATAAGCTTATCGACAGGCTCATCTATCTTTTGCTCTTTTTCTTTGACCTGCCACTTAAGTGCGCCATACATCGCCGCATCGCTTTTCTTTTCTTTTATGTAAACCTTGTAAACCCTGTTCTTTTTAAGCTTCTCACTTGTTGTAACTATAAGTTCCGGACTTACTCTGAATGCTTTTTTCGTAAGTTCAAAATACCTTTTTGCAAGTACGACATTTTCCGTCGTTATCGTAAGTTCTACAGTATCATCATTAACGGCAATCTTTCCTATGTTCTGAAATATTCCCGCAATCTCTGCTATTTGGCAATGTCTTGCCTTTACAGCTTCTCTTGTAAGCTCTTCTTTGACATTCGATGAAAATGACATCTACTCGCCCTTTCTTACGGCATCTTTCCCTATATCAAGGTGCTCAACTCTTACACCATATGAACCGTTTTGATTATTATTAAGTCTTTCGAATAACGCATTTGCAAGGGTTACCGACCTATGCTTTCCCCCGGTACAGCCGACAGCTATAACAAGCTGGCTTTTACCTTCTTTGATAAAGTTAGGTATTAAAAACTGCACCATATCTTCGAGTTTATCAAGAAAATCATGTGACTCCTTAAACTGCATTACAAAGTCACGCACTTCTTTGTCATTACCCGAAAGATGACGTAATCCCTCGACATAATACGGATTAGGAAGGAAACGCACATCGAATACCATATCTGCATCACGCGGTATTCCATACTTAAATCCAAAGGACAAAACACTTATAAAGAGGTTATTGAAGCTCTTGTCATGGACAAATATCTTCTCAAGTTCTGCCTTTAAATCACGTGTCAAAAGGCGGCTTGTATCAAGGATATAATCTGCTGCCTTTTTGATTTCCTGAAGTCTTACGAATTCTTCGTGGATACCGTGTTCTATACGGTCTGTCATAGCGAGCGGATGCGAACGTCTTGTCTCCTTGTAACGACGTACAAGCGTATCTTCATCCGCATCAAGGAAAAGTATCTTGCAATTTACTTTATTGCTTCTAAGAAAATCCACTGCATTAATAAGATCCTCGATATGAGCGGCATTTCTTATATCTATTCCAAGTGCCATTCTTTTAATCTCGGTATCCAGCTCCGATGAATCACCAAACTTTTTTATAAGCGGTATCGGAAGATTATCGATACAATAATACCCGAAATCTTCCATCATCTTTAATGCTGTACTTTTGCCTGCTCCGGACATACCGGTAAGAATTACTACGTCCATTTAATTCCTTTACTCCTAAAACTCGCCTATCATCTTGACTTCAGGTTCAAGTCTAACCCCAAACTTATTATAGACTTCATCCTGGACCTTTTTCATAAGGTCGGTTATATCTTTTGCTGTAGCATTACCTTTATTAACAAGGAAACCCGCATGCTTTTCCGAAATGCACGCATCTCCGACCGATGCCCCTTTAAGTCCCGCATCTTCTATAAGCTTACCGGCAAAATTTCCCTCCGGACGCTTAAAGAAACTTCCCGCACTTGGGTAGTTTAACGGCTGCTTATCGCGACGGCGACCGTTATAATCGTCCATATCGAGCTTAATTTTATCTTTATCACCCGGCGTAAGTTTAAATTTCACGGATAAGATTATATCTCCATCATCCATGAAACGGCTGTGTCTATACGAAAGATCCATGTCGTCTTTTAAAACTTCTCTGACGTTTCCTTCTTTATCAAGGATAAGTGCAGATTCAACCACATCTTTCATCTCTCCGCCATACGCTCCCGCATTCATAAAAAGCGCACCGCCGACAGAACCCGGAATTCCGGATAAGCACTCCATACCGGATAAGCCGGTATCATATGCGCTATATGCGGCAAATGACAAAAGTGCACCCGCATCTGCGGTAACCGTAACCTTATCCGCCGATATATGAACTTTCTCTTTTTTATGATCAATTTGTATTACTGCACCGTTAAAGCCTTTATCACCGAAAAGCACATTGGAACCATGGCCCAAAATCACGTGCGGAATAGCATTTTTACGGCATATTCCGACAACTTCGGGGATGTTTGCACTTTCGGTATTAATAAATAGTGAACAAGGCCCACCAACCTTAAAGGTGGTGTGCCTGTTCATCATTTCGTTATTCAAAACTTTCGTACGTGCCGCTTTTTCAAGCTCTTCTATAAATTCTTCGTACAAAAGAATCTCCTTTCGATTGCCTTTATATTATTGCTCAATTTATGCGTTCTTTAAGAATGCAACATAACCGAGTAATGCTTCGTAAAGGTCAACTTTGCTTATAGTCTCGCAAGGTGCATGCATTGAAAGAACTGCAACACCGCTGTCGATAACGTTCATGTCATACTCAGCTAAGATGTAAGCGATTGTTCCGCCGCCACCCTGGTCTACCTTACCAAGTTCTGCTGTCTGGAATGATACATCTGCATCATCAAAAATCTTTCTGATTTTAGCCATGTACTCAGCGTTGGCATCATTAGAGCCACCCTTTCCTCTTGAACCTGTGTACTTATTGATACATAAGCCCTTACCGAGGAATGCTGTGTTCTTCTTTTCCATAACTGACGGGAAGAGCGGATCGTAACCTGCTGATACGTCAGATGAAAGCATAAATGAATTCTTTAAGCATCTTCTTAAGATAAGCTCTGAATACTTACCTGTAAGATTGATTAACTCTGCCACTGTATTCTCGAAGAATCTTGACTGCATACCTGTAGCACCAACACTACCAATTTCTTCCTTATCAACAAGGAGGCAGCATGATGTTCTCTTTGGTGTGCCAATCTCAAGCATAGCCTTGTATGAAGGATAAGCACATACTCTGTCATCATGACCGTATCCTAAGATCATTGAGCGATCAAATCCAAGATCACGTGCAGGACCTGCAGGAACTACCTCGATCTCAGCTGATAAGAAGTCTTCTTCTTCCATCTTGTATTCTTTCTTTAAAATCTCAAGGATGTTAGCTTTAATGCGCTCCTTGATATCCTTTTTATCTTTTCCCTTTTCAGGACCAGGAATTGAACCGATAAGTACGTCAAGGCTTTCACCTTCGATAACCTTTGCGGCATTCTTAGCCATCTGGTCTGCTGATAAGTGAATTAAAAGATCTGTAATTGTAAATACAGGATCATTTGGCTTCTCACCGATAGCAATCTTAACTACAGATCCATCTTTCTTTGCAATTACACCGTGAAGTGCAAGCGGGATTGTAACCCACTGATACTTCTTAACACCACCGTAGTAATGTGTATCAAGAAGTGTAAATCCTGTATCTTCATACATAGGATTCTGCTTTAAGTCAAGACGAGGTGAATCAAGATGAGCACCAACGATGTTCATACCATTCTCAAGCGGCTCCTTACCGATTACGTAAAGTACTAAAGTCTTGCCCATGTTGTTGGCATAAACCCTATCGCCTGCTTTAAGTTTTGTGTTCTTCTTAATTACTTCATCAAGATCCTTGAATCCGTCTTTCTTTGCCATCTCAATGATAGCATCTACGCTTTCGCGCTCTGTCTTGCAGTCGGAGATGAACTTACGATAGCCTTCAGCGAAGTCCATAACCTTTTTCATGCTTTTCTTGTCATACTTTTCCCAAGCATTCTTGCGTTCCATTTGGTTTTCCCCCTTAAGAAATTTAAAATTTATCACGAAGTCATTACTGTATAAACATTCTGACTTAACGGCTTATTCTTTTTCTTCGGCATTTTCCTGCATGCGGCGGTAAAGCTCACGTGCGGCATTGTAGCCCAACTTTTTTTGTCTATGATTTACTGCCGCAACCTCACAGATATTGGCAATATTTCTTCCCGGTCTAATAGGAAGGGTCTGGCATGTAACCTTTGTACCAAGGTATTCTATATATTCATCATTTAATCCGACGCGGTCAAATTCAATTGCTCCGTTCCAGTCGGTAAGCTTAATCACAAGGTCGATACTTTGTGAATCAATAACCGACTTCGTACCGAATATCATCTGCACATCTATTATACCGATACCGCGTACCTCTAAGAAGTGCTTTGTTAAAGGCGGTGCCGAACCCACAAGCGTTGTGTCGTCTATCTTTCGTATAACTACCGCATCATCGGCAACGAGTCTATGCCCTTTCTGAATAAGTTCAAGGGCCGCTTCGCTTTTACCTATTCCGGATTCTCCGGTAATAAGTACGCCTTCGCCATCGACGTCTATAAGTACGCCGTGCACCGTAATTGACGGCGCGAACATATCCTTAAGATAGATAATAAGGTCGGATAAAAATGTACTGGTGTCACGTCCGGTTCCAAGTACCGGAATGCTCTTACTTGCTGCAATCTTAAGTAAGCTTTCATCAGGCATAATATCTCTCGAAAAGATTATGCAAGGAACTTTATATGAGCAAAGTTTCTCGTAAACCTTACGCTTTCTTTCCTCGTCCTGCTCTTCAAGATATGCGCTTTCGACCTTACCTATAAGCTGTACACGGGTCTCCTGAAAAAAATCAAAGAAATCCGTAAGCTGTAACGCCAAACGGTTAACATCGGGCTCTTCGATATACGCCTTCTCAAGGTCGACTTTTTCTGTGTAGTTTTTAAGGTTAAAGTGCTCAGAAAGAGCGCTTACTTTTAATACCTGCATAGACACCTCTTGAAATTAAACTCCAACAGGATAATTCTATCACACTTGCCGTCAATAGGCAAACACGCTTACATTAATTTATGCATCATTTTCACTGTTAAAGAAATTATAAACCGCTTCCGCTGCCTTCTTATTAAATCCTTCGATTTTACTAAGCTCTTCTATCGACGCATTTTTGATTTCTTCTACCGAAGTATAGGCTTTAAGAAGGGCTAAACGGCGCTTTTCGCCGACGCCCGGAATATCATCCAAAATTGAATGTACCTGATTCTTCGTACGAAGTGATTTATGGTACTCAATCGCAAAACGATGTGCTTCATCCTGAATTCTTGTAAGTAGTTTAAATCCTTCGGACGAAGTATTTATCGGGAGTTCGACATCTTTATAATATATTCCGCGAGTCCTGTGGTTATCGTCTTTAACCATTCCCGCGACAGGGATATCAAGCCCTAAGTTTCTTAAAACTTCTTCTGCAATATGGACTTGTCCCTTTCCGCCATCCATAAAGATACAATCCGGAAATCTCGTAAAGGATGACTCTTTTAATTCTTCCTTCTCTTCGATTCCATGCATGAATCTTCTGGTCAAAACCTCATTCATCGAAGCATAATCATTCGGTCCTTCGACAGTCTTTAATCTAAACTTTCTGTAGTCATTCTTTTTAGGTTTACCATCCTCAAATACAACCATGGAGCCTACAGATAAAAATCCGCTGGTATTCGATATATCGAATGCCTCTACTCTCTTTAATCCCGGAAGATCAAGAAGCGTTGCAAGTTCTCGCATCGCACCGATTGTTTTTGCCTCCTGGCGCTTTATTTCTTCTTTATTTTTCTTTAAAAGGAGTGCCGCGTTTTTCGCTGCCATGTCAACGAGGCGTTTATGCTTTCCTTGCTTTGGTGTAAGAATTATAACCTTTGACCCCTTCTTGTTTGTAAGCCAGTTCTCAAGTTCTTCGCTACCGTACGGTTCTTCTACCGTTACAATCTCTTTAGGCAAAAATGGCGTGCCACTGTAATACTGAGAGATAAAACTATTCAGTATATCGCTTTTTTCTTCGTCTTCTGCCACGTTTATATAGACATGCTCTCTACCTATAAGCTTACCGTCCCTTACCATAAATACCTGTGCCACACAGTCTCTGTCCTCTACGGCTATGGCTACGATATCGCGATCTTCACCGTCTAAGTTATTTATCTTTTGACGTTCGGTAACGGTTCTCACCGCTTCCATTAAATCTCTGTAATATGCTGCTTCTTCAAATTTCATTTCCGAAGCTTCTTTTTCCATTTTGGATTTCAAATCATTAAGTACATCTTTATAATCGCCGTTAAGAAAACCGATAACTTTCTCGACATTTTTCATGTACGTTTCTTTATCTATACCGCCGATGCAAGGCGCGTCGCACATACGCATTTCTTTATAAAGGCATGCGCGTTCGTATGTCTTTCCTTCACGGATTGGTTTATCACAGTTTCTTATGTGATAGAGGCGTTCTAAAAGATCTATGGTGTCCCTTACCTGTGCACTTCCGATAAAAGGACCGAAGTATTTTGATTTTCCTTTTTTTACTCTACGTGAAAAAAGAAGACGAGGGAATTCGTCTTCTAAGGTCACACAAATAAAAGGATAGGTCTTACCATCCTTAAGGCATGTATTATATTTTGGGGAATATTCTTTGATTAGGTTATTCTCTAGGACAAGTGCTTCAAGCTCAGAATCGGTTACGATGTATTCAAACCTTGAGACATGCGGCATCATCTTTTCTATCTTAATTCTGCCATCAGCGCCGGGACGGAAATACTGTCTTACACGATTCTTTAGGTTTATCGCTTTACCAACATATATTATCTCGTCTTTTTCGTCATGCATTATATATACGCCGGGACTTGTCGGGAGCTTTTTTAATTCTTTTTCAAAATCAAAATCCATACTTTGTTTCCTTTTTGCGAAGAACGGCAAGGCATACGCCTTGCCGAAAACATTATTCTTCTACAAACATTTCAGGCTCTGTTTCCTCTGCCTTGTCACTGTCTACACCTTCATCTTCGAAGATTTCTTCTTCACCCTTAACGGAATTATAAATCTTCATGAATTCCTTACCTGTAATAGATTCTTTCTCGATAAGGAAGGCCGCTAACTTATCCAATACTTCGCGGTTCTCGGAAAGAAGGCTCTTAGCTTTTTCGTAACTCTTCTTTAAGAGCTCTTTTACCTCGATATCAATCTCGGATGCAGTTGCCTCACCACAATTAAGTACTGCACGGCCGTCTAAATATCTATTCTCAACGGATTCAAGTCCCATAAGTCCGAACTTCTCGCTCATACCGTACTGTGTAATCATTGCACGCGCAAGGTTTGTCGCCTGCTCGATATCATTTGAAGCACCTGTCGTTACGGAATCAAATACGATTTCTTCCGCAGCGCGTCCTGCCATGAAGGTTACAAGCTTTGCCTCAAGCTCGTCTTTACTCATCAAGTACTTTTCTTCCTCAGGTGTCTGCATTACGTAGCCTAAAGAGCCCTTTGTTCTCGGAACAATAGTAATCTTTTGTATCGGCTCTGTATGCTTTTGAAGAGTTGTTGTAAGAGCGTGACCAACTTCGTGGTAAGCTACAATCTTACGCTCTTCTTTACTCATTATGCGGTCTTTCTTTTCTTTACCTGCGATGACGGTTTCAACAGATTCCAATAAATCTTTCTGAGAAACTGCCTTACGTCCGTTTTTAACAGCGTTTAACGCAGCTTCGTTTATCATGTTTGCAAGATCGGAACCTACGGCACCGCTTGTTGCAAGACCTATTTCATCGAAGTCTACGGTATCATCCATAAGGACATCTTTTGAATGTACCTTTAATGTATCAATACGTCCCTTTAAATCAGGGCGGTCTACGATAATTCTTCTATCAAATCTTCCGGGACGAAGTAATGCTTTATCAAGTACGTCAGGACGGTTTGTTGCTGCAAGCATCAAAATTCCCTTTGATGTGTCGAATCCGTCCATCTCTGCCAAAAGCTGGTTTAAGGTCTGTTCTCTTTCGTCGTTTCCGCCGCCGTATCTTGAATCTCTTGACTTACCGATAGCATCGATTTCGTCGATGAAGATGATACACGGTGCAGACTTTGCTGCAGCTTCAAAGAGGTCTCGTACTCTCTTTGCACCGACACCGACGAACATTTCAACGAAATCGGAACCTGCGATAGAGAAGAACGGTACGCCTGCTTCACCTGCAACTGCCTTCGCAAGAAGTGTCTTACCTGTTCCCGGAGGGCCTACAAGAAGTGCTCCCTTAGGAAGCTTTGCACCGATTGCTGCGTATTTCTTCGGATTATTAAGGAAGTCTACAACTTCCTGCAATGACTCTTTGGCTTCTTCCTGTCCTGCTACATCAGAGAACTTAACGCCGGTTTCTTTTTCTACGTAAACCTTGACGTTATTCTTAATTCCAAGTCCTCCCATACCCTGACCCATTTTCTTTAAAAGTGAACTTCCAAGCCAAAAGAAAAGAATGAGCGGTAAGATTATCGACAATATATTAAATACGTAATTTGCTGTATCTTTCGGAATCTCTTTTTCAAATGAAACTCCGTGTTCTTTTAAAAGCGGAATGAGTTCATCGTCATCCATTGCGCCGGTAACAAGAACTGTGTTGCCTTTTTTACCGTTTGCGTCTTTTAATGTGATATTGTACTGTCTTGCGGTAATGGTTACTTCATATACCTGGTCATTTTCTACGAGTTCGATGAACTTATTGTAGGTTATCTCTTGTGTTCTGTAGTTGCTTGTCAATGTCTGGTAGCAGGTAAAAATGAATAAGCCTACTAAGATTATGACAAGGACGGAAAGGACGGGGTTATTAGGCCTTTTGCCGTTATTTGGGCCGCCCGGGCCTCCGCCTTGTCCCTTGTTATCTCTGTTGTTATTATCATTAAAGTTTTGATTTCTATTCTCCTCGGACATGTATGCTTCCTTTCTACGCATATATAAACGCATTATACGTTAATTATATCCATATCCTACTATTTAAGCAATAAAATAAACCTGTTCTATTTCTAAAATATTTATAAAATCGTATATTTACGTAGAAAATAAGAGATGCATTCGGCACACGCTTTCGCTCGTCCGTCGCACCAGCGGTACTAAGCTCGCAAAAAGCGCTCACTAAGGACCGGGGCTCCGCAAGGTGCCTCATCGCATCTCTTATTTCCTACGTCTTTCAACCGCTACGCTATGAATAGAATTAAAAAAGCATAGCATGTGAGATCGTAGCGAATCGATTAATCCACATGCTATGCTTCATAATAATTTACATAATAATTAGATGAGCGAGATAAGTTGATAGATCCAGTTCGCTGCGATGCCGGCGCAAATGCCTCCGATTGTGTGCGAAAGGATTGCCTTACCTGTTAACTCATTGAACTTCATGCTATCCATCATTGCGATGTGTGTGCTCAAATATCCCGAAAAGCACATGCACATAGCCGTAAATACCGCAACATCATGTGCATTTGCGATGCCCTTGGAAAGCATCTGCGGAATAAGTCCTATAGCTGCCGCGGCTGCTCCAAGTGCGGTTATCGGAACCGATATACATGATGCGCTTGAGAATCCGAAAAGTGGCTTTAAGATAAAATCTATCTTCTGACCGATAACAGGTAAGATTTCAAGTCCTTCGTATGCGGCACCCGTATATACGCCGCCTTCGCCTGCACCGTTTGTAAGAATCATAACTAACGTACAGATTATAAGAACGCCCGGAATTATCGAAAGTCCCAAATCAACGCCACTTTTACCTCCTGATAAAAGCGCATTCATAACACGGCTTGCAACGGAACCGTCAGAAATATCACGTGTCATAACCTTCTCCTGCACATCTGTTGCAAGATCAGGCTCTGCATAAGCTTCCTTACCAAATTCTTTCTTTGTAAAATGAAGCATTATTCTTGTAGATACGATACTTCCGACAATCGCACCGATATTGCCGATTAAGGCTGCCTTACCGAAGCTTTCACCTGTAGGTGACTTTAAACCTGTCATAAAGGCAGTGATGATCATACCCATACCAAAAGCAGTACCAAGGTTTGTCAAAGCCGGCAACTGATACTTCTTAAAGTATTTTCTGAAATTCTTATCTGCTGCGAGTGTAAGGATTGCAGGGTTGTCCGAAAGATATGTCGTTACGACACCTATAGATGCGGCACCAGGAAGTCCATATAACCACTTCATGAGCGGTGAAATAAGCTTATCTGCCAACGCGATAAGACCGAATTCCCCAAAGAGTCCCGCAATACCGCCTGCAACTACGGCGAGAGCCATAATGAAAAAGCAAGTATTAATAAGTAAGTCGAAACTCGTATTCATGATAGTGTTAAAAAGATTAGCCGCGCCCATCTTGTTACCCGCCAAAACGAATAAGCCGATGAAGACGACAATGAATACAAATGTTTCGACTCCGAAAATTTTCTTTTTACGATTAAGTGACATAAGTTTTCCCTTCTGCGTATAATACGCACATAATAAAATATACCCAAGGAAAGACTATATCACAGATTGTTAAATTGTGCAATAGCAATTAATTAGTGTTATTAATTAGTCTATTAAGATTTCTTATAGTTATCAAGTAAACCCTTTAAATACGCGGCATAAGCGCCTTTTACATCCTCCGGTCCGTCTATTAAAACCTTCCCGCCAAGTCCTGTAATCCATCCGTAGAACTGCTGACTCACATGCACATCTACGCGCGTCGAGAACTTGTCATCGGACTCTTTCTTAACCGGAATATCTTTACCGAATCTGTCTATCACGGTTCCTATCATGGAATTGTCTGCAATTAGTTTCACCTTTTTAAGCTCACCGCCGAACATTCCAAAGGTCGCCTTAGTAAACTTTACCGGATCGAAATCTTTTGAACGGTCGCCCTTTTCTTCCAGAACGGTCACGTTCTTCATCTTATCGACGCGGTAATGTCTCTCGTTATCGCCTTCCGCTTTGGCCTCGACCTTTGCAACAAGATAATAATTATCATTATCATATATTAGTTTTAAAGGGGATACCACTACAGGCTTGTCACTCTTTTTAACGCTTAAGATTTTATTAAGCCCGTAATCAAAGTACTCAAACATTACCTTGTTATTACCGGCTATAGCCTGATAGATACTGTCTAGATTATAGTAAATTTTTGCATTCTCCGTCTTTACACGATCCAGGAAACGCAAATCCCTTTTTAATTCTTTGGCCTGATAAACCGATGCCTCGCCTTCAAGCTTCTTTAAAAGTTCTTCCGTCTTTTTCACACTTATAAACTTAGACGAAGCAACTGCATCAGAAAGCATCTTAAGTTCCGCAAGCTCATATTTTCTGCTTGCAAGGTAATTACGTTTTCCGTCTCGCACGATGTCCATTCCGTCATCAATCAACAGATTCAAATCGCTGTAGAGACTTTTTCTCTCTGCCTTTATACCAAATTCTTCAAGCTCTTTTTCCAGTTGTTCTATTGTTATCGGGTGATCTTCGTCTGTCTTATTTTCAAGAATTTCAATTATCTTTAGAAGTTTTAATTTCTGATTCTCGCTTTTAGCCATGTATAAACCTCTTCATAAACCTGTAAATTCATAAACTTATATATGTCTACCTTCTTAAATTAACTACACATCACTCATCGAATGCCACCGTTACGTAAAATCCCGCTTCCTCAGTCTCTACTTTTATAACTTTTCCCTCGTGTGACTTTATACGGTTATTCGGTGCAAAGTTCGCCGACATCGCGTAGCTTCTTCCCAACGTATAGTAATATGATGTTGGAAGCTTGCCTTCTGTGATAGGTAAAACGTCGCCTTCTTTGACAAGTCCTTCCCTTTCCATCTTAAAAACTTCTTCTCTCATTATAACTCCTTAGTCATATATCTCTGTCACAAGGACATCCTTTGTTTTCTCGCTGTAAATCAAGAAATCCATATCTTCGTCCTTTATCATGCAGGAATCTCCGGTCTGTAATTCCACAGGATCCGCATTTGAGAAACGTACCTGCACGGCTCCCACCGCAAATATCAAAACGATACCGTCTTCTCTTGCCTCGCGCACCTTGCCTATAGGCAAAAGACTCATTGTTCCGTTACTTCCCTTAAGCATGAGGTTAAAGTCCGTTGCCTTACCTACACAATGAACCTTATCCGATCCTTCAAACTCCACGATATCGAGTGGCATCATAACCTTTTTGTTATCGTTGATTTGAAGTTCCATATCACCGCGAAGAAGAGAAATGTAGCGATGCACACCCTTAAGCTCCGTAAAGTCTGATTCCTGGTCTTCAACAACCGCTGAGCTTACACGCGCCAAAAATCTTCTTTCTTCGTAATCTCCCTCTTCAGGCACGATTAAAATCTCCTTTGTAACGCCGCCGCTCCACTTTGTAACCTTATAATCTTCTTTTCTAATTACCTTGATCATTTTCTTCTCCTAAACAGGTTTTGTGATTTGTTTTATAATCTATTCTCGAATAAACTTTAAATTAATCTTTAAATCCTTAACTTCAATATCTGCTATCGCGCCGTTTATTATCGTAAATGACGGCGACACATGACCCACATCCGCGCCGAATAGCATCGGTACATCTTCCCCGAACAAACGCATAAACGCCTCTTCATAAGTCATATCTGCCATTGTCTTTTCAAAGCAAACGCGACCCACTATAACGGCTTTTACATTTTCAAACCAGCCCGCACGCTTCATCTGCAAGAGACTGTGATATGTATCTTCCGAGGTCAAAGCGAATATATCAAAGTACCATATAAAACCATCGTTCTCGTACTTTTTTAAAAATCCACAAATATCGCCATATGGTGTGCCTACCAAATTTCTCAACACATCAAGGCATCCGCCTATCATACGACCTTTAAATCTAAAGTTACCATCGCCTGTCGGTGCATTAATAACGGAAAGCTTAGACTCCGTATTAAGATCATATCCCTCATCCGTTGTTAAAAAGCCTCGCTGATGGCGGTCAAACGACTCCTGTACGATGTCTTCGCCCAGAAGAATCTTAATACTGTCTTCCAAAGATTTATGGAGGGTTTTCATTGCAAATCCCTTAAAATTCGTACCATAAATCGTCGCTATATCATTTAAAGCTGTAAGCGTAAATGTAAGATTCGTATTATCCGAATACCCCTGAAACCACTTATCAAGATCCTTTAATTCATCAAAATCAATCAAATCCAGAATTTCATCCATAAAATCTCCGCCCGAAGCAGATAAAACCATTGATGATTCTTTAGATGATAATACCTCCATAAGTTCCATAGCGCGTACCGAAGCTACAGCCGGCTCGTCATCCGTCGCCATTACATCATCCGTCTCTATAATATTAAATCCCGCATTCTTAAACGCCGAAAGTGAAAGACTACGTTCTTTAACGTCATCTCCTATACCGCTTGACGGCGCCGTTACATGAATTGTATCACCTTTAGCAATGTTCTTAGGATATTTCACTATAATACTCCCACTAATTTCATTATATACTCAACCACAAATACTACAATACAGGAAATTGCCGCTACAGCAAGCAAACTTTTATTCAAATATCCGAGCACTACCGCAACAGCAGTTCCTATCACAGCAGAAACAATACTCTTTGTCGCAGTAAAAATAGCCGGAATCGTCATTGCTGATAAAACCGTGTACGGAACATAATTCAAAAACATCTTAAATCGTTCGTTGGTAATTTCTTTTCTGACCAGTATAAACGGAATAACACGAATAAGATACGTAACTCCCGCCATTATGACAAGATACTTCATAAAGATGAGCATATCCATTTATGCCACCCCCTTTTGATTAAGTTTCCTGTCTATTACGCTTTTTTCTCGTGGCATAGACTTATCCGGCAAGAAAAATGCGCCAAAAAGCGATGCGGTAACCGCAGCAATAATAACCGCGAATCCGCCCGAAACCTTGTTTATAACCGGAACATACGTAAATACGCAACTTATAACAACCGCTATAATGCAAACTATCGATACACGCCTATCTACCCTCACCTTTGGCATAACAATTGCGATAAACATTCCGTATATTGCAAGACCAAGCGCCGAGTTTACCGACTCCGGCAGTATTCCGCCCATGATTGCGCCAAGGAGAGTTCCAAGCGCCCATCCCAAAAAGGCCACAGATTGAAGGCCCAAAAGATATCCTCGTCCAACCTTATAAACCTTACTTACCGCAACCGCGAAAACCTCATCCGTTATCATTGCGCCAAATAAAAGCCTATATATCGGCTTTACGCCGCGATTGACATTTTGCGAAAGGCTTATTGCCATCAAAGAATAGCGTAAGTTTATAACAAACTGTGTGACCGCCATCTCTATAAGACTCCCATGCATTAACATAATTGAAAGTCCCGCAACCTGACCTGCGGACGTAGTATTAAAAGCAGATATCATCGTTGCCTGTGCAACACTTAACCCGCCTTCGACCGCAAGAATACCAAAGGAAAAAGCAACCGACAAATATCCTATCGCAATAGGAAGGCCGTCCTTAATCCCGTACCCAATCTGCTTAATTGCAGTGTTTCTTCTGTTTTCCCCCATTATACCTATAACTCCGTTATTACTTTACGAAAACTCTTTTGAAGCCAAAAGAATTCCGTTACTTTTATGGCAATCCCATCATGCCACCAAATATAATAACACAGAGCATCACTTCTGTACACATATAAATATTATTGAACCGCACCCGGAACCACACCGAGTAACTGTCTTATTCGAAGTCTTAAAGATATTGAGTTTACAGGCTTCGTTAAGTAACCTTGCGCACCGCACTGTATACAAGATACAACCGTCTGCTTTTCTTTATTACCGGTAAGCATGATAACGGGAACATTATTAAATCCCGACTTGCTTCTTATAACGCGCAATACTTCCAAACCGTTTTTAACCGGCATCTCATAATCAAGAAGTACTATATCCGGAACCTTTGTTTCAAAATACTTAATCGCCTGCATAGCCGAAGGAAGAGCTATTATTTTATATTCATCCTTAAGCATCGCCTGTATTGACTTAAGCGTCATGACATCATCATCGACTACAACCACAAGTTTTCTTTCAAGCATCTCAGGACCGCGGCGAATCGCATCTTCAATCTTTGCACGCATATCCTTGCCATGTATAGGCTTAACAAGGTATCCGCATGAACTTTTCTCATTAAACTTCTTTGTAAGCTCTTCGGTTACGCCATCAGTTAAAAAGACTATAGGTGCATGTGCTCCGCCCGGAGTCGAACGTACCTTGTCCGCAAGTTCAAATACGTCCATATCGTAGCAGTCTATATCAAGCAAAAGCACATCCGCAGAATTCTTTGTGAGATAATCAATTACCTCCGTACCACAAGACATCTCTATCGGATTATAGCCATCATCTATAAGGCTTATTTCCATTCCGCGGAAATACTCATCATCATCAAGTACTATTACCTGCGACTGATTGTCAAGTTCTTCAAGCATCGCCTCTACTCGAACTACCCAATCTGCAGAATCCTCAGCTCTATTAGATATTACAAGATTAGTAGCAGGGAAAAGCGGTGCAACCCTTTCCTGACACTCAAGTTCTACGAGCAAGAGTATCGGAAGATTCTGGAACTTAGGACTAGCTAATGCCTCGCTTATCCTTTCAAGCTCCATATCATCAACTCGAGAATGCACGAACACCATCATGTCAGGGCGCTTTTTATTTAACTCATCTATTAAAGCATCCGGATTTGTGGCCTTACGTAATACACGCACAAATTCCAGATTCTTCTCGCTTTCTTCTATTCTATTCTTATTCGGATCATAAAGAATGACATTTCTTCCGCATTTAGCCATATTAAATACCTCGCCTTTATCACAAATTACTTTTTAACCTTATACGACTTTGCCGCAGACTGTGCTGACATAAGGTTTCCTTTATAAGCGCGGACCTTATAGGTATAAGTTACATTCTTTTTTACTTTCTTATCTGTAAAAACATAACCCTTGCTCTGTCCTATCCACTTATAAGTTGTTCCGGACAAACGATAAAAACCGTAACGAGTCGCGCCCTTTACGAGAGATGCAGTAATTTTAAGCTGACCCTTCTTAGTATTACTAAAACTCTTAATCCAAGGAGCTTTAATTGTTGCAGTTAAAGTCTTTTCTACAGAAGTACCTTCTGTACTTCCTGCGAAAGCAAGTACCTTATAAGTATATTTCTTACCTAAAGTAAGTCCTGTATCACTATACTTAAATGTATCGCTGTAAACAGTCGCAATCTTTTTGAATGCGCTTTCACCTTCAGCTTTACGATAGATATTATAGCCTTCTGCATTTTCTACCGCACGCCACGAAAGATTAATCTTCGCTTCTTCATTATTCATCATGAAGAAAGTTGTCTCGCCCAAAGTAACATCAGGCGTCGGATCCGGATCTTTTACAGGATTTATAACTTCTCCGTTTCTATGAAGAAGCGATCTATCCGCACCTTCAAGTGTCACAGCCTTAATGCATGCATTATAAGGAATTACCGTACCGTCCTTACTCTTATACTGAGTCGCGGCATCCTTCCAGCCGTCAGCGCCCCATTTTATATATGTCTCATCGGCATTTGCAAAACTTACTACCTTTGTTCCGTCGGAATAACTCTTTGCACCGTCAAGTCCATAGTAAAGAAGCCTGTCAAAGGTTACCGTTATATAGATTTTTTCACCGGCATTGATGTTTATACATTTATCAAATTCTATAATCTGATAACCCGCATTAGTTATCTGTTTTGTAAATGAATAAAGTAATGTCGCACTTGAAAGTGTATTTATATCAGTCGCGTTCTTGTATACATTTATCGTAGCTGTAGTTGTCTTAAATCTGCCATCCGAATCAATCGCAGGATATATACGTATTCCCGCAAGTGTCTGATTCGTAGTCGGCACAAACTTTATCGCCGCACCATCAGATGCGCTGTCGGTATATTTACACATACCGCCATCGTACTGATACTGTGCATCATATGTACCTTTCTGTGAAACAGTAAAAGCACATACCGCCTTTTTATCTGTCAAAGCAGCATCTTCATATGAAAGATAGAAATATCCCTCCTTACCCCATGAAGTACCCCAGGAGTTCTTGCATATCCATGCGCCACTTCTTCCCGGATTAGTCGAGAAATTATCCGCACTGTAATAATCATCCCATCCGACAATAGTTACCGCATGATCCAGTTTATTATATTTATCATCGAATTTTGCAGTATATGCAGCTGCAGTATTGGTATTATAATTCGTACTTTCTTCCCATGATCTTGCACATACTTCAACAGTTACAGCGCCATGAGTCATAATAAGATTCTTGATACCCGCGATATCATCTGCAGTTACCATATATACGCCGTTAAAATTGAGTACATTATCTTTTGCATGTGAGCCGTCTATCTTCTTTGTAAGCTCAGAATACGGAAATGAAGTCTCAAGTGCCGGTCCAAAGCCCTTATTCAATGTAGCAAGCGCGTCAAACACCGTAGTACCCTCATCATACCAGGTGTCCTTTCCTGCATAACCTTCGTTATAAATGCTTTCGCTTGGAATTGTACACACTACATTTGAAAAATATCCAAGATGATATTCCGAGAAATCATATGTACCATAACCCATAAGGAGCGCATTGCTCTCCATAGATGCACATGCCGCAAAAAGAGAGGCTGTTTTATGATTGCCCTGATTCTTAACCGGCGTCACAAATCCTTTGTCGCGCAAATCGTATCGCACCGGCGTATCTGCATGCGCCTTCTCCGGGATCATAAGTCCCGATATAATTAATGTGAGCATTAAAAGTAATGCAAGTATACGTTTTTTCATATCTTTCATATTCCTTTCCATCTTTAAATCCGTCTTTAGTCAAATATATTTTAATAAATCTCGTTTACAAAAAGATATTTAACTAACATTTGCCAATGATTTAAATACCGGGAGGTTTAACCCTCCCGGTACTATTAAATCCATTTAATCTAACCGTTTATATCCGATTATATTACTTTGTTACAGTAATTGACTTAGCTGCAGAAAGTGCACTTGTTCTGTCGCCAACCTTTACTGCTAACTTATATGTGTATGTAACACCCTTCTCATACTTACCCTTCTTGAATGCATCAACGTAAGTTGTCTTTGTTGTATTTCCAAGATACTGGTATGTCTTGCCGATGAGTCTATATACACTGTAGCTCTTAGCGCCCTTTACAGCCTTGATTGAAACTGTAACCTGACCCTTCTTGTTGTTTGCAAGCTTTGTAAGCCATGGAGCTGCGATTGTAGCTCTTATTGTCTTCTCTGCTGATGTACCTTCTACAGAACCTGCAAAAGGAACTACCTTGTAGATATAATCCTGTCCGATTGTAAGGTTCTTATCAGCGTACTTTGTTGTACCGGCTTCTACCTTAGCAAGAAGTGTGAATTCATTTTCTACACCCTTAACCTTACGATAGATGTTGTAGCCTTCTGCGTTCTCTACTTCTTTCCAAGTAACAGTAACCTTAGCTTCTTCGTTGTTAAGAAGGTAGAATGTAGGCTCTTCTAAGTTAACTGCGTTTGCATTTCTATGGATAACCGGCTGGTTATGACCATCACGAACCATAGCCTTAAGACATACGTTGTTAGCTGGATCTTCATCGATGTCACCACCGTCAACACCATGGTCATACCACTTTCCAGGATCACGTGCTGAAATAAGGAATGTTTCGCCTTCTTTAGCAAAAGCAACAACCTTACGTCCATCGCCGAAATCATCCGGACCATCACACATATAGTATACCGGCTTATCAAATGAAACAGTTACAAAAATCTTCTCATCCGCGTTTATATTGACGCCCTTATTAAATTCTATCGTGCTGTACCAACCTGTATTAACTACAGCCTTCTGTGTGTATATAACTTTAGAATCATTAAGATTATCTATAGAATCAACGCCTCTGTAAACCTTAACAACTGCATTTACAGCACCATCCGGAATCTCAGATATAGAAACCTTAACACCTGTCATTGTCTGATCTCTTTTGACATTAAATGTCATAGCAACATCTGTAGCATCTGATATTCCCCAAATTCCCCAGCTTCCATCATACTGATACTGGAAATCATAATTATCTACAGGAGCTGCCTTATAACCACACCATGTGTGATCATCATCTATAGCAGCATCATAATATGAAAGATAATAATAACCTGCCTCGCCCCATTCTTCGCTCCATGAATTCTTAATAATCCATGCACCGTCTCCTTCAGGAGTAAGAAGGAAATTATCCTTGCTGTAATTGTCGTCCCAACCTACAACTGTAACTGCGTGGTTAGTTCCGTCGCCGTTACCTTTGCCCCACTCAGGAACATAAGCTGCATTTGTATCAGGATTAAAAGCCTTTCCTTCAAATGCACCGTCTACAGAAATCTGCATAGCTCCATTCTGAACGATATATGACTTTATAGCATTAGTATTCGTTGCTGTTATAAACACACACGCATCTGTATGAATTGCGCAATCACCGAAAGCTTCATCAGGAAGTTTCTTCTTAATATCTGAATAAGGATACTTCTCTTCTGGGCCAACTGCCATACCCTTCATAAGTGCTGCCTGTGAACCATAAATATTACCACCGACATCATACCATTTTGTACCTTTTGATTTATCTGCGTCAAAGCCTTCTCCTGCAGTCATTTCATCCTGTGTACCCGGAATGTGTGTTGCAGTATATCCTAAATGATACTCAGAAAGGTCGAACTCACCAAGTCCTAATACAAGTGCATTACTTTCAAGTGATGCACATGTAGCAAATGTCCAACATGTACCGTAAGGGTTCTGATCCTTAACAGGAGTTACAAGACCATACTCACGAAGGTCAAACTTTGCAGGGAAATCCTGATCAGCTGCATCATATGTAACTGCTCCGACCATCGCTGCTCTTTCTTCGAGAGACATGCCCTTAAACATTACACTCTCATCAATTAAGCCTGTTGCTCCAACAAAGAAGTTGGATTCAGCCTTTGCCTTTGCCGGCATCATCATACCTGACAATGCCATTGCCATCGTAAGCACGATAGCCAATAAACGTTTCTTCATTCTTTCCGTTCCTCTCTTACATAAACTAGTCAAAAAAGCAGGTTCATACTTTTTTCACGACTGTTTCTAAATTATAACATCTTTTCCCCTAAATATGAACCTTTTTTGTATACTATTAACAAAACTTTTGTATACAAATAAATACATTTATTTTCCTTATGCCACGTATGTTAAGCATCTAAGCAATCATCGTTACTCATAGGCAAAAGAGCAGCCACGCATAGCATGACTGCTCCTTTTATAATTAATAAATCTTTTAATTCTATTACTTTGTTACAGTGATTGACTTAGCTGCAGAAAGTGCACTTGTTCTGTCTCCAACCTTTACTGCTAACTTGTATGTGTATGTAACACCCTTCTCATACTTACCCTTCTTGAATGCATCAACGTAAGTTGTCTTTGTTGTGTTTCCAAGATACTGGTATGTCTTGCCGATGAGTCTATATACACTATAGCTCTTAGCGCCCTTTACAGCCTTGATTGAAACTGTAACCTGACCCTTCTTATTGTTTGCAAGCTTTGTAAGCCATGGAGCTGCGATTGTAGCTCTTATTGTCTTCTCTGCTGATGTACCTTCTACAGAACCTGCAAAAGGAACTACCTTGTAGATATAATCCTG
>JAFRZM010000020.1 GCA_017442585.1 Lachnospiraceae bacterium | reverse complement strand
GGATAAAAGCGCGTCTTACCGTCAGGCAACGTTACTACCTTAACTTCAACCTCACCAAGCGGCGTCGGAACCGTTACTTTCTCACGCTTAAGCATATCGCGTTCCCAGGTGGTCTTTCTTATTCCGATGGTTGTAGTCTCTAAGAAGATTAATTCTTCAAGTGCTTCCTCTTCTTCCTTATGGCAGATAACGGTTAAGATAAATGCCGGGCGATTCTTCTTCATAAAGCACGGCGTGTAGCTTACGTCCAAAGCTCCTGCTTTAAGAAGACGCTCCATTGTAACCCCAAGCACCTCCGGAGAAGCATCGTCTATATTGGTTTCTATTTTAATTACTGTGTCGTGTAAGATGTATTCGCTGTTCATATGTTATCCCTTCTTCTATATGTCAGGTTGTTATGTCTTCTCTAATCTTAGTCTTCCTTAACCTTGCCGGTTACCGCAAGGCGGTTAATCTGGGTCGCCATATAGCCTGCACCATATCCGTTATCTATGTTAACTACCGCAATTCCGTTCGCACAGGAGTTAATCATTGTAAGAAGTGCGGATAAACCGCCAAGATTAGCTCCGTATCCAACAGATGTCGGCACTGCTATTACAGGCTTATCGGTAAGGCCGCCTATTACACTTGCCAAAGCTCCTTCCATTCCCGCTATCGCTACTACTACATTGGCTTTGTTAATATCGTCTACGCGGGACAAAATGCGATGAAGTCCGCTTACTCCCACGTCATATACTCTCGTAACGTAACTCCCGAAGTATTCCGCGGTCTTGGCTGCCTCTTCTGCAACGAAAAGGTCTGCCGTTCCCGCAGTGCAGATTACGATGTTGCCGATCAAGTCGATTGGTGCGCTTGTCTCCTTTTTAATCTGTAAGATGCGGGAGACCTTGTCATATTCGGCCTGCGGGAATATACCGCGGATTAATTCCGCCTGAGTCTCGCTTGCTCTTGTGCCGAATACGCAGCCATCCTTTTCATATAATTTCTTATATATCTCAATTAAGTATTCATCGCTTTTTCGCTCACAGAATACCACCTCTGCAAAGCCGGTACGACGCTTTCTGTCTGTATCCAACTTCGCAAAGCCCATTTCTTCGTATGTCTTACCTGATACATTGATTTCTTCAGTCTTCATCTTATGTTGCCTTTCGGTTTTTAGGCATATACCGCCACTGTATTTCCATTCTATCACCGATTATTCCTACTGTCTACGACACAATTCTTGAAGAAAGTGTGTTTTAGTCGGGCTTATCTATACCTATGGAGTGAGTGGTATGCCGATATACAATATATAGTGGGTATTTTACTTAAAAAAGCTCATTTTTTGGCGGATTTTTAAAAAATACAAGCCCCTACAATCCGCATAAATACTGCATTTGTAGGGCTTATGATAATTTAATCTCAAAAAAATACCGCAAACCACTTTACATTTATGTAAAACTTTTGTAAAATACTAACTGTAGAAAGTAGATTGCTCTCTATATGAGATTCGTTTCCTGACGGAGGCGAGTTGGATTTTGAATAATAGTCGTCGCATATGCGACCTACCAGAGGCCATTAGGAGAATGAAGACGAACTGAAATTAAGATTCGGGTTGAGTGTAGTGAATAGTCTACATGGTAACTGGCCTTCGGGTGACTGAAGATCTGAAGGCCGCGCGCATAGTTGTCACTACTGCAATTTTCATTGTAGGAGTTCCCGCAGCGCGTATAATTAAATATGTGCTTGTCCACACAAGCACGAGAAAGTTTTAAGATGGGAGTTTTATCTCATCTTTTTTTTGCGCTTTTTTGCTTGATATAATTCATGATATCGGATATAAAAATACCCTCCTTATCGACTGTGCGATAAAGAGGGCATATATTTCTTATTATGCGGTAAGTCTTCTTACAAGCTCTTTTAAGGTTGCGATGTAATTCTCAAAATCCTCATTGATATAGCTTACATTCTCTTCCTTACCTGCAAATTCATGGAGTCTTGAATGTTCCGAGAAATTCTCGGCACCGATTGTCTTTGCAGTTGTCTTAACCGCATGCGCTTCAATCGCGTAATTCTTCCAATCAGCTTCCTTGTAGAACTTTTCAAGGTTGGCTATTCTATTCTCCACATCAGCTGCAAAATCCTGAACTATCTCTTCATAAAGTTCTTCCATTCCGCCGCAGAAGTTAATTCCGGATTCTCTATCAATTACAAATTCCTGCTC
>JAFRZM010000019.1 GCA_017442585.1 Lachnospiraceae bacterium | reverse complement strand
GTTCCACATACACCATTATACAAAACATTTTTAAAAAATCAACCCTTTTTCTAATAAAAGATAAAAAAAGATAGAGCAATAAAAAGTGTAATAAAAACAAAAATAAAAATCTACTTATCTTCTAATCCATTACCTAATAAATACGGGGTAGTAAAATATGAAACCCGTAAGGCGATATGCCTTGCGGGTTATGCGCTTTTACCTATTAATGCAGCATCTTTTACAACTCTACTCCGTTTTTCTTTAAGAGTTCTCTTGCAGACACTACCGAATCAATTCCTTCCTTATTCTTAACCGGAGCGAATTCTCTCTCGCGGATTACTTCAAACGGAAGGTTATCCGGCATCATGTGTACCATGTCAAGGATGAGAGTCTCATACTTATGGCCGTTTGGCGTCTCAGGTTTTACGTAGTTACCCGCTTCATCAAGGCACGGAATCTTCTTATCTACCACATGAAGCGGAAGCGGATTGTTTATTGTCTCCAAAAGCTTACCTGTATCAAATAAGTAGTTTAGGATTACGCCGTAGTTATATGCAGGCTCACCATTCTCGTCCTTTGTATTCATAAGGTCATCAGTTAATTCGTAATACTCAACTACAGAAGGCTTACCATCTTCAAGGCAGATAACGCCAACCTTTTCATCAGGGGCGGCCTTTTTTATAACCTTGCTTCCGGAACTAAACTTACCGTCTACCGTCGCGCCGATAAATACAGGGTCAAGAATTCTCTGCAATACGTTATCAACTGCAAACACATTAAGGAACTTGATGCCATTATCTTTTATTACTTTATCGTATCCTGCCTTAACCATCGACGAGAACCATCCGCCGTTACCGTTAGGGGATGTCGCAAGGCGGTTTTTCTCTTCCAAAAAGATCTTTCCGTCATTATCTGTAGCAGGTGCCATCTCCTGCTTAAAGAAGAGAACTTTGTCCTTCTCATATCCGAAGAAATTATGCTCTGTGAAGAATTCCACGGTCATGTCGTGATTCTTGTCGGATGTCATAACGAAGAAGTACGGGTAATTACCTGCTTCCTTTACAACTTCCATCGTGTTGTTGATGAGGCATTCAAATATGTAAAGTTCTCTATTTATTCCTATATTAAAGCAGCCCTTCGGCTTGTCAGATCCAAGTCTTGTTCCCATGCCACCGGCTAAAAGCACTGCTGCCACATGACCTTTTCTAATCTCTTCAAGCCCGAGAGCTTTAAACTTTTCTTCATTTTCTTTTATTCTTTCGGCAGTCATTGCCTTTATCGGAGTGATTTCTCCCTTTTTAGCTTCATGTGCTGCGCGCTCTATGAGGGAAAAGTCCGTATCTTCTATCTGTGTAAGTAATTCGTTTCTTTCTGCGTCCGTTAATTCGTCGTAAAATCTCAAAACCTGTGTCTGGTTATATTTCTCGCATTTCCTAATTGCTTCTTCTTTAGTCATGTTAACGCCTCCATATAAAATAATCCTCTTTAGTATACCACAATAAAGCGAGTAATGCGAGCACTTGTGCTCATATTACGAGTGAATGCGATAACAGCTTCTTTGAAGCTGTTATACCACGAAGCCACGAGCCAAGTAAACATTTATGTGTCTAAACCGCCCCTTTTGAAAAAGCATCTCCCCTAAAGCGTTTGACACGCCCTAGGGGAGATGCTATCGGAGTCTCTATATGAAAGAACTATGGAATGGGTTTTACTTATTCAATTGCTATGTACTCTTCTTTCGGTTTCTCTTCTTCCAATTCCTTCTTAGGAATTACGAGTGTAAGTACGCCGTCTTCGAAGTGTGCATGTATATCTTCTTTCTTCAATGCCTCGCCTACATAGAAGGATCTGCTCATCGTACCGACGTAACGCTCGCGGCGGATGTACTCGCCGTCTTTCTTATCATCTTTCTTGTCTTCCTTATGAGCGGATATTGTAAGATAACCATCACTAAGCTCAGCCTTAAGCTCGTCCTTCTTGTATCCCGGAACGTCGATGGTTAACTCGAATCCATTTTCATGTTCCTTAACATCTGTCTTCATAACTGTCGATGCCGGAAAGCTCATGTAGTTGGTCTTCTTAACCGGACGTGCGAAACCATCAAATAAATCATCAAATAAATCTTCTCCAAAAACGCTTGGTAATAACATAATTAAAACCTCCTTTGTATTACCTTTACAAAAGGTGATCGAACGGTTTGAATTTCTGATGGGAGAACCGTTCCTTTTTCTTATGGCTTTATGATATCACCTTATTAGCACTCTGTCAAGACGAGTGCTAATAAAATTCTCTAAAATATTTATAAAGAATTTATAAACTGTCGGAATTCTTTCGGATTTGGCCTCCATTCTGTTAAATGACCTCTTATATCCCACGAAAATCTACTTAAACTCTTTTCCTTCAATGTGCTTTAAATACTCTTTCTTGAGCGTACGCTCGCTTTCAAAAAAAGTTAGTTCTGATCTAGAAAGCGCTTTTGCCTCGGTTTTTAATCTTAATAACGTCATTGTGCACAGAAAATCAGCCACCTGAAATAGACGATAATCTTTTGGTTGCACGCGTTTAAATTCTACATTGTCTAAATGGGAGTTTAAAACAGATGACAAGATTTTATTAACCTCTGTCTGACCATTATCATAATAGACTTTTATAATATCGTATTTTAGAAATATCCCAAGATTCCTTTTGATAAATAAAGAAATTTGTTTGCTCAATCTACTTATGGCTGTAACTGAATCACCAAATTGCCGTTTTTCAATACAAAAGGACTTATACCGAACCTCTGCCCGCCTGACAAAGGCCATCATTCTCTTGAATACCATTCGTCTGAAATCAATACTTAAATATTCATAATCTCCTTCGCCCCGAATCATCGGCCCCGCATGAAGACAATCCCCTGTATAATTGATATCTTTTAATTTCTTTTCTAATCTGGATAATTCTGTAGAGAACTCTACATTCTGATTGTGAAACACAAAAGTGATAATATAATATGGCGAATGGTGATTATATGCGCCCCAATCACCGGACTCGTCAACAAATATGCTTAGTTCCTTCATAAACCTCCTTAAAAAAAATTGACGGGCGTCTCGCCCGTCTGGATGTGGACCAGGGTCTCTCGACCAGCCTCTAATACTTAAGTACTACTGTTATACTAGCATGTCTCGTCTTAAATTGCAAGCCCTCCTTCACAATGTACTTCTATACTTGATTAATTGTTTATGATAAAATGTACATATATAATATTTCAGGGGATAGGCATGGCAAAAAAACAGAAAAAGAAAACCAAATATCGTGCCTTTTGGATAGCGGTAAGGATACAGATAGCGTTAATGCTCCTTATCATGCTTGGTGTCGCCTATTATTACGGAGGCGGATACGCCAAAAAGATTGATGCACTTCATGAAGAAGCGCGTCTAATTGTTGCACAGTCCAACGAGCAGACATTTAAAGCAAATCAAACATCCCTTGTTTACGATGCCAACGGCAAGCTTATCTCAACTGTTAAAGCCGAGAAAGACGTCTACTATGTAACATACGATAAGATTCCGGCGGACTTTATCGACGCAATGATTTCTGTAGAAGATAAAAAGTTCTGGACGCATAAGGGTTATGATTTAAAAGCAATAATCCGTGCAGCAGTATCGGTTATAAGGAAGCGCGAGATAACGCAAGGTGGTTCTACAATCACGCAGCAACTTGCTAGAACCATGTTTTTAAGTAACGAGCGCACCTGGCAGCGTAAAGTCGAAGAAATCTTTATCGCCAGAGAACTCGAAGAAAAGTACGGCAAAGAGAAAATCCTGGAGTTTTATTTTAACAACATATATTTTGCAAACGGTTACTACGGTATAGAGGCAGCAAGTCAAGGGTACTTCTCGCGTCACTGCGATGAGTTGTCGCTATCTGAAGTTACGTTTCTTTGCGCGATACCGAATAGCCCGACGAATAACGATCCTGTAAATAATATCGCGAACACCTATAAGCGCCGCGATAAGATATTACGCAACATGTTATCCGATAACGTGATTTCCGAATCCCGTTATAACGAGGCCAAAGCGGAATCAATCTCACTTAAACGAACCACGCATACAAAGATTGACTACGTGGAAACTTTTACCTATTATTGTGCGACTCGCGAACTTATGAAGCTTCGCGGCTTCGAATTTAGATATAAGTTTTCGTCTAAAGAAGAGCAGGAAGTATATGATGCAGCTTATAAACAGCTTTACGAAGACTGCCAGGCGACGCTTTTTACCGCAGGGTACAGAATCTATACTTCAATCGATTTGGAAAAACAAGATCAGCTGCAAAAAGCAATCGATACGAATCTTGCGCAATACGGCGAGACTGACGAAGACGGAAGATATCTCCTTCAAAGCGCAGGTGTATGTATAGACAATAATACCGGACGTGTTGTTGCGATTGTCGGCGGACGCACGCAAGAGCATGTAGGCTACACTTTAAACCGTGCATATCAAAGTTACAGACAGCCCGGAAGTTCGATAAAGCCGCTTATAGTATATACCCCGTCTTTTGAGCGAGGCCTCACGCCTGACTCGATAGTCGAGGATAAAAAGATAGAAAACGCTCCGAAACAAAATTCTTATCTCGGAGAGATGACTATCCGCACAGCGGTAGAAAAATCAAGAAACTCTGTCGCATGGCAGCTCTTTGCAGAGCTTTCGCCTAAGGTGGGCTTAGAGTATCTTATAAATATGAATTTTAATAAGATAGTGAGAGATGATTATTATCTTCCGGCATCACTCGGAGGATTCACCTACGGTGCATCGCCGCTTGAGATGGCATCTGCATATGCAGCTGTAGAGAATGATGGATTTTATAGAATTCCGACATGTATTATAAAGATTACCGATGCTGACGGAAATCCTATAGTCGTGACCGAGCAGGAAGAAAAGGCAGTATATGATAGAAATGCTGCCAGGATGATGATTTCTTGTATGGAAGGAGTTTTAACCGTCGGTACCGCGAAGGGTAAAGCAATACCTAACATGCCATGCGCCGGTAAGACAGGAACCACAAACGATAATAAGGACGGCTGGTTTGTTGGTTTTTCCTATTATTATACGACAAGTATCTGGGTGGGATATGATACGCCGAAGAAACTTGATAAATTACAAGGTGGTACATTTCCTGCAACGATTTGGAATCAGTTCATGACTGCAATCCATGAAGGCCTCTCTCCTGTCGATTTCTTAAAGTATATTGGGCAGGAAGAAGAACCGCCGGCTGAAGAACCACCGGAGGACGAAGAAGAGGAAGAAGACATCGAACCGTTGGATGAAGATGAAATAGAAGACGATGAAGAAACAAACTAATATAATCGCCTGAGTGTACTCACCCAGGCGATTATTATTTATTTTCAATAATTACTATTTATTAAGATATACCGCAGCGGCGTCACTTGATGGATCAAAGATTGACTCTGCCTGCTCTTTGGTTAATTCTACGCCGAATACTTCTTTGTAGTACTTGATTGTTTCCTCGATCATGTCGATATCTGCAAACTTCTCAGGATATGCGCACTTTGCAAGGTAAAGAAGTGTAAGTGGTGTATCTACGCCCGGTGTGAAAGATCTGTACATACCAAGCGGCATCTTGAATACCTGCTTATTCTTTACAGCCTTGGTTGATGTGAAATCAAATACGCCAAGCTTGTTGTCGTATAAGTCTTCAGGCGTTGCTGTGTTAAAGTTTGTGATAAAGATAAGGTCCGGATCCCATGCATAGATCTGCTCCATGTTTACAGGAACGGAGTTATCTGTTGTAATTTCTTCCGCAACGTTTTTAGCGCCGATTGCATCAGCCCAGAACTGTCCAAAGAAGCTGCATCCCGATGTGATAACTGCGTTGTCGTTATAGTTAAATAAGAAGAAGGCCTGTCTTCTTTCGTCTTCCGGAATATCGGCAACTCTGTCTGCTACGAACTTTTTGATTTCCTCTGACTTATTATTTACAACATCTACCTTGTCATTTTCAGGGAAAAGCTCTGAAAGGAGCGCTATCCACTGCTTTAATGTCTCGATTGCATCATAGTTCCACTTGTTTACGGAAAATGCTACTGCAGGGATGCCTGCATTCTTAAATGCTTCATGTAATTCAGGTGTTGTCGTATTATAGATTACAAGGTCAGGATTAAGCTTAAGTAACTCTTCCATGTTGATATCGTTACCCTTAGCGTACTCTGTAGATGCGTTTAAAATCTCAGGATAAAGCTCTCCGAGTAAACCGTTGGCTGCTGCCGTCATAGAGCTTTCAGGAATTCCGACAATCTTATCTGCAGAATCAAAGAATACCGTAATAACGGATGGCATAGGCCAAAGTCCGCATACAACGATACGATTGATTTCATAAGGTACTTCTACCTCTTCACCAAGGTGATCTGTTACAATATGTGTCTTTGCTGTATCGGCGTCGCCGTTATCAGCGTTGTCACCAGTGTTTGAATTTGTTCCGTTAGTGTTTGTTGTTTCGCTCTTTGCACATGCACAGGTAAGTGAAAGTACCATGCATAAAACGAGCATCAAGCTTAAGATTTTTCTTGCTTTCATTTTGAAATTCTCCTTTATATATTAAATCTATCATTGAGGCAAAAGCGCATTAACGCGATTCTGCCTTATGAACTTATAAATACTTTTTCACCGCATCTTCTATGAAAGATGTAGCGACTATATCAGGAATATCTTTCCTGTAAATTCTTCCCGAGAAACATTCCGTCGGAAGATTGATAAAAGCTTTATCTTTTCCCACAATCGGACGGAATAACGGATCTGCGATTACGATATCGTAGTTTTTAAGTTCTTCTTTAATATCATCTTCGTAGATTAAGTGCTTCGTTTCCGTAACCGTATTCATCCTGTCAAGAAGGTCTTTTGCTATATCCACAGTAACTATCGGGACTGTTTTTACCCCGAGAGTATTTATAATACTTAATGCGATAGAATACGAAGTCACGCCTTCTCCGAGTATGGCGATTCTTTTATCGGATGTGATATCATTCGTTATCTTCTTATGCAATACTCCGTTTATCGGAAGACCGATTTCGTAAGGAATATCATATTCCTCTTTTAAAAATTTCGCAGCTTCATATCCGATGGCAGACACCACAAGCGTCTCATCAGAAGAAGTGATATTGCCGATATCCGATAACTCTACATCCATACAGAAATTGCCGAGTACATCGTATCCCTTACTTTCAAGAAACGAAGTTATACTCTTATCCTGTCCGTTAATCGAAAAGTCTAAAGGTGTTACGCCAAGGACGGATACTCGTTTTGCCGCATCGCTTTCTTTAGATGCTGACTTTTCCAATGTCTCTCTGCTTACGTTTCTTGCAGAGACTATACGCTTAACGATTTTCAAAAGCGCCTTACTTGCGCCGTCTACGTATGATTTCATACCGGTTGACGCAACTCCGATAGAAGGGATGCTGGTACGCGCTTCTATAACTCGCGCAACCGCTTCAAAGTCAAAACCTACCATAGTAGGGATCGGTGTGCCGCAGATTGCGATAAACTTAGGGTTTAAGTCTTTCGCTGCCGCAATCACATCGGTTATAAATTTTTCCTCATCTCCCATTAAAGCTTCCATCTGGGTTACGGCAGATACGAAGATGTTACTTCTTATTTTATTCCAGCGTGGTTCATCGTGCGTCGAATATGTCGAGTTACAACCCGATGCGTCGTGCATAACTACCATGCCGCCAAGCTCGTAAAGCATGGAGCATACGCCGAAAGTATCCGCAGAATATGTTGATATTACACTTGAAGTCTGCTGCATTCTTCTTCGCACCCCCATCCCTTAACGGAAATTATCTCATCCGCGTTCTTTTTATTCTTATATGCATCTATCATTTCAACCGACAGTGCCCGGATTATCTCATATCCAAAGTGTCCGCTTCCGATTACGAAGTTTACGAAATAATCTGTATTCATGAAATACGCTGCCTTTTGTCCGAGCGCCAGGTATTTATCCTTATCGTTTTCTCTTACATAGCGCATCTCATAACGCGATGTCGCATAGATTAAAAGATCCGGATATTCCTCACATAATGCATCGTATGCTTTCTCTTCTTCCTTTGAAAAGCTGTCCGCAAAGACACATTCTACTTTAAATCCATGCGTAAGCAAAAGGTAAGCAAGTGAAAGCGGTCGAGGCGCAAATGTATAATCAATTGCAATAGGCATTTCTTTGATTATATCTTTCGCATCCGAAAGTAACTTCTCGCACTCCGCAATCTTGCTTTCGTGATCTATATGCGGTGCGCATATCTCATCTGCGATTGCATCCAATGTTTCTCTAATTTCATCGTAGTCAAAAGCTATCGGCTTATAGATATGCTTTCCGCCCAAACGCATCGCACAAGATTCACCTGCAGGCACTGCCGGAAGATATGTTGTAAGAAACGTACTCGCCTTTGCTATTTCCTGATATTCTTCATAAGTATTGCAATCCTGTATCTCGATATACTTATATCCCGCAGCGTTTACTATCTCTCGTAGCTCCGAGTCCTTATTTATCGGATAATCGTTTCCGATTACCGCAAATAACTTCCCGTCCTTTTCCGTTGGCTTTTCAAGTAGGGAAAAGAGTTGCTTTCTCATTAACGGATCCGGCGCAAGTCCCGATTTTCTCATTATCGGATTCATGAAGCAACGCATAAACTTTCTGTCAGGATTCTTCTTTTCCAAACGCTCGTATACATTGTCAAAATCTATTCCCGCAAAATGATGGATACAGTTTGTGTATACCTGTATTACCTTAGGCTTGTCCGGAAGCTTAGCGATGCAATCCGTTACACCGTCTACTATCAGGTCTTCCAATGTACCGTCAAAGAGATTCTTCTCTTCTACGGTAACGGTTGAAAATCTGTCCGTCGCATTCATCTCGGCCGCAGTTAATACTACACCACGTAAGCAACATCCACCGCAGACAAATACTTCGTGTGCTTCAGGCATAAGCATTCCTACATGCACGATATTCCAAACACCGCGGACAGGAGCGCTAAATTCTACTCCTCCCGGGAAAGGTGTCGGGAAACTGCTGTCTTTTATTCTTACATATGCTTTATCAAGATTCTTATCATCAAATACATCGCCTATTTTTTTAAGCATATATTTCCTCCTACTTTATAAGAGCCTTTGCAAGCTCCGCATACGCTTTCGCCATACTTGACTCCGGGAATGCCTCAATTACTGTCTTACCCATCTTTTCCGCTTTCGGTACATATTCTGAATGTGGTAAGATTCCTGTAATCTCTGTCTTAAAGTCTTTAGCTAAGGTCTCTACTCTTGACTCTTCTTCTTCGACATCTCTCTTATTAAGTATGATGCCGCCGAGGCTCGCGTAACCTCTGTCTTTGAAATTCTCTACTGCCATAGCTATATTTGCTGCAGCATATACCGCCATATTTTCACCGGACGTTACGATATATACCTTATCGGCGTAGCCTGCTCTCATCGGCATCGAGAAGCCGCCACATACAACATCTCCCAAGACATCATATAAAATAACGTCAGGCTTAAACTTCTCGTAAGCCCTTTTTTCCTCGAGCTTTTCTAACGCAGCGATGATGCCTCGTCCCGCGCATCCAAGTCCCGGTGTCGGACCACCCGCCTCTACGCAAATGACACCATTAAAGCCTTCAAGCACCATATCATCCAAGGTGTAAGGAGCGCCTGCGCGTTCTAAATCAAGAACTGTCTTTAACTCTTTGCCTGCTCTTAAAGTGATAGTCGAATCAGCTTTCGGGTCGCATCCTATCTGCATAACTTTAAGTCCCTGCTTTGATAAGGCTGCTGCGACATTAGAAACTGTCGTCGACTTTCCTATTCCGCCTTTTCCGTATACTGCTATCTTAATCATAGTCGCACCTCTTTTTACTCATTCATTCGCACCGCATAAGTAAAACTCTCACGGACGTCACTCTACTTCTTACTTCTATCTGTTTATCAACTCTATCGGAATAACCGATTTTATTTTTTTATCTTCAAATTCCAATTCATCAACTACGGCCTTTACGCCAAAGGCTTCTTCGATTCGTTCTTCCGTAACGGTCTTTTCCGTCTCTCCGAAAAGGACATGATGATTTGAAAGTATCGCTGCCTTATTCGCACGCTGCAAAGCATGTGACGGATAATGCGTATTAAATATACATGCAATGCCTCGTTTTGAAAGCCTCGTTAATGTATCAAGTACAATAAGCTGGTTCTTAAAATCAAGGTTTGATTCAGGCTCGTCCAAGATTAAAATCTCAGGATCTGAGATTAAAGCCCTTGCAATTAATACCATCTGAAGCTCGCCGCCCGAAATCCTGTTGCAACGCTTATCTATTAAATGCCCTATATTTAATTCGTCCAGGACTTCCTTGGCACGGGCAATTTCTTTTTCGCCCGGTGCTTTAAATACGGAAAGCTCTGCTGCAAGACCGATTAAAACCGTATCAAGTACCGAATAACTTGCTGTTGTGTTTTTAGCCTGCGGAACATATGATATTCTCTTAAAAAGTTCCTTCTCAGGTATCTTTCTTACATCCACGTTATCTAACGTAACGCTACCGCTCTTTACCGGTAAGATTCCCAAGATACTTTTTAAAAGAGTGGTTTTACCTGCTCCGTTAGGACCTAAGATTGCGAGTACATCACCGTTTTCAACAGTTAAACTTACGTCCTCAAATACATTGTTTCCACCCTTATATGCGAAGGTTAAGTTTTCTGCTTTTAAAATCATCCCACAAAACCTCCTCTTCTGCGCATTAAGTATATAAAGAACGGCGCACCGATTATCGCGGTTAATATCGATATCGGGATTTCTGCAGCGGTTAAAGAACGTGCTACCGTATCTACGATTACAAGGAATACCGCACCGACTGAAATAGAACATGCCACTACATCTTTAAAGTTCGCGCCGACACGCATTCTAACCATATGTGGCACGAGCAAACCTACCCAACCGACCTGTCCGCACATTGATACTGCAGACGCCGTTATCATCGTGGCGGATAACACAGTGATGCCACGAAGTAAAAGCACATTTGTACCGGACGACTTGATTTCATCTTCTGTAAGAGGTAAAAGGTTCATCCTCCAACGTATTATAAAAAGTATTATTATTCCGATTAAAATAGGCGGTGCACCGATAAGAAGTGACTTGGAATCGGTTGACGCCAAGGATCCCATAAGCCAATAGGTAATTGCCGGAAGCTGTGACTCCGAATCCGCAACGAATTTTACAAACGATATAAGCGCGGAAAAAAGCGAACCTATCATGATGCCGGAAAGTATTATCATGGTCATGTTTCTGCCGCCTGTTCTTCCGCAAAGTACGGTCAGAACGACTGCGGCTATTCCCATTAAAAATGAACATACCTGAATTGTTACAGGTCCCGCACCAAGTAAGATCGCTAACGCCGCACCAAAGCTTGCACCACTTGCAACGCCTAGAGTATCAGGGGTTGCTAATGGGTTTGCAAATAACCCTTGAAACGCACATCCCGCAACGGAAAGTCCCGCACCCACCAAGAGCGCCAGGATAATGCGAGGAAGACGGAAGATTTTAACCGTCATAACAGATACGTTGGCGATTCCTTCCGTACGGCCTATAAGTATGTTGAAAACATCGCCGACAGGAATTTCGATTCTTCCTATCGCCAATGCGAGAAATGATATGATTATCGGGGTAATGATTAGAATTACGGCACGAAATACGCGCCTTTTAACAGTTATATTACTTGTCATCTGCATAGTCTCCTTAATGTACTTCTTTCTAAACGATAAGAAGAATTACTCCTTATCGCACGTTTCGTCTTTGGTTATTACATTTGAGTAAATAACCTTGGACTGCACGCCATTAAGTCGCCCTATGCTTCCTGACATTGAATTAATGACATCCTGCGGCGCATCGATTGCCACAGAAATGATACTGACGTTCTTTTCCCTATATGGGATTCCCATTCGACCAATGATGTACTTTCCGCCTTCGTGTAAGATCTTATTTAAGTTTTCCACGGAGTCCGGGTTTTCGACTATGATCGAAATGCTTGCTACTCTGGTTTCCATAAGTTTTTCCTTTCGAATTAAATAATCAGATTGAAATCACAATTGTTACCATATATATTTAGTTTTTCAAAGCGGACGGTTTAAGTCCGCCCAGAATTCTTATTTAAATGTGCGTGTAATTGCGCCTTGCTTACACGTATCTATACATTTTCCGCAGCGAATACACTCTGTGGAATTAATGTTTGTTAATATATCTACTCCCATATCACATGCGCTTTCGCAGGCTTTACAGGATACGCATTTGTCCTCATTTACTTTAAGTCTTACAAATGCTACGTTATTGAATCCGCCGTAAATCGCGCCGAGTGGGCATAAGTACTTACAAAACGGTCTGTAGATCACGACTGATAATAAAACTATCACTATCGCAATACTCAATTTATAATAGAAAAGCGTTCCCACTGTAGTTCGTAATGCTTCCACCTTTAGTAATAACGGAAGACCTGCGCCTATAGTTCCCGCAGGGCAAAGGTATTTACAAAAGAAGGTCTCACCCATCCCGTATTTGTTTCTTACAAATGCCGGAAGGATTATTACAAGAAGGAACAGCACCACGTATTTAAGACTACGCAATACTTTATCTGCCTTACCGTGCTTTGTGTATTTAAAACACGGGATCTTGTATAATAAATCCTGTAAAAGTCCGAACGGGCACATAAACCCGCAAACCACACGTCCCAGGATTACGCCGAAAAGCATTACCATTCCAAGAACGTATACGCTTAAACGTCCTCCCCTTTTTGCAAGGAGTGTCTGCATCGAACCTATAGGACAAGCGCCAAGTGCTCCCGGACACGAATAGCAATTAAGCACCGGAACGCATATACCTTTGGTCACGCCTTTAAAGATTGCACCTTTGGCAAATCCCACCGCATATCCATTAAATAGGCAGGTAAAAAGGAACTGTATGAAATTACGTTTGGTTTCATTCTTTAATTTCATACGCTTTATCCTATTCCTATGCACTGAAGGCAGATATTAACTGCCTTTTGCATAACTTCTTTAGCGTCACCATTCATAACCCCAATAAATATAAGGATTACGGCGGCCACAAGAACCGCGATACGCACAGGCCATATATATTTTGTCTTTAAAGCACTTATAACGCCCATATATTACCTTTATTATTCTATCTCTGAAGCAGCCTTCTTTATAAGTTCAAGGTATGCTTCTGCCAGCGAACCGTCACTTGTCGGTGCGCCAATTTCAAGCGAACCTATTACGTGACCATTCTTATCTACGAAAAACGTCGTCGGGAAACCGATAAGCTGTGAACCAACAATTTCCTCTAAGATATCGTTTACAACAAATGTTGTAACATTTCTTGCTCCGGCCTGCTCAAGTAACTCTTTCGCAAGATCTCCCTGTGTATCGGCATCGAAGCAAATGGTTACGACATTATAGTTATCCGGCAGTATATCTTTTAATCTACCGATTTCAGGCATTTCTTCGATACAATAGCCGCACCATGTGGTCCAGCAATTTATCATTGTAACATCATAATTACTAAAAAATGTTTCGTCTATCGCATTACCGTCAAGATCTTCGCAGGTAAAAGAGCTTAAGTCTGCCTTAAACTCCTCCTTAGGTGTTATCGGCGGGAAGAGACACAGGGAATCACGAACGGCGTTATAATCCGCGATGATACTATCAAGCCATTCGTTATCCTGTTCGTCCATATCAGTTCTATCGATTTTGTCGTTATAAAGGAAGTAAAATGTGCTATTCTCGACAGAACCAAGTTCTTCCACATTGGCGAACATCTCTTTAAATGCTTCAAATGATGAATTAAGCTTGTCCTTATCGGCAGCTTCATCATCATACCTATATATTCCAAGCATCGGGACAGACATTCCGAGAACTTCCGCAATGATTGCATCATCAACGTTTCCTTCGTCATCCATTGCCTCGTAATATTTATTCATTCCTGCAACCGGAATGTAATCTATTTCTATAGAATACTCATCCACATCCACAGGATTAAGTCCGTCAATTTCGTGCCAGCTTTGAGGTACACGGAAGGCATATCCTTTTTCCTTATCTGTTGTATAGGCTTCTGCCTCTTCTTCCAACGATACAGTCTCGCCTTTTACCGTAACCATCGAATCCAGGCTATATTCCTCATTCAATGAGTACGCGGGCGCTTTCTTTGTGCTATTCTCTTTAGGCGCGCTCTTATCACACGCAGTAAGGCAACTTGATAAAAGCGCCATGCTCAAAATAAGAGCCAATGCTTTCTTCATCTTCATAATCCTATACACCCCCATGTTTCCCGTTATATATTTATATATAATATATTATTCATTAACTCGGTCTATCTTCTTAATTACTTTAAGTAACGGCGGTACAATAAGTCCGTATACTACGATGATTACCACCATAATAACAAGTCTTACCAAAAGGTTACCTGTAATTAATGTCGGATGATACCATCCTTCAATATGGCTCGCAACGTAAAGTCCAAGTGTATTTATCGCTGTTATAATAACCTGATATATTGCTATTTCTATCCAGTAATCACGAAGCTTGAAATTGTACTTCTTAACTAAAGCAAAAACTCCTGCAAATAAACCTGAAACAATATACGGTGCCATCCAAATCGGTGTTGTAACTGTTAAACCGTAAGGACCCAGAACCTGTGTAAGAAACGATCCTATACCACCGATTGCAATACCTGCGCCCGGTCCAAATAACAAACCTCCGATAAGTACAGGCAATCCTTCAAACGAGACCTTAACAGCCTGGAAGTCCAACATGTACCCTAATCGTCCCAAGACGAAATAGAGTGCGATCAGCATGCCGCACATAGCGATCATGCGCACATTAACCTTTTTCATTATAAAAAAACTCCTTTCGTGGCTTGCCACGTAAGAAGCTTTGAGTCTTATGTGGCAGTGGAATGCGGACTAGGCACCGCGGATAATCCTTCGTTCAATGGCTACTTCCCATCCATTGACACTTGACGCGCCTATTCCTACTCTGACAATCTCCATTCTAACACCTTTATATGCTAAAAGCAACAGCGTAAATCCGTTAAATTCTTAAGTTTTTTCGTACTTTCCGTTACAAATAAAAAAGTCCGGACCCTTTAAAGGTCCGGACTTAGTCCACTTTTGATTAAACAGTATAGAAAAGTTTCAAGAAGACCATCGATATTATAATATTCACAATACCGACTATAAGTATGCGCCACTTACCTGCTTCTTTTCTTTTCTCTTCTTCTTTTGCTTCTTTGGCAAGCTTATAATCTTTGTAATCGGTTCTCTGATATTCCATCTTACCACGAACCCAACCAAAGTATGTTTCCTTTATATTTAGGAACAAGTATCCCAAACCTATAAAGTTTCCCGCCATAGAAATCAGAATAAGTGCACCGAATCCGGTAAACATTACTCCCACAAAGAAGAAGGCATTAGAAAGCATCTTATATAAATCCTGTACGGAATCCGTATAATACTCTTTCTGGAAAAGATATACAAGGTAAACAGCTGCAAACGAAAAAGCAAATGCTATAAGGTATGGCACCCAAAGCGGGAGCTTTTTCTTTTCTTTTAAATCTTTCATTACATACCTAATTCTTTCTTCATAGCCTCAAACTCAACTGTATTGCAGCTTACGAAGTGACCAGGCTGAACTTCTCTTAAAGTCGGTCCTTCTACTGAATAGTCATGAGCCTCTGATGGCTTATATGTGATACGCTTTCTCTTCTTCTCGTAGTTAGGATCTGCGAGCGGAATAGCTGAAAGAAGAGACTTTGTATACGGATGGAAAGGATGAGCGAATAAGTCGTCAGACTTAGCAATCTCAACTACCTTACCGAAGTACATAACCATGATACGATCTGAGAAATACTTAACTACAGAAAGGTCATGTGCGATGAACATAATTGTAAGGCCCATCTCTTCTCTAAGGTCATTAAGTAAGTTAATAACCTGAGCCTGAATAGAAACGTCTAACGCCGATACAGGCTCATCAGCGATGATTAATTCCGGATTCATAACGATAGCACGGGCAATACCGATACGCTGTCTCTGTCCGCCGGAGAACTCATGAGGATAACGTCCTGCATGCTCACGAACAAGACCAACCTTCTCAAGCATCTCATATACTCTCTCATCAATGTACTTCTCATCGCGAACACCCTGAATTCTTAAACCTTCAGCGATGATTTCGCGAATTGTCATACGAGGATCGAGTGATGCGATAGGGTCCTGGAAGATCATCTGCATCTTTGTTACGATATTCTCTTTTGAAACTTCATCAAGCTTCTTATCGAGTTCCTTCTCGAGTGCCTTCTTCTCGCTTTCAGGAGCTGCAGATATCTTAGCTGCATACTCATCCTTAAGCTCACGAGCACGGCGCTCACGATATAATCTAACGCAGTGCTTAGCTTCGTATTTAGCTTTCTTCTTCTCTTCTGTCTGCTCTGCGATAAATTTCTTTAAATGCTCTTTTTCCTTCTCAACTTCGTCATGACGACCTGCCTTTGCAAGCTCTTCGCAACGCTTCTTGGAAGCTTCTTTCTCTTCCCTAATAGCGTCGTCATACATACGAGTACCTGCAACGACTCTCTGTCCCTTGAAGTATACATTTCCTGATGTAGCAGGGAAAAGCTTTATTATTGAACGTCCTGTTGTAGTCTTACCACATCCGGACTCACCAACTATACCTAAAACTTCACCCTTCTTTAATGAGAAGCTTACGTCATCTACTGCTTTAAAGTCATGTTTACCGAAGTACTGCTTTAAATGCTGTACTTCCAAAATGTTTTCATTATTTTCCATGATTAGACATTAGCCCCCATTTCTTTCATTCTTTCAATACGATCTGTTATTACCTTCGGAACATCAACCTTCGGTGCATCCGGATGTAATAACCATGTTGCTGCGTAATGTGTATCTGATACCTTGAAGAAAGGTGGCTGCTTCTCGAAGTCGATCTTCATAGCGTACTTGTTACGATCTGCAAACGCATCACCAACAGGTGGGTAGATCATGTTAGGAGGAGTACCAGGAATTGCCTCTAACTTCTCCTTTGTATCAAGTGACGGCATTGATGAAAGAAGTGCCCATGTATATGGATGCTTCGGCTCATAGAAGATCTCATCTACTGTACCGTACTCAACGATCTTACCTGCATACATAACTGCAACCTTGTCTGCCATGTTAGCAACAACGCCTAAGTCATGAGTAATGAAAAGTACAGAGATGTTTCTCTTTGCCTTAACTTCGTTAATAAGCTCAAGGATCTGAGACTGGATTGTAACGTCAAGTGCTGTTGTAGGCTCATCGCAAAGTAATACTTCAGGGTTAGCCGCAATAGCGATAGCGATAACGATACGCTGTCTCATACCGCCGGAGAACTCGTGAGGATACTGTTCGAAACGCTCCTCAGGGTTCTTAATACCAACGTCAGACATGATCTTTAAAGCCATTTCCTTAGCTTCTGCCTTAGTAATAACTCTTGCAGCATCCTCTTCAAGGTCCTTAAGATGCGCGATCATGTTCTTAGCTTCTTCGTTGTAATCTAATGTAATCTTACCGCTAAGCTCATCTTCATAGCTCTCGATAAGCTGGTTGATACAACGTACGATATTACCCTTTGTAATATCAAGGTCTACGAGGTTAGCAGGTACAACCTTCGGAGCAATCTTATTCTTTGCGATCTTCTCGTTGTACTTAGCTGTCTCTTTAGCAACACGTGCTTCTTCCTTCGGATTTCTCTTTAATCCTAAGAAGTAACGCTCTGCGTTAACAATCATAGATGTTCTGAATGTGTATGCAGAAGAGTTCTTACGAAGAGATACTCTGTCAATTGAATCTTCTACAAGCTTGATAAGGCGCTTATTATTTGATGTGATCTCATTCTTATCAAGAACATCCTTGCTGTATATAGGAAGTGCGCTCTTTAATTCAGAAACGACATTCTTCTTTGCTTCAATCTTCTCATCGTTAGCAGCCTTTAATGCAGCAGCGATATTAGCTTCATTTAAGTCTGTAGATGAGCAACCTGCTACGTGCATGTACTTCTCAAGGTTCTTATGATAGAACTTTAAGTCACGCTTAGCATATTTCTTTCTTGCTTTGTTGTTAAGCAATGTAGCCTCTGTCATCTGCTTACCTATCTTCATGATAGGGTCAAGTGATGATAAAGGATCCTGGAAGATCATTGAGATCTCGTTACCACGAATCTTGTTGAAATCTTCTTCTGAATATTTAAGTAAGTCTTCACCCTTGTAGATGATCTCTCCACCTTCGTGGATAGTGTTGGCAGCGTTGATACCTAAGATAGACTTAGCTGTAACTGACTTACCTGAACCTGACTCACCAACGATAGCGAGTGTCTCGCCTTCGTAAAGGTCAAATGATATATCACGTACGGCCTTAACTGTACCACCATTAGTACGGAAGGATACGCGTAAGTTTTTTACTTCTAATACTTTATTCATGATATCCTCCTAACTAATTAGAACCGCGAAGTACAGGGTTGAATGCATCACGTAATCCATTACCGAAGATGTTGAAGCAAATCAACAAGATGGAAATGAAGATTGCCGGGAAGAACAAACAATGCGGATATGTTGTCAAGGTTGTCTGTCCGTTTGAAAGCATTGCACCGACAGATGTTAAGTATCTCGAGTTAAGGTTAACGATACCGAGGAACGAATATGTTGACTCGGAGAAAATAACGCTCGGGATAAGAAGTACTGACGATGTAATAATAAATCCGGACGCGTTAGGAAGGATATGACGGAAAATAAGTCTACTATCCTTAGCACCAAGTGTACGTGCTGCCATAACGTATTCCATTCCCTTAAATCTGTAGAACTGTGCACGGACAGTTCCTGATACACCCATCCATCCGAAGACAACGAGTGTTACCCAGAATACCAGGAGTGAACCATGCTTCTTAGCAAAGTACAACTGGAATAATGTAATAAATACTACAGAAGGTACTTCGCTTATGATTTCTTTAAATCTCTCCATGAAAAGATCGAACCATCCACCGTAGTAACCTTCGCAGGAACCAACGATGATACCGATAATAAGGTCAACGATAGCTGCTGTCATGGAAAGAAGGAATGACAATCTTGCACCTGCACCAAGACGTGTGAAGATATCATAACCAAATTCGTCTGCGCCAAACCAGAAGCAAGCTGTCTTACCATTCTTGTAATAATACCAATCGGAGTAAAGGATTCTTGCCTGGTACTGGTTGTCACCCTGCATCTTTCTAAAGTAGATGAGGTTGTGATCACGATCAATCTTATCATCATAAGAAGCGTTAATGTAATCATCTTCGCCCTCTAAGTAAAGAGGAATAAGATTGCCGTCTGCGTCACGCTCAGCAATACCCTTCTGGTTTGTCTTAAACCAGGCATTAGGGTCTGCCTTATATGGCTGACATACAATCTGATCTCTGTCGATTGCAGGATAGAATAACTGGATTCCTGTTTCCTGCTCATACTTTAATGCTTTAGCGATCTGTGACTTATCAAGAAGAACTTCAATGTAACCTCTTCTTGCATATGAGTCAACAAGAACTTTGTATACTGTCTGCTCCTTTGCAGCAATCATACGAGTTTCTGTACCAAGGAACTTTCTAACTGCACCAGGAGTAGCATCAAGCATATCATACTGCGCCTGTGTAAATTCTTTCTTTGAGCATCCGTTCCAGAAGCCTAAGTCAAACTTATCTGAAATCTTCGGAAGCACGTACTGATAATAACCGTCCTTCTCATCAATTGAATAGTTAGAGATGATCGGTCCAAATATAGCGTAAAGTATAAGGATTAAAAGAATAATCGCACATACAACAGATCCTCTGTTCTGTGAGAATCTGATCATAGCATCCTGTAAGAAACCAACTGGTTTTGTCTCGAGTCTCTTATCATGGATTTTATCATTTAACTGGACGAACTCAAACTTCTCAGCAGGAATTCTGTCCATATTCATTTCATTAGAGCTCATTTGTCTTTCCTCCTCCCATACGGATTCTAGGATCGATAAATCCATAGCTTAAGTCAAATAAAATACCGGCGGAAAGACCGATAACAACGTAGAACATTGAAAGACACATAAATACGTTGTAATCCTTCAAGTTAAGGGAAGCAAGATATGTTCTACCAATTCCCGGAACAGAGAAGATCTGTTCAATGATAAGCGAACCACCGATGATGAAAATGAAATCGGCAAGGAAACGCGGAACGATTGGAATAAGGGAGTTACGGAAAGCATGTCTGAATGATGCCTGCCATCTTGTAAGACCCTTTGTTCTTGCAAGGAGCATGTAGTCTGTAGTAAGAGTTTCTGTTAACTCTGCACGAATAAGACGCATATAACCTGCAATTGAACCAAACGATAAAGCTAAGATAGGCATAATAGCCGATCTGAACATTGACCATGAAAAGAAATCATAGCCTGCATCTAATACGAGCGGACAAAGGTTTAACTTAAATCCAACAATATACTGTAAAAGGAATGCATATACGAATGAAGGAACAGAGATGAATAACATAATAAATACGTTAATTACCTGATCCTGCCATTTGTTCTTGAAAATAGCTGCAAAAATACCGAAGATAACACCAACCGGAATTGATATTACAACTGCGAATACGTTTACATAGATAGTGAATGGGAACTTTGTTGCCAAATACTCTGTAACAGGCTGTAAGAAAGTACCTACAGTTGTGCAGAAGCCCCAGTCAAATTTCGTGAATACATTCTTTAAGAAAACTACGTACTGCTGTGGAATCGGATCGTAATATCCCCAAGCACGACGCATCTCTTCAAGTGCCTTACCCTGGTTACCCATAGTAACTACTACCGGGTTTGGAAGGAGTTTAACAAGCACGAAGAGCATTGTCATGATTATGAACATACTGATGATAGCCAAGCCAATACGTTTTAATACATATTTAAACATTTGTCTTCTCCCATCAAATTAAATATATCGTTACAAATACTGTTCTTCCCAAAAGTGTGGGTCTTTTTGAATATCCTAAAACAAAAATAAATAAAAACTTAAAATATCGCAGGTGATGCGGCCGCAAGCGCGACCGCACATCTGCAATAAGTAATTAACTACGTATAAATTAAATCAAGATCAATTTACTTGTATGTTAACTCGTTGTTCTGATCCTTGCAGTACTTCTCCCACTCAGCATCATCCATTGAGTAATGATAATCTCTGTAGTAAGTACCCCAACCAAGTAACTGGTTGATATAGTGATCTGTAGGAAGCTCGATTCTCTGTGATACCATAGAAGCTGATGTGTAAGCTGCTACAGGAGCGATATGGTAGTTAAGAAGAAGAGCCTTCTCAACGCCGGCAAAGATTGTTAATCTGATTTCCGGTTCAGCTGCTGAATACTGTCCGTTTACTAACTCATCATACCACTTGTTAACTGACTGAGTCTTTGTCTCGCCATTAACTGTGATTGTTGCTGTGTAGTTGTTGTAATCGAAACCGTACTCATTAGATGTTGATGTACAGTAGCACTCAAGCATTGTGAATGGGTTCATTGCTGCACCACCCCAGTTCTCACGAATGAGGTCGCACTCACCACGCTTAGCTGAGTTGTAGTAATCCTTATCTTCAAGAAGTTTGAATTTAATTCTGCCTTCAAGAGATGTTCCTTCTGCAGCCTTGCTCATAGCGTTCTGGCAGAAGTCAACCATTCTCTGGTAGATTGTCTCTGTACCATAGATATGGTAATCAACAACTACGATATCATCATCGTCGATGTTGCCATCAGCGTAGCACTTATCATAAGCCTGCTGAAGGAGCTCTCTAGCTGCATCAACGTCGTAACCTGATAACTTGCTTACATCGTCAGCACCATAAACTTCGCAAAGTGCCTGCTTAGCAGGCTCTGATGCTCTGTAAGAAGCCATTGTATCAGGATCATATGTGTAAAGGTTGTTAACGATACCGTATGCAGGCTCATAACCTGATGTACACTGCTTACAGAAGTCGTTTCTATCCATTGCTAATGAGAATGCTTTTCTCCACTCAAGATATGTGAAGATTGTCTTGTTCTCGTTGTTAGCCTTGTCTTCACGGCTCTTTAATGTATCGAAATCTGTGTTCCATGCATATGTAGCTGTGTAGCTTTCAGGTGCATAGATTGTGTACTCTGATGTACCATAATCAGGAATATCATCAGCTGTTAAAGAAACAGCGTCTAACTTACCCTGTAAGAAGAGGTTAAGAACTGTTGTATGGTCATCGATGATCTGAAGATCGATATCAGTTGTCTGATACATACCTTCATGGTTTCCATCTGAATAACCAAACCAATTCTCGTTCCTTGTCATGTGGATTGCCTTACCTTCCTGATAAGAATCAAGCTTGTAAGGACCATATGATGCGTATGTTTCTACAGAAGTACCGTAGCTTGACTTAATAAGTCCACCAACTTCCTTCTTGTTAGCTTCGTAAAGGTCTTCCTTAACTAAAGTAAGACTTGATACGTTGTAAATAAAGTAGAACTCTGTTAACTGGTTGCATGTGATGAATACCATTGTATAATCATCGATAACCTTGAATCCTACCTGATCCCAAGTAACAACTGCTGTAGGATCATCATAGAAGAAGTAGTTGATAAGGTCGTCTTCTGACTCGTTGCCCCATGCATCAGATGATGTGAAAGCGAATAATAAGTCATAAACTTCCTGAGTTAAGAGAATCTTACCCTGGCCGTCTGCTAAAGAATCAAACTTCTCAACAGTTGCAGGATCAAGATAATCAGCATAAGACTTTAAAGACTTGTTGCCGCACCAAGCACATTCCATACCCCATCCGAAGTATACGTCCTGGCCGTCGATCTTCCATCCGTCTCCGTCCTTAACCATATCAGCAATTGTCTTGCCGCGGTCAGCTGCGTTTCCGAATGTACCTTTATAATACTGCTTAGCGTTGTAAATAGCACCTGTACCATCTGTATATGAGTTTGAACGATAGTTCTTCATATCAGGGTTTAAGTACTGCTGTAAGCTGTACTCATAGTCATGAGTTGTGATAGCTGTTCCGTCATCCCACTTAAGGTCCTGACGAAGTGTACACTTCCAAGCATAACCTTCTGTAGCGTCAGCCGGGATACCGTATGTACCTGCATACTCTGCAGTAACATCTTCAGGCATTGCTGTTGCCATTTCAGGAAGGATTGCATATTCCTGTGCAGCGTCCTTATCGATAAAGAACTCGTAAAGAACACTTGAGCATGGTGAAATGATTGCGTTCTCACTATTTAACTGCCAATCAGTAGGGCTGAATGTGTTAACAGTTGAGTTTGTGTCATGGAAAGTATACTTGCTTCCCTCTTTTGATGTGCTACCTGAGCCGCTTCCGCTGCCCTGGTTGTCGCCTTTGTCCTTGCCGCATGCTACTAATGAAAGTACCATTGTTGCAACAAGAAGAACGGCTAAAAGTTTCTTCTTCATGTATTTCTTCCTCCTTAATTATATCTTAACAGAAACAATATCTGTTAAAACCTTTATGCTGGTTTTTACAAAGAAGAAAATATAAAAACCGCTTTATCTAATATACCTAAAACTCAATATTTTGTCAAGATTGTGAAAAGTTCACAAACGCCCATATCTTGTGGCTTGACACCGTTTTTTCACAATCTGCCCTTTTGTGCGAAATGCACAAAACACCGATTTTTCGCTATTTAACAAGTATCTAAAAAAATGCAACCCCCAATACCCATAAGCCGATTTTGTATACATTTAGTGAAAAAAAAAATTTTTAATACCTATAAGCCTTTGTATTTAGTGAAAAAAGCACAAACAATTGTTACATTGTTTGTGCTCTTATAGTCAGTTTTTGCAATACTTTTGTAATGATTATTTATCATCATTGTTAAGGTAACGCATCTTATCCGTTTCATCATCCGGAGTATATACAAGACGCGCTTTCGGTGCGCGTAAAAACGTAATGCATTTCGGGCAAAAATCTCCGGAAACTATAAGGTCTCCGCATCTTGCGCATCGCTGTCCCAAGGCCTTTTGACCTTCACGTTCCTTATACTGTATACGGCCTTCCTTTATCCATGCCTTAACACGCGATACAGGGAGGTCAAAGCGCTCTGCCACATCGTACTCGGTAACCTCGTTACTTCTTATATAGTCCCTGACAAGTTTAAATGTCTCCTGTTCTATACAAGTCGGGCACATATCAAACTCGTACTCCGGTGCCAGTAACACATGACAGCCTTTGCAATATTTATATCCATCAAAAAAGCTTTTCGGTCCGTCTCCTCTACTCACGAATAATACCTCGTACTTCTTATTTTAATAATAGATTATTTCTAATATTATAATATAAGAGGCTTAAAACGTCTAGTCTACGATTCTTGTACCTGTATTACCCTTCATGGCTTCGCCTGCTTTTTCAAGAGAAGTAATTAAAGCCACACGGCCCTTCTTTGATGCTACAAAGTTCATACATGCTTCTACCTTAGGAAGCATTGATCCCGGTGCGAACTGGCCCTCTTCTATATATTTCTTACAATCTGCCAAAGTAAGCTCAGGCATTTCCTTCTGTGTAGGCTTATTAAAGTCGATGCACACTCTGTCTACCGCTGTAAGAACTACGAGCATATCTGCGTCTAAGTCTTCTGCAAGGCGTGCGGATGACTTATCCTTATCGATAACGGCTGCAACGCCCTTAAGTCCATCTGCCGTCTCTATCACAGGGATTCCGCCGCCGCCGACTGTTATTACTACACAGTCTTCCTTTATAAGCTTGTTTACTACGTTAAGTTCAACGATTTTTTTAGGCTGTGGTGACGGAACTACTCTTCTATATCCTCGTCCTGCGTCTTCTACGAAGGTATATCCTTTTTCCTCGGCGATTTTATCTGCTGCCTCTTTCGACATGAATGCGCCGATTGGCTTTGTCGGCTTTAAAAATGCCGGATCGTTCTCGTCTACTACTACCTGTGTTATTACGCTTGCAACGTCCTTTTCGATATGACGTCTTTCAAGTTCGTCGGAAATTGCCTGCTGTAAATGATATCCAATATATCCCTGGCTCATTGCGCCGCACTCAGGGAATGGCATTGCAGGTGTGTTTCCGCCGTTTAATGCGGAATGCTCCATTGCAAGGTTTATCATTCCTACCTGCGGACCATTTCCATGTCCGATAACAATTTTATGTCCCTGCTCAATTAAATCTGCTATTGTCTTAGCGGTTCCCTTAACAAGTGAAAGCTGTTCTTCAGGAGTGTTACCAAGTGCATTGCCGCCAAGCGCAAGAACTATTCTTTTGCTTTCCATTTAAAAATATCTCCTCTACAATCCATAGAAATCCATAGTATATCTCAAATACTTTTTAGAAAAAATAAAAACCAAGGCTTCGAAAAGCATTCCGAAGCCTCGGCCTTTCGTTAGAACTTTTTCCTGATTATTTAAGTGTTGCATACATAACTGCCTTGATTGTATGCATTCTGTTCTCAGCCTCGTCAAATACTACTGACTGCTTGCTTTCGAATACTTCGTCTGTTACTTCCATCTCTTTGATCTTGAACTTCTTAGCGATATCAGCGCCGATAGTTGTCTTTGTATCGTGGAATGAAGGTAAGCAGTGCATGAAGATAGCTGTATCCTTAGCGTTCTTCATAACGTCCTTATTTACCTGATATGGTGTAAGGAGTTTAATTCTGTCAGCCCATACTGAATCAGGCTCGCCCATTGATACCCAGATATCTGTGTAGATAACGTCTGCGTTCTTTGTACCCTTCTTAACGTCTTCTGTTAATGTTACTGTGCAGTCGTTCTCCTTAGCGATCTTCTTGCATTCCTTAACGAGAGCTTCTGCAGGCCAAAGTGCCTTTGGAGCACACGCTGTGAAGTTAAGTCCCATCTTAGCGCAAGCAACCATAAGTGAGTTGCCCATGTTGTTTCTTGCATCGCCCATGTATACGAAGTTAACGCCCTTTAAATGTCCAAGCTTCTCTTCGATTGTAAGAAGGTCAGCTAACATCTGTGTTGGGTGGAATTCATCTGTAAGACCGTTCCATACCGGGATACCTGCATAGTTAGCAAGCTCTGTAACTAATTCCTGAGAGAATCCTCTGTACTCAATACCGTCATACATTCTACCAAGAACACGTGCTGTATCAGCGATTGATTCCTTCTTGCCCATCTGTGATGAACCAGGATCAAGATAAGTTACGCCCATACCAAGGTCCATACCAGCTACTTCGAAAGAGCATCTTGTTCTTGTAGATGTCTTCTCGAATAAAAGAACGATGTTCTTGCCTTCAAGATATCTGTGCGGTGTACCTGTTCTCTTTAAATCCTTAAAGTTCTTTGAAAGGTCTAAGAGATATCTGATCTCTGCAGGTGTGAAATCCAATAATTTTAAAAAGTTTCTTCCTCTTAAATTAACTCCCATGGTTAAATCTCCTTTTTCGTTTGAAATTAATTATTTTATGGCGTTATCCGCCTAAGGTACGTGTGTCAGGTAAAAGCTCTTGACGGGCAGTTACCTTAATTTGTTACGTGCTTTTGCCTAGTCCTCTCTGTAAAGTGGCATGCTCATACATCTTGGGCCGCCTCGTCCACGTGAAAGTTCAGCCGAAGGGATTTCCAATACTTTGATACCCTTCTTTCTTAAAAGCTCGTTTGTAACTTCGTTACGCTGATATACAACGATAACTCCCGGTGCGATACAAAGTGTATTTGAACCATCGTTCCACTGCTCACGCTCTGATGCGATTCTGTCTTCACCGCCGCACTTAATGAGTTCTACATGATCAACTCCCAAGTGCTTTGCAAGTACGTGCTCGAGGTCACTTTCTACCTTTGTAACTTTTATCTCGCCTTCACCGGCAGGTGTAATCTCATAAACCGTTAACGGTCCTAAGATTCCCGGGTGAATAGTGAACTTATCTACATCGATCTGTGTAAATACAGTATCAAGATGCATGAAAGCTCGAGCCTTCGGAATGTCGAATCCTAAGATTGTCTTAATCGTAGAATTCTTGTCTGCGAAGATGTTCTTAGCTATAAGCTCGATTGCTGCAGGATTGGTTCTCTGTGAGATGCCGATTGCAAGCACCTTATCGCTTAAGTTCAAGATGTCGCCACCCTCGATTGAATAAGGATTATATCTGTTGTAATAAAGATCGACTTTATCTTTATAATCCTTATGATACTTAAAAATGTACTCTCCGTAGATTGTCTCTCTGCAACGTGTTACGGAATACATCTTGTTAACCGATACTCCGTTACCGATCGTCGCAAACGGGTCTCTCGTAAAGTAAAGGTTCGGCATTGGGTCGATTAAAAGCTCGCTGTCATCTCTCATCATGGAAACTAAAAATTCGCTTCTGTTATACTTAATCTCCTTTAAGCAAATTCCTTCCATTGACTTAAGGATGAGCTTTTTAGCATCGCCGCCTGCATAGTTGATCATGAAATCGTATACTTTCTTCTGCCAGCCTTTGTCTTTAATGCCAGCTTCGTCGATCCACTGATAAAGGAATTTGTCCCTTATCTCGTCGCTTTCGGCGAGTACTTCGGCACAAAGGTCCTCGAGGTATACAACTTCAACGCCGTTATCCCTAAGCACTTTCGCAAATGCATCGTGCTCTTCCTTAGCTACGCGAAGGAATGGGATGTCGTCAAAAAGAAGTCTTTCCAGCGTATCCGGTGTAAGGTTAAGTAACTCGTTACCCGGACGGTGGAGCATAACTTTCTTTAACGGCTTGATTTCGCTTTTTACGTTAATTGCTGCCACGAAACGTTCCTCCTTATGTTTTTTCCTCTATATATCCTATTGTTATTTCAAATCATTTGTTATCTATTCTCGATGTCCATAAGCATTTCTACGCGCTCTGCATGGCGACCGCCCTGAAATTCTGCGTTAAGGTATGCGTCGACGATTGCTTTAGCAAGTTCTACGCCTACGATTCTTGCGCCGAATGCGATGATGTTCGCATCGTTATGCTCTTTTGTAAGGCGTGCTGATACAGGTTCCGATACAACTGCTGCACGAACGCCTTTTACTTTATTGGCGGCCATGGAGATTCCGATACCGGTTCCGCAAATTAATACGCCACAGTCTACTTCCTTTGCTGCTACTGCGCGGCCAACCTTCTCGCCAAACTCAGGATAGTTTGCTCTATCTGTTGAGTGGCATCCAAAGTCTACTACTTCGTGGCCTAATTCTTCGAGGTACTTCTTAATCTCGAGCTTCATTTCATATGCTGCGTGGTCGTTACCGATTCCGATCTTCATGTTTTGTTTCTCCTTTATAATCCCGTAGAATTCTATGTTAAAAATAGGAAAAAGTCCTTTTTGAGAAAAAAAGTGGCTACTGATAATCAATAGCCACTTTGATGCGAGTTGTTACTCTCTTCTAAATTCGATATAAATTATAGCACTGCTACTTTAATAAGTCAACCGTGTTAACACGAATTGCTACGTTGCTTCGCAACTCCCGCAATTCTACAGAAATGCGGAATTCGCAAATCTGCTACGCAGATTGCTACTTCCTTATTTCTGAACAGTCCTCAAGGTTGTAAACTAATTCGTGCAAGCACGATTACTTTACAACTTTTCGGCCTTGTTAACACTAACAATCGAAGTATTTTATGAATTCTGCAGGGTTTGGAGTCTCGTTAACTTCGCGAGCCTCCTCTCTCTTCATCTTATCCCAGATTTCAAGAAGCTTCTCAGGGAATACGCCGCCTACTGTTAAGAAGTCATGATCCTTCTTTAAGCAATCAAGTGCTTCTTCTACAGATGTAGGAAGTGACTGAATCTTCTTCTTTTCTCTCTCAGAAAGATCGAAGAGGTTGTAATCATACGGACCCCACTTTCCTTCAGGGTTGATCTTGTTCTTGATACCGTCAAGACCTGCCATAAGGATTGCAGAATATGCATAATATGGGTTACATGTAGCATCACCGTTACGAAGCTCGAATCTCTTGTGCTCAGGATCCTTTGCGTATGCAGGGATACGTACAACTGATGAACGGTTAGCTGTTGCATAACCGATAGTTACAGGTGCCTCAAATCCAGGAACAAGTCTCTTATAAGACTGTGTTGATGGGTTTAAGAATGCGCAAAGTGCACGAGCATGCTTACAAAGACCACCGATAAAGTAAAGTGCTGTCTCGCTTAAGAGTGAATAGCCATTCTTATCGTAGAAGATTGGCTTGCCGTTCTTCTTAAGTAACATATGTACATGAAGTCCGGAACCTGCTTCTTTGTAAAGCGGCTTAGGAAGGAATGTTGCTGTCTTGCCTTCTGCAATTGCTTCATTCTTAATTAAGTACTTTGTAATCATTGTGTTATCAGCCATAGTAAGAAGGTCTGCAAGCTCAACCTCGATCTCAACCTGACCCGGGCCACCTACTTCATGGTGCTGATACTTAACATCGATTCCCCAATCCTGCATCATCATGCAGATTCTGGAACGAAGATTGTATGTAATGTCGTAAGGAAGGTCTAAGTGATATCCTCCCTGATATGGTGTATGATATGCTAAATTCTGCTCATCATCGATACCCATGTTCCAATGAGCTTCATCTGTATCGATATGGAAATGAGCTTCGTTATGGTCTACGTTAAATGATGCATGATCGAAAATATAGAACTCAAATTCAGGTCCTACGAGCATCTCGTCTGCAATTCCGGTATCCTTCATATACTGAACCGCTGCCTTGGCAACGTTTCTTGGATACTGGTCAAACGGACGGTTAGAATCCTTCTGATCGATAATCATAACATCACCTGTCATTGTGACAGTCTTTACTTCCATGAATGGATCGAGCTTAGCTGATTCGATATTTGGAACGAATACCATGTCTGAGCTTTCTACAGGTGCGAAGCCGTAGCTACTGCCATCAAATCCGATACCGTACTTCATTGTATCTTCGGTAAATCTCTCTACCGGAATCGCAAGCTGTCTCCACTTACCGCTAATGTCGATCATCTTAAAATCGATCATTCTTACGTCATTCTCTTTACAGAATGCCAAAACTTCTTTAACTGTTTTCATTTCTTAATAAATCCTTTCGTATACCCCAACGTATTATATTTTTAAGGCTAAAAGTACGGTGACACTTTCGTGCCACCGCACCTAACCTTACATATTTTACTCGTAGAATGTGTTCTTTGGTTGAACACCTTTAAGGTCTTTTACCTTAATTTCCTATTTGAACATCTCTGCTGCTGCCTTAGCACCTTCTGCAAGAGCTTCCTTGTTGATCGGAATGTACTTTTCCTTAGCAGCTCCGAATACCTTCTTGAATGCTTCAAGAAGCATATCCTGGTTAACAAGATGTGCCTGATCGTTTAAAGCTCCAAGCATTACCATGTTAGCAAGCTGAATCTTGCCAAGACGTGTAGCGATAGAGTTTACAGGAATCTTGTAATATGTAACATCTGTTCTAGGGTTAGAATCTTCGATGAGATCTGAGTTCATGAAGATCTTTCCGCCCGGCTGAACTTTATTCTTAAATTTGTTGTATGCTGCACCGTTCATGAATACACCAACAGTTGCATCATTATTGATAAGTGGAGAACCGATTCTCTCATCAGAGATAGTAACTGAACAGTTAGCTTCGCCTCCACGCATTTCAGGGCCGTATGACGGGCACCATGTAACTTCCAATTCCTCGAGCATTGCTGCATAAGCCAATAACTGACCCATACTCATAACACCCTGTCCACCGAATCCGGCACAGAAAATACGATCAATTCTGCTCATGTTTACTGTCCCTCCTTTGTGGTATCTTTCTTAACTCCAAGCGGATAATACGGAATCATTTCATTCTTAACGAAGTCTAATGCGTCAACAGGTGTCTTGCCCCAGTTTGTAGGACATGCGCAAAGAACTTCTACGAATGAGAATCCTAATCCTGCCTTCTGAACTTCGAGAGCTTTCTTAATAGCTGCTTTTGCCTTGTTAACTTCTGCAGGTGAGCATACAGCTACACGCTCTACATACTTAGCACCGTCAAGTGTTGAGATAAGCTCTGCTACTCTGATTGGGTAACCGTTTAAGCTTACATCACGTCCGAGCTGTGCTGTTGTAGCCTTCATACCAGGTAATGTTGTAGGTGCCATCTGTCCACCTGTCATACCATAGATACCGTTGTTGATGAAGATTGTTGTAATCTTCTCACCACGTGCTGCAGCATGGATGATCTCGCACATACCGATTGAAGCAAGGTCTCCGTCACCCTGATATGTGATAACTGTCTTATCAGGATGTACTCTCTTGATACCTGTTGCTGTAGCCGGAGCACGACCGTGTGCTGCCTGAATTCCGTCGAATTCAAAATAATCCAAAGCTAAAACTGCGCATCCTACAGGGGACATACAGATTGCTTCATCAAGTAAGCCCATTTCTTCCAAACTCTCAGCTAAGATACGATGTACGATACCATGAGAGCATCCAGGGCAATAATGTGTCTTAACGTCTACAAGACCTTTTGAACGTTCAAATACTACTGACATTATTTTGCACCTCCCATGATTTTCTTAGCAAAGTCGCATACTTCATCAACAGTGATAAGTACACCACCTGTATGGCCGAAGAACTCGATCATGTTCTTGTCACCGCAAGCGATGGCAACATCATCGATCATCTGACCCATACTTAATTCAACGTCTAAATACTTCTTGATGTTAGGACGCTTGAATGCTTCGTAAGGGAATGGCCAAAGTGTCTGAGGACGGATTAAACCGATCTTATATCCTTCAGCGCGTAATTTATCAACTGCTGTACGAACAACACGGCTTGCTGTACCATAGGAAGCGAATGCAAATTCTGCATCATCCATCATATAGTCTTCGTAGCGTGTTTCATTCTTCTCTATTACTTCATACTTCTTAAAGAGGTCGATATTATCCTGCTCAAGATCAGGTGCCTGAAGCTTTAAGTTGTAGATTCTGTGTGGCTTGCCACCGTTAGGACCTGTTAATGCCCATGTCTTAGGCTCGATTGGACGTGCCTTCGGCTTTCTTAACTCAACCGGCTCCATCATCTGACCGATAAGACCATCTGCGAGTACGATTACGAGCATGCCGTACTGATCTGCAATATCAAATGCTTCCTGTACCATGTCAACTAATTCCTGTACATTACCAGGAGCGAGAACGATGTTATGATAATCACCGTTAGCACCGCCCTTAACGCACATGTGGTAGTCTGACTGTGATGGCTGGATACCACCAAGACCAGGGCCTCCACGCATCATGTTAACAATAACTGCAGGCAATTCTGCCTTGCTTATATATCCAATACCTTCCTGCATAAGCGCGATTCCTGGTGATGATGATGATGTCATCGCTCTAGCACCTGCTGCAGCTGCACCGTAAAGCATATTAATTGATGCAACTTCAGACTCGCCCTGTACGAAGGCTCCTCCTATCTTTGGTAACTCTTTGGAAAAATATTCCGGTATTTCGTTCTGTGGTGTAATCGGATAGCCGAAGAAGTATTTACAACCGGCTTCGATAGCAGCGCGAACAACGGCTTCATTTCCTTTTAATAAAACTTTAGCCATAGTAACTATCTTACCTCCTTAATCTTCTTTTTCAATCCTGATTGCCACATCCGGGCACATCTTTACGCAGCTTGTACATCCGACGCATTCGCCTTCGTTTGCAACGCTTGCCGGGAAATATCCTGCTGCATTTGGCTTTTCTTTGTTGATTACAAGTACGCCCTTAGGACATACTGACACGCAAAGTTCGCAGCCCTTGCAACGGTCTTCCCTGATAGTTAAATGAAATTTACCCATCATTTGCCTCCTTACATCCATATACTTCTCATGTTGTAATGCATAGGAAAAAGCTCTCCATGCACTTTATCTATAAGTGCTTCGTGATTGCGCACTTCATCCACCATACATGTTGTATAGCGTATAGGGATCATTGTTTTGTCGCTTACCCGTTTCAGGTAAGCCTCTCCTTCGAGGATATCTTCGACTCTCGTTTCATGGATAAGATTAGAATTATTAACAAGGCCTGTGATCTTAAAGCCCGACATATCTTCCAACAATCTCATCTGGTGAATTATCTCATCTTCATTACCCGTTTCAGGTCTGAAAAGATTAACCACCATAAAGAAATCCACTTCGTTTTTATCTATTAAATCTCCGAATCTTCCGAGGACTTTCGCACCGACTTCGCTTCCGCCAAGGTCCATTATGTAATCATAGGACTTATCAAGGAACGGTACTGTAATCTTACTTGATAACGCCGGCATGTCGCAGTTGTCTTCCACTACTGACGAAGAGATGACTTCAATTCCTGCCTCCTCCATCTCTTTGGTCTTTTCACGGGATCTGAAATATACATTTACGATATCAAGATCCGCGATGCATGGTCGTTTTACAACTTTAGCCAGCTTATATGCGTAATTTACGGCAAATTCTGTCTTGCCGCTTCCATAATATCCTGTTATGATACGGATTCTTTTGTCATTAATCACCATACCTTTAAGCCTACTAGGAATAGGCGATTTTGTCAACAATCTTTAGCGTTTTTCTGAAAAATTTGTTTACTTTGACGAGTGCAATTTTTAAGTGTCTGATAATTTTTTATTTAAGAAAAAACACACCGTTTTCACAAAAAAGACCTTGATTAATCACTATTACTTAGTATATTATTAAATGTATCAACAAGATACGCTTTAATTTAAAAACTAATCTGTTCGAAAGAACAGGTTTTCCCTATCCCTTTTAAACTTTCTCATTCAAAAAAACCTGCGGTCCCCTCCGCAGGTTTTTTTGTAAGTATTTTTAAGGGAGCGGCTTTTAACCACTCCCCTTATCATCTCTATGAATTAATCTTTTTCATTGCCTCTTTTGCAATACGGACATCCTCATCCGTAGGCTTCGAGAAATCATCGTATCTTACGCCTATGTAAATATTACGAAGTGCTTCCGCTTCCGCTATATTTACTCTACCGTTTAAAGCATTTAAGATTTCTTCACTCGTCATATTCGGCGAAATCTTAACACCCGCCGACAATGCCACTGCCAAAAACTGTCTGTAAATACGACGTATCTTTTCTTCGTTCGAGAAGAAAGATGCCTTCTTTTTAACCTGCACTTCATCTATCTTTTCATGCAGATACTCCGTTCTCTTTAATTCACGCGTCTTACTGAAAAACTTAACCGCAGCTATAATAAACGCCACCATTATTATAAGAACCGCAATCGTGATTATAATTTTTTCAAGCGGAAGATCTACCTTTGAAGGCTCAACCTCACCTTGGTAATGTCCGTTTCCGAATTCACCCTCATAGACAGACGCTTGATTTTCAGCGTTACCGGATGCCAAACGCACCATGCCTCCGGAATCTCTCATGAGTTCGGCGAATTTTTCATACATCCAGCCAAGCGGAATAAAAAGGACCTCGAGCACCTGCCTTATTCCCGCATTTACCTCTTCGCCGAAGAAATCTAATACCTTATATACACCTGTACCTAAAAGTGCAATGATTCCTACAGAAGCTATGCTCTTTATAGAATCTGCGGTTGTTTTCTCATTGCAATAACGAAGTCGCCTTGCAACTGTAATTCCCAGCGCAAAGAATGCAAAGTAATAAAGCACACCAACTCGCATTTCTACCGCATCATATCCCATATACAAATGGAGTCCGTAGAAGAACATGAATGTAATCGCACCGATTATACTCCAGATTGTAAATTGCTTCTTAAATGTGTAATATTCCACATCCACGCCACGTCTTGCAACCATCGACAGCGAATAAATTGCAATCGGAAGGACAAGTACGACATTTGCAAAATTAAACTCCGAAAAGAAAAAGCAGGCTATTATAGGTACGGCTCCAAGAAGCCTTATATTCCCGCCGAATTTATCGTATAAAAACTTCGAAACGCAAGGTGCCAAAGCCATTATCAATATCACCGGAAGGAAATTAATCGTATTAGGAAAAAGCTCCAAATTTCCGCTGATTATCGACGCATATAAACAAAATTCCGAAACTACTTTAAAATACAATAAAACCATTATTTCCCCTTTGCGGCAAGCGCCGCAACCTTTTTATATCTTTATCTCTTTATATATCTTAGAGCTTCTTTAAAGCTTCTTTCGCAAGGCGTACATCTTCATCCGTTGTCTTTGAAAAATCATTGTAACGCGCACTTATATAAATGTTTCTTAATGCTCTCGCTTCTTCATCGTTTACAACGCCTTTTAAGACAGAAAGAATTTCTTCACTCGTCATAGTAGGCCTTATTATTACGCCGCTACGCCTTGCCTTGCTTAAAAACTGCCTATAAATCTTACGAACTTTTTCCTCGTTGGAAAAATGATCGACTTTTCTTTTAGCCGGCATATCTTCGAGCTTTTCCCTTACTATGCCTACTTTTCTTTCTCCGGGCTTTCTCTTTGAAAGAAGATATGCCGCAAACGAAAAGGCGCAAGTTAAGAATAAAAGCGTAAAAAGCACCAGGAATTCTTTAAAATGCATCGATCTATACGGACGTTTTATTATCTGCCTTATTACATTCGAAGATACACTTTCCTGTATTATCTCAGATGCTTCTTCTTCAATCGCTCTTATCATCATTTCGGTTCCGTTTGTCGATTCACGCATCTCCCCAAATTGCTCGGCATATGCGATCCACCAGTCATTAATCGCCCCCAGCGGAATAAATAGCGGTGCAAATACATACATTAATACCGTGCTTATTTTTTGTCCGTAGTGCTCTAGTAATTTGGTTATTCCAACACTTATAAATGCAATACCACCTACAGCTATAAGACCACTTACAGAAGGACGTATGAATTTTTCGTCCGAAAGTCTAAGGCGCCTTGCAACAAACACACCGATAACAAAGAATACGACGAAATATATGAACGCGCGTCCGAAGTTTTTCATATCGTAATGCATAAAGACATGCAACGCAAACCACAAGAAATATATAAGCGCACTTATTACCGCCCATATATTAAACTGTGTCTTATAAGCGTAATAATCAAGCTCGATTCCCTTCTTTAGCGATATAAGTATCGCATATACCGCAGGCGGAATCAGAATTATTATGTTTAAAAACGTTGGATAGGACAGGAAAAAGATTATAATCGCGGGTGCGATTCCAAGTAATCTTGTCCAATCTCCAAACTTATTATATAGGTATTCCGAAAGGCATGGCGAAAGACTTAATACCAGTATTACAGGTATAACGTTGATCGTATTTTTAAATATCTCTTCCATTCCGACGATAAAGGAAAAGTACAAAGACAATTCCGATACCATCTTCAGATATAATAATACCATCTTCGCTCTCCTTAACGTAAGGAAATTCTTAACTCTTAACGCCGTCTACCGTTATTACCGCAACTTCTCCATCGGTACTTCTTTGTAAGCGCTGCAATGCTACTTCATCATTGCCTGAAAGCGCTCCGGTTATAAGGAAGTAATTCGATTTATCTTTCTTTTCCCTCAAAACGCGATTCACAAGGGTGTTAAAAGAATAGATTCTTCCCGTATTCGCCGTTGCAAGTGCGTAAAGTATCTCCTTTACATGCGCATCTCCGAGTCCCTTCGGCGCATACTCCAAATGTCCCGTTCTTGTATAAAGTACGCCATTGGTTCTAAACGCATAAGGAATCTTTTTACTCTCTAAGCTTTCTATAACCATTCGCGTAACCGATAAGGATTCCTCGAAATCTGCTTCGTTTAAAATATCAAGGTTAAGCATTACGGTTACATTTATATCTGTCGTATGATCGTAGTTTTTAACCATAAGTTGTCCGCGACTTGCGGTTCTTGTCCACGAAATATCTTTCATAGGCTCTCGTCCCGTATACTCGTTAAAACCTATGGTTAAAACCGGATCTTCCATTATAAATCGTCTTACCGATATGTCACCGATAAAGCCTTCCACTACGTCTTTTAAATGTCTGTCTTCTGCACGACGAGGGATTACCACGAATTCATGCGGCACTGCTCCCGACACTCTGCTTTCCTGTAATCCGAAGATATCTCCTACGCTTACTTCATAGTCACCGAAACTATACCTGCCTCGCTTATCGACAGAAAACGACTCGAATTTCGTAAGGCGTTCTTTCCTTTTTATAGACAAAGTCTTTTCCAATACATCCCAGAATGTTCCGGAGAAAACCCTCATCTTATCGTCTAAAAGCGTTGCTTCCGCAGGTATGTACTCACGAAGGCGTAAGAAGGGCACAAATATTTTGTTGTAATTGGACACTTCACTAATTAAAGTGATAGGTTCTCCCGGCTCTGCTATGCCCTTATCGAGGTTACTTTTATAAAAGATGTTTACCACCAGTTTTTTAGACAAAGTAAACTCGATAATAAGAAGCAATACTATCGCCAGTACGACAAATGCTACTATCATTAGCCCTCCAACGGTACTATTACCTTTTCAACAAGTTCTTTTAAGTATTTTTCTGCATTAAGTGATGAACTTGTAGCTGATGCAACACGGTGTGCAAGTACTGCTACCGCTTCTTTCTTAATATCTTCAGGAATTACGTAATCTCTTCCTTCCATAGCGGCTGTAACCTTGGCAGCCTTAACAAGTGCGATACCACCACGGGTAGACACACCATTTGAAAGAAGAGCTTCGCTTCTCGTCTTTTCGATGATATCCATGATGTATCCCATTACATCTTCACCGACATTTACTTCATTGACCTGATCCTGTAATCTTAAAGTTTCTTCAGAAGTTACAACCTGCTCTAAGGACTCGATAATGTCGATAGTTGACTTTCTGAGTAATACATCGATTTCCTGGCTACGCGCCATATATCCCATTGAAAGTCTCATGAAAAATCTATCTACCTGTGCTTCAGGAAGCGGGAATGTACCATACGACTCAATAGGGTTTTCCGTTGCCATAACCATGAATGGTTTCTGCATCGGATATGTGTTACCGTCTACGGAAATCTGGCGCTCTTCCATTGCCTCAAGGAGCGCTGCCTGTGTACGTGGTGTAGCACGGTTGATTTCATCTGCAAGAATCATGCTTGCAAACATAGGTCCCTTTCTGAATTCGAATTCTCCTGCCTTCTGGTTGTAGAAGTTGATACCTGTAAGGTCGGAAGGTAAAAGATCCGGCGTAAACTGAATACGCTTAAAATCTCCGCCTACAGTCTTGGAGAAAGCTCTGAAAAGCATTGTTTTACCTGTTCCCGGTACATCCTCCAAAAGTACATGTCCGCCGCTAAGGTAAGCAACAACGATCTGTCGAATTACCTCTTCCTTACCTACGATAACCTTACTGCAGTTATCTACTACTTTGTTCTTGTAGTTTACAAAATCCTGTACGTTCATTTTTTTAGTTCCTTTCTTTTCCCTTTATTTTAATTAACTTAGTTTCTTTATTCCGTTAAGAGCTTGCTTCGCATCTCTTACTTCATCATTGGTTACATCCGAGAAATCGTCGTATCTTGCCTTTATATAGACGTTTCTTAATGCCTTCGCCGATTCATCATCAAAGACCGTCCTTATCTTTTCATAGACTTCTTCGGATGTCATCCGGTTATTAAGTGTGATGCCGTTCTTTCTTATTATATCCAGGAAGTCACAATACACACGCCTTACTCTTGCACGATTCGAGAAAACTTTGACCTTGTTCTTTTTCTTGAAATCGTCATCGGCTCTTACATCGCGGATATTATAAGTTGTTTTAATTCGCTTTTTAAATGTAAGCCGCCTCGTGCTTCGTATAAGTGCTATCGCGACTACGATTAAAACAATTCCGATAAAGATTCCGAATAGCAGTAACGGGTTAGATAAGATATCCATATATGGCCAGATAATCTCCAAATTCTCCGGTCCAAAGTGACTATCTACATCCTTATCCGCATGACCGTCATAATGCCAAACCTCTCCGTTATCCTCTTTTCCCTGTTGCTCTTTATTAACTTCGTCGAGCTCCTTACGGGAGATGTCGTTCTGCCTTCCTGTCCAGCGCTTCCACTCAAAGTAAGTGTCGCTGTCCCGCTCAAACCTTATCTCGGATATCACTTCACCGAGTGCGTTTGCGCCTTTCGTAAGTAACGGCGGTCCGAAGTTTACGATAAGTACTATCGTGATTACCGCAGGGACAAGTATTACTCCCGCTTCAATCCACTGCATAAGGTTATATCCCTTATAATAATCGCTGTCGTATCTAACCTGCCTTACAGCGAGTGCCATCATTACTATAAATAACAGAAGGTACTTTATCATTTCTTCCGGAACTATAAGGTTGATTCGCTTTTCGGCTATAGTAGGTAAAAGCTCCTGCAATCCCATTTCCGAAAACCAGTCCATTACCAGAAGTACGAAAAACAGTATGCCTGCGCCAATAAGCGAGATCCTGAATTCCTTCTTTACATCCAATGGATCAAGATCGAAATTTCCTTTATGTATTATGTACGTCACATAAAGGCACGGCGGTATGACCGAAAACAGATCCGTAAAGGTATTAAGTGATAGGAAAAAGGCTATAACCACGAAGATAAGGCCCAAATACCGCAACTCTCTTTTTTGCTTTGACTTTAAAAACGATGCCGTAAGCATTGCAAGTGACAAAAGCCCTATCATTATAAACGGTGGTAATGAAAGTCCCAAAAGTGTCGGAGTTACCGCAAATAGCGAGTAATATAACGCAAGTTCCGCCGCCACTTTAAAAAATATGACACTAAACAACTTCGCGTTCCTCCTCTCCCTTTAGTACGAGCATCTTCGATCCGGTACGGCTTTCAAGGTAACGAATCGTCGCTTCTCCTTTTTCGTCTACCGGAACCGTTACAAAGACGTAATGCTCGTTTGACGTCGCGCCTTTAAGGGTCTGCTTAACAAGTGATTCGAGCGAATACCAGCAATCATGTTTTGCACCGGCAAGGCCATACATCATTGCCATAAAATGCGCTTCTCCCATACCTGCAGGCATGTGAGATATCGCGCCTTCCGGACCGAATATCATTCCGTTTGTTCTAAATCCGTATGGAATCTTCTTATCTTCAAGTTCTTCTATAACCCGCCTGCATATCTCAAATGTACGCTCCATATCGGCATCGTTTCCGCCTTCGAGGTTTAAAAGTATCATCACACGAAGTTCTGATGTATAATCATACCTTTTAACCATGAGCTTGCCTTGTACGGCTGTCCTGATCCACGATATATCTCTCATCGGCTCGCGGCCCGTATATTCGTTATATCCGACTGTAAGGATAGGATCTTCCATTATAAAACGCCTTACCGATATGTCTCCGATAAATCCGCCGATGACATTTTCAAGCTTCTTATCTTCTATCCTAGACGGCATAACGGCTACGTGCTTCGGGGTGTAGTCTTTAGCTTCTAAGTTTTTAAGTCCGAAGAAGCTTCCCGTTATTAATGAATGGTTACCGTAGTAATATACGCCACGGTTTGAAATCTTATACTTTTCGAACTTTTCTATTTCTTTATGCGGCGCAATTGCCATGTTCTTTATAACGTATCGCTTGTCACCGAGTGCCATTATATGCTCTTTAACATAAGTTTCAGGTCCCACAAGTTCAGCCGTATCAGGTAATTCCTCGAACACTCTGACGTAACTTACAGGTAATTTCGACACGTTAATAATAGAAGAGCGTAAAACCACCTCCTCGTCTTTCTCGACGAGGAGTGTTTCACGCTCAGTCTTATAACGCAGGTCGCACATCTTACGACTTGCATAATTACGTTCTACTATGAAAATAACTGCTGCTATTAAAATTAAAACAAATAATGCCATAACCCGTATCTTCTTCCTGCTAAACCTTTCTCCATTTGGTTAAAAGGTAATATTTGAATATTTTCTACAAATTCTAATATTGTATAGTCAATTTAATTGCATTTATTAAACCATGAAACGAAGTTTATATCAACAAACTCAAATAAAACAAATAATTTCGAAAATAAAAACAATTATAAGCTTTTATAAATAATTTGTCTTAAATGTGAATATTTTCTCTGCATGGTTCGATAATAATTGATAAATACGCACAATGCAAGCGATTTTACGCACTTTATAAATATTTAATATTTAAAAAAGAATCTCTTTATTTCTTCACGATTCTCCATCGGAAGCTTCAGCTCTTCATCACAGTACGGCAAAACGTCTTTATCATGCGTAACTATAACAATAATCTTGTCCTGCTTTATACTTGAAAGATACTCCATAAACTGCCGCTTCGTCTCTTTATCAAGCGGTGCCGTAGGTTCATCCAGGACAAGAAGATCCGGATTCTTATACAGCGCCCGAAGGATTGCTATTTTCTGCCTTTCGCCTCCGGAAAGATTATTATTATCCGCGGTTATATTGGAATAACCTACGGCCTCCTCTATGAACTTTTCAGCGTTAAGAATCCGCGCGTATTTCAAAATATCATTAAGAACTCTTTGCTTTTTCTCTGCGTCCTCATCCACATTCTCATACGTTATATTATATACGAGATCGCCTTCTGCAAGTAACGGATGCTGCTCCGCATAGCCGATAAGTTTCTTTCGCGCCTTAACGATATTACATGTAATCAGCGGCGTATCATTATACATTAGTTTTCCAAAGCACTCATATTTGTAAAGTCCTATTATAAGCTTCGCCAAAGTGCTTTTGCCTGCTCCGTTCCTTCCGGTTAATGCATACATTTTGCCCTTTGTAAAGGAATAATAGACGTTATCAACCGCATCCCTTAACGTTTCTTCTGTCTCATGCCATCCCGGAATAAGGTAATTATAAAATGCATTGTAAAAACCATACGAAAACGAAACCCCGCAAAGGTCAATTTTGTCTATCGATTTTAATTCGATATACCCATCCGGCTCATCCTCATACGCCTGTATAGTAAGTATTCTATCCAACGATACCAGCGCATCACTAAATGTCGCCGCAAGATTAAAGAAATAACTAAGGCTACCGAGCATCAACTTAAAGTAGCTGCTAAATATCGTAAATAATCCTATCGTGAATTCGCCTTTAATGACGAGAATTCCTCCAACCACAAACAACACTATTTGCGCAAGCGATACGACTATTCCGTCTATCCCGTAATATACATGATTAATTCTCTGATTCTTAATTGCAGCTTTCTCGTAATCGCCATATGCCTTATCAGCTCTTGCATTAAACTCCTCTTGTATTGAATGAGCTTTAATCTGAGAAACAAACTTTAACTGCTCAAATAACTTAGCCCAAAAGCGCGACGATTGCTCGCGGTATTTGAATCCCGTCTCGTATATGCACTTTTTCATAGCCAGATATACGATAGCATATACTATAATAAATCCGCTCAAAAGAATTAGAACGAACTTATTTACAAAGAACAACACTACCATCGGGACTATAAACAAGACTGCATTTGTTATTACGTCTTTAAAAAATCCAAGCACAAACGCCACCAATGTATAGGTATCGCCGCTAAGACGCTGGTTTAAGTATGCTACGTCCTTGTCTTCAATATAGGCTACCGATAATTTTTGTATATACTTAATCAGATCCATGTTGAAATCATAACTCATCCTAATTTTCATTTTAGTATTGAGTATGGATACCAGATAGTCTTTAACAATCTTAAAAAGGCTTATTCCTCCAAATATGAGGCAAAAGCGCTTAATACTTTCGTAATCGGCACCGGCCACCAATGTATCCATAAAATCACCAAGAACATACGGTGCCACTATTCCTACCATTGATCCAACAACAGAAAGCATAACGAACGCTATCAACCTATAGCACTGTGTCTTTAAGTATTTCTTACATAATGTAAAAATTTCCATTTATATTATCCTTTAGTTATATGGGCCCCATGGCGGACACTCAATATCAATCCACTCTATCTCCGGAGCATCCAAACATGTATTATAATCATAGCCATGTTCTGCAAAAACATCTTCTAGTAAAGTGTTTGCTTTGTCTGATGTAATAATATTAATACCATGCTCTTCATAAAGAGATGCATAGGTAGAATCTGCCGAATATAATTTCTCTCCGTCTTGGTCTCTGAAAACGAAATATACACCCTGCTTATAATAATCATCTGTGCTGTTGCGATTTATATAATCGGTTTCGATTTTCTGCAAATTATAATACTCTACTCCCTCTTCACCCTCATCTACATACGCTGCATTTGTATAATTATCTCCCGCAACGCTCGGCGGGAGCTCACTTGCAGGAATTATACAAGATGTCAGCCTATCATACTCACTAACAAAAGCAATACATTCAAATGTTTTATCATCAGTAAACATATTATAATAACCAGTGTTAATTAATCCGTGCGAATGATTATACACATTATGCTCTTCAACTATACCATTAGTCAGAACCCTTACCGAACCCGAAATGTCACGCCCACCGCGTTTTACATTTACGCCAATTGCCTGTCCTACCATTCGAATATTACCATCACCTATATATTTAAATATACTTATATTATCAACATATTCTTCACTTTCAGGATAAGCAAAATGCATACGCAACACCAAAAACGGAATACTCCCATCATCAGGTTTAACTATGCTATAAGACACCATCTGAACTTTATTTGGCCATCCGGTAACTCCCAAACTTGCCCCAAGCTCAGTTTTCATTTCGTTAAAATCAATCATTTTGTAACGTTGGAAAACTCCTGTACGCGTAGTCGTTGCCTTTATTTTACCTGCAAGAAACGCTTCATAATAGTCTTCCGGTGTCTGCGGATTATTAATGCGATCATCTAATGCTTCGGCATCTTTTTCCTTTTGTGATCTTGCCTCTTTTGCCAATTCATTTCTAGCGTCTGTGCGAACCTTTACCACAATCGTTCCAATTATGACTAATAATACCACACAAACAATTCCAAAAACTTTCTTCTTCATCTTTAGTTTCTCCTTTCGCTGTCAGCATAGAGATCTTTGTTTTCAATTATTCTACTCCGATACTCATTATAATTATAAATTTGTCGAACTCTAATTTCCATACATTTTCGGTTACCATTTTAAAAAATGATTCTTGAACTTATTGATTTAGAGCGTTACACTTAATATGAGACATGTCTGTTTGGAGGATTTACTAATGTTTTCGGTCTATAAAATGCTCGATCAAGAATGCTATAACAAGAACATATCGCGCAGAAGACTTGTGAAGGGTATATGTTCTCCTCAGTTACTTATTAAAGCTTCCGAGCAAGATACAAACATAGAACTTTTAACATTTGAAATACTTATGGAACGTATCGGACGCTCTCCGGAAAACCTGGAATTTATTCTTTCCGATAAGGAATACTCTTCCGTAACCATCCGCGACAATATCGATAATTATATTTATAATCAAGACTACCTTGCTGCCGAAGATAGTCTTAATACACTAATTCCCAATCTTAATAAAGCATCGCTTGCTATGAAAATGTATTACTACAGAATACATGCTTGGATTTCTTCAGAAAAGGGAGACTTGCTTTCTGCAAAAGAATATATCATGCAAGCCATATATACAACGTTACCGGATATTACAATATCCAATTATGAACAATACTGCTTTTCTTCATACGAATTAGAAAATATACTTTTCCTTTCTGAACTATTATTTAAATCCGGCGACATTGATACCGCTATCTCTATAACGAGCACCGTCTACGAATGGTCAAAAAAGCATATAACAGATAGCCGATTACTAGTTTCAATTCTTCCAAAATGCGCGTTGCTTTTCGGGAAATATTGTCAAAATAATCTACCCATGGAAAAAACTCTTGGCTATATAGAAGAGGCAATTGACCTTATGCGTAACGAAAGCATCATCTACATGATGTTCCGTTATTAACTATGTTAATTAACATATATCAGTCTCAGAACGAACCTGAAAAGGCATCCTACTGGATGCCTTTTAGAGATGTAATTGACGAATTACTTAATAAATATATTCCTAGTATTCCACAAGATTCTATCTTTTTTCGTTGTAGAAAAGTGTCCTATAATCTTGAATCTGAAATACTTAAGGCTGAGCGTATTCGCCAGAGCCTCTCACAATTAGACCTTTCTGACGGAGTATATTCAAATCCAAGTTCAATATCATATTACGAAACAAGCAAACGCTCGCCAAATAAAACCACCTTTACTAAACTAATGGACAAATTCAATTTAAACAAACCTAAAAGAAGCGGCTTTGTTCTTACGGAATCTTTTGATCGACTCGAACTATTTCAAAAAATGCGCGAATACGCAAACAAACAGGATTATTCCTCTTTACTAGATTTAATTAATAACTCTTCCGAATATGATTCCTTCGAAGAGCCAATTATTACTGCTTACAAATGCTTTGCATCGAAAAACAGTAAACATGAATACGACTCTGAAACAATAGAAAAACTAGCTTCTATTATTGATCAACGTTATCCTTTATCACCACAAGCCCAATATAGAAAACCATTCTTGGAAGAATGCTATTTAATCTGCACCTACTTAGGTTTACCGCAACATGAACACGAATACCTGCTAATGATATACGAAAACATAATTAATCATATTGAGCAAAGTGCCATTTCCCCAAAATATAGTTATTCCACCTATACATCTCTTGCTATGAATTATATTTCTTCCGTTGGCAAATACATGCCATATAGTATTGTTACTTCTATAAGTGATAAGGCAATTTACTATACTCTTCTTTGCGGAAACGCAAGCTGCCTTGCCGGGCTTTACTGGGGACTTGTTCGCGCCTTTCATAAAACAAAAAACTCAAATATCAATAATAGCAAAAAAGCCTACCTTTTCTCTGAATTATACAAAGAAAAAATGTCCTTTTTTTTCAAAGATTATTATTACCAATGGCGCCAGATGAGAGGAGAATAAAATCTCCCATACCAGGCATTTCCGGTTCGGGGTCTGCCCCATCACCTTCAAACGGCACTTGAATACCTGATCCACTTGATGCAAATAATGAAGAATCCGTAATGGCTTCTCCACTGGTTTTCAAATTGCAAACTGAAAATGACGAAATCAATAAACTAACTACCACCAATAATACAACAACTTTCTTTTTCATCTAAAAACCTCCTCTTCCTTCTATAAATGTGATTATGTCAACCACTGTTAAGATAATAACTTGCATTAGCATCAAACTCCATACAATTTCGGTTACCATTTTATTCTGTATATAAAGAACGTGGTTTTTGCAATATAAAAACGCTAAGATCAAATTGATCTTAGCGTTATTTTTAGTAAAAAAAAGAGTGCCCAGAACCGGAATCGAGCCAGTGACACGGGGATTTTCAGTCCCCTGCTCTACCTACTGAGCCACTGAGCCACATGTCCCTTTCTTGTTGGAGAACGTCTCCAAACTGCACCTTATCATCCTCTTCACAAAATTAACTATCTCTTCGCTCCCGTACTTATAGTAACCTGTGAATATCACATTCATAAGACCGTTGGATAGATGTGTGTAGAGCATCTCAAGTTCGTTGTCGCTTATATTCGGAAGCTTTTCCCTCCACGTCTGATAACTTACAGGTCGTGCAATGTCTAACATCTTATAAACCATATGGCGGCGTTCGGTGTTG
>JAFRZM010000005.1 GCA_017442585.1 Lachnospiraceae bacterium | reverse complement strand
TCCTCGTCGGTAAATCCTGCATTCTTATGGTTTGTCTTAGGATTCTTAAGATCTATCTCCTCATGCGCGACATTCAAATCTCCACAGAAAACTACCGGCTTTTTCTTTCTCAATCCATCAACATAAGAAAGAAACGCATCCTCCCACTCCATTCTGTAGGACAATCTTTCAAGTTCCTGCTTTGAATTCGGCACATATACCGATACCAGGAAAAAGCGCTCATACTCACAGGTTATGACACGTCCTTCTTTGTCATGCTCTTCTATTCCCAAGCCGTATGTAACATTTAAAGGCTTTATTTTACTAAATACCGCAACTCCGGAATACCCTTTCTTTTCAGCATAATTCCAGTACTGCTCATATCCTTTAAGTTCTAAATTAACCTGTCCTTCCTGGACTTTACTTTCATTAATGCAAAAGATATCCGCGTCAGTCTTTTCGAAAAAGTCCATAAAGCCTTTCTCAAGACAGGCACGGATTCCGTTTACATTCCATGATACTAATTTCATGAAATCTCCTTATAGCAAGCCAAAAATTCGTCTTTTTTATTTAATACATCCTGCAACTTACTTTCTATGTCAGTATATTCATGTGCACGAAGTGCCTCCACAAGAACGCATACCGAATTAAAAAGCGGTAAAAGTCCCAGATTACCGGTAACACCCTTTAAAGCGTGTGCAACTTCAAACGCATCGTCATACGACTTACTTTCAAGAGTTTTTATAAGTGTTTCAAAGTCATCTCCTTCAACAAATTCCGAAAGACAACTCAAAAACAACTCCTCATCGTCCATAAATCGGTCCAATACTCCGTCAACATCCGCACCGTAATCACGCAAACCGTCAAGTAGTTTACTCATCAGTATCACCTTTTTCCTCAAATAAACTCATGAATACATTCTGTACATATGCAGGCTGAATAGGCTTTCCTATATGTTCATCCATACCCGCCTGTTTTGCAAGTTCTATATCTTTTGGCAATACATCTGCCGTCATTGCAATTATTTTAATGTCCTTTGCATCCGGTTTCTGTGAATTACGTATGAGTCTCGTTGAGTCATAGCCATTCATTACCGGCATCTGAATATCCATTAATATGAGGTCGAAGTAATACGCTTCATGCCCCATATATATATCATATGCTTCTTTTCCGTTTTCGGCAATTACAACATCCGCTCCAAAACGCTTAAGCATATTATTTGCAACAAGTCTGTTTGCTCGCTGGTCTTCAACAAGAAGCGCCCGCTTTCCTTCAAGGACTTTCTGAATCTCCGTACGTTTGCGAACTATTACGTCGTTCTCCACAAATGTCACCGGAGCTACAAAACGTACGACAGTTCCTTTATTAGGTGCACTCTCGATTGAAAGCTTTACTCCCTTTGCATCTGCAATATTTTTCACAACAGAAAGACCAAGTCCCGGACCTCCCGAGTAATTACCCGAAATATCCTTTTCGCTGAAAAACGGATCAAATACATGGTCAATATGATTCTTATCTATTCCCTTGCCGTTATCAGCAATTTCAAAGACATAGGTTCCGTTTGTGTCATTTCCTTCCTGCTCTGCCACTAAAAGACTGATCTTACCGTCATTAGGCGAAAACTTTGCAGCATTCGACAGCACGTTAAGAAGTACACGTCTTAAGCGCTCTTCATCGATAAGTGCTATCTCATGTTTAACATCAACCTTATATGTAAATTCCTGATTCTTCTTCTTGTAAGAAGCATTGAATTCATCAACTATATCAAGGATTGCCTGAGCAATATTGGTAGGCTTTTTCTTAAATCTGATTGTTCCTGCTTCAAAATTGCTCGAATCAAGAATATTGCCTACTACGTTTGTAAGTTCCATAGCTGACGATATCATGATATCGCAGCATTCTGTAACTCTGTCTTTATTATCAATGTTCTCTTTTGCGATCTCAGCCATACCGACTATCGCATTAAGCGGAGTTCTTATCTCATGGCTCATATTCGCAAAGAAAGATTCCTTAGCTCGAGACGCCTTATCAAGGCGCTCCAAAGCCATCGAAATAAGTTCCTTTTGATTCTTATTCTGACGGACAGTCTCTGTTATATCCGTCATTGATGCTACTATAAGTCCCGCAGACTTATCTATATATGCATACTCAAGCTGGAAAGATCTTACCTTTCCTTTATTATTTGTTGCCTCAAACTGAACTATATAAACTTCCTGTTTATCAAGTTCGGCTATAACCCTATTGATTCTTGTCCTGTCAATAAGGTCTTCTATCTTGTCATCAGATACCTTATCTACAAGATATCTGCTCATAACAATATCGTAGTTTTCTATTTTTTCTGTTTCCGAATACTGAGATAAATCACCTTTAAGCTCTTTTACCTCAAATGTTTTTGCATTTATTATATCTACACTGTAATAATCATGTGCAAAAGCATGATATAAGAACTGTTTTTCAGTCGTTATTTCATCCGGATTCATATTGCCGTTAATAAAATTAAGTTGCTCTCTGCAAGACATTACATCGGAAATATCTCTCGCAGTGCATACCGCAATCGGATTCCCCGGTTCCATTGTATATATACCCTTAAAATATGTATACTCAGTCGACTCGGCTATTCTGAATCTGAATTCCACCTCACCGGATAAGCTGCCCTTTTTCATATTGTCAAGAACTGCCTTGATTTTATTGCGATCTTGCATGTGAAGACGACCCGACTCGATTAACGTCTCCATATTATATGACGACTCTTCTGTCGATATCGGATCTTTGACATAGATCATATTATCTCTGGTGTCCACAAACAAAAGGCGTACACCGGACTGTTTCGCTATCGTTCTGACAACATTTTCACTATTCAATTCAATGCCATTAATATCAAATTTCATGTGTCTCCTCTTCAAATGCAATTTAGCATCGAACAACAAGTTTATTATACCAAAGCTTACAACAAAAAGTTTGATTATTCTATGAAAAAACTGTTATTTCGTTTCTTTCTCAAATACCTTTCATTAATGCAGGTACTCTGACAGTACTCTGTATAATTCCTTTGCATTTATAGGTTTTGCAATATGATCGTTCATACCCGCATTTATACAATTTTCCTTATCTTCTATATATGCGTTTGCAGTTGTTGCGATTATCGGAAGATTGTAATCCGCACGTTCTTTATGCGAACGTATGACTCTCGTTGCAGATATACCATCCATTACAGGCATTCTTACATCCATAAGAATTACATCATACATACCTTCTTTTGATTCAAGGTATGTATAAACCGCCTTTTTGCCATCCTCGGCAAAATCAACTATCATATCACGATTCTTTAACAACTTTATAAGTATCTTCGCATTTAGAGGCTGATCTTCCACAACCAAAGCTCTCTTGCCCGCCAGGACTTCACTTGGCTTTTCTTCTTTTACTTCATCGCCCTTAATAACAGCTTCGGCATTCTTAAGACGAAGATATACAAATACACTTGTACCTTCATTCTTCTTTGATTTAATCTCTATACGTCCCTTAAAAAGATCCACAAGCTGCTTTACTATGGCAAGACCCAATCCCGATCCAAGTCTTGTATCTATCGTACTGGTATGAGCCTGAGAGAATGCATCAAACGCATGCTCAATAAACTCTTCGGTCATTCCTATACCGGTATCTTTTACTGTAAAAGTAATATGCGTATAATGCGCGTCTGCCTCCGTTATCTTTGCGCCAAAGCTCACTTTTCCGCCTTCAGGAGTATACTTGCACGCATTTGATAAAAGATTAAGGAATATCTGACCGAAACGAAGCTTATCGACTTCGAAATACTTGCCTTCAATATCCTTTATGTTAACATCATACGTTACACCCTTGCTCTTACACTGCTCACCTATTATTATATTTAAACTTTCCTCAAAGTCCGCCATTGCATAACTTTCAGGATGAAGAATAAGCTTCTTTTCTTCCGACTGCGAAATATCAAGAATATCATTAACAAGCGATAACAACATCTGACCCGAAGATATGATCTTTCGCTGATAATCCTTTATTTCTTCTTCGTTCGATTCATCCAACGCTATCTGCGCCATTCCGAGTATTCCGTTTAACGGAGTTCGAAGATCGTGGCTCATTCTTGACAAAAAGTCCATCTTTGCGTTTTCACCTGCTTTTGCTTCCTGTAACGCCTGTTTTAAAATTTCACGTTTTTTACGCTCTTCAACAAAGATATCAGAAACGTCTCTGACACCCATAAGTATCCTATTTTCAAAATTCTCGACCATTATATAAGATATCTGAAGATAATGCGTTACTTTGTCCGGATATATTATCTCCATTGTATCCTGGTATTTACCGTTTTCTTTTATATTTTTAATAACCGTATCGAGGGAAAAGCGCTCGACCACAGTGTTCTGGTTCTTTATAGGCATATTATGGATAAGCTTTGTAAGATTATCCATATAATCGCTTTCTTCTTTTTCGATTCCTACAGCTGTATTGTTTGATGAACTGTGCAAGACTCTCACGCTACCCGTACATGTATTGATAATACCCGCGGAATCATAATCGAGGACAGCTATGGTTCTTGCAGTTTCAAATGCAAGACGTTCTTCCGTTTCATCATGAACCGTTATATATCCTTCGATTTCACGGCTTACAGGATTCTTAAGAAGGTAAAGTTCGAAGCGCGCATAAATAGTCCTTTTATCCGTAAGCATAAAAGGCAGCGCTATATCAAATTTATTGACACCGACTTCATACGAAGACAAGATTTTCTCGATTGAAAACGTAAAAATAAAATCATTCCTGTCTTCTTCCGAAATATATTTGCACATTGAAGATACAAAATGCTCCAGTGTATGTCCTTCTATATCTTTCTTAAATCTTGTATAACGTGACTTTACGTTAAATACATTATCTTTTTCTATCGCAACCTGAGCATAGAATAAGGACTTTTTCCTAAATGCCTCAAGATATGCAAGCTGGCTCTGATAAAACTTAGACTTCTTTGATTCTTCAGTTACATCACGTCTTGATATGAATAGTTTTGACGCATTTCCAAGCTCATCATATTCTGTTGTAATCTTGGCTTCATAAAAGCCATACGGTGCAAAATCATTTGTCTTTATACGAACAACTATTTCCTGCTCTCTTACACCTTTGTACGCATTACCCAACGCTTCTGCGATAAGTTTCCGGTCATCCGGATGTATAGTTCTAAGAAGAGAATTTAAGGTTATTTTCTCTTTTCTTACATTTTTATATCCTTTATCTGTATCATAAGTATAACGTTCAAAACAGTCATTTTTAACGTCGTAGCTCATGAATGTTATATCGTTTTGCATAGAAGCCATATAAAAGCCTTCTGCAATGGCTTTTTTCTCGCTTATGTCTTCCAAAACTCCTACAGCCTTTGAACGACTGCCGTCTGCGTCATAAATTACCGTAAGTTTCAACGCTACAAATTTATGTATTCCGTTTAATGTAATCTCACAGACATCCTCTACATAATCTTCACCCTCAAATATTCTCTCATAAAGTGCACGGACCTTTTTCCTGTCATTTCTGGAATATGAACGGTCTTTATCCAGTTCTTCCGGTACCATTCCCGAAAACCCTGTTGCTCCCGTAAGACGTATAAGTGCTTTTGAGAAAACACAATTATGTGTCTGAATATCATACTCCCAATATGGTATACCTGATGCTTCAAGTGCTTTCATATAAAGGCTCAAAGAATCCTGCTGTCTCTTTCTTATCTCTACCGACTCAGTAATATCAACAAGATAAAAGGCACGATATTCCCTGCCGTTAAGTTTTATAATCTCCGTATTTACTTCATAAATTCTGCCATCGTCCGACTGATAATTATCATCAAACTCTATAGTATTGCAAAAACCTGTTTGGGAGAAGGCACAACCCTGACACGGCATGCCCTTATTTGAGACAAAGTCATAGCAATGCAATCCTTTGACTTCCTCGGCGGTACGTCCAAGAATTTCGCAAGCTTTTTTATTCATATATGAAAGTTCGAGTGTTGCCTTATCTAAAAGCACTACACCCTCAACCAAATGATCAAACAGCTTTGCCAGCATTCCCCTTAGTCTCTCCTCAAGTAAAAAAGTGCTACGTTAGATTATCGTAGCACTTAATAAACCCTCTTGTCCATATGAACTAGATTATTTCACAAAGATATAACAATATTTCACGGTCAATTTCATCTTTTGTTTCATCAGTTGCAGCTCTTACTTCGCTCTGTCTGTATGAAAGACCTGTGAGCAATTTTTCAACGTGTTCCGCAAGATGTATGTCCATCGCATCAGTATGAATCTGAGCAGACTTTATCTTACCGTTATTGATATTAAGATGCGCTTCCAATTCACCGAATGAAAACCTGTGTGCAAAAGTATGCGTAAACGAAATAAACCTTCCGAATAACCATTCATCATCACTATACTTATGATATAGCTCATCAACTGCCGCCTTGTCTTTAGCATTTAACTTGATTTCGGCAGCTTTTAAAGCATATTCTTCTTCAAACGCCTTAAGTATGGCCTTCTTTAATGTGTCCACAGTAACTTCCGGATTAAGCTCCGAAAGGTTTACTACTCGTGACTTAACCGATGTTACGCCCTTTGACTTAAGCTTTTCCTCTGAAACATTTAAGAAATCCGCAAGTTTACCGGTATTTGCATTTACCATTATACAACCGTGATGATATGCATAATCGTTCGAATCATAGTACGCGTTACCGGAAAACTTCTTTCCGTCTATCGCTATATCATTTCTTCCGGTCTTTTCAGCATTTATACCAAATGAACGGACTGCGCGTAAGATTACATTAAGCTGTCGAACCACATCATAATTATGCTTTCTTACACAAAATGTAAAGTTTAAATTTCCGTCATCGTGATAAACAGCTCCACCACCTGAAAGACGGCGGGCTAAATGCCCACCGTCATTTTCAAGTTTTGTAACATTACATTCACGATAAGCATTTTGGTTTTTACCTATTACAACCGTATTTTTATTCTGCCAAAGGTACAATATACATTCTTCGTCCCCCACGGAAAAAGTAAGGTACTCTTCAAGCGCAAGATTGTAATACGGGTCAAATCCATCAGAAACTATTGTTTTAATGTTGCTTATCATTATTCAATTCTTCTCCTAAAATTTAAAAGCGACTATAGGATTTCTTGCAGCGCCTACTTCATCAGGTCTGTTAATAACAGTTGTATGAGGTGCGCTTCTTACGTACTCAGGATCTTTCTCTGCTTTCTCATGAATCTCCTTAAGTACGTTGATTACATGATCCATTTCTTCCTTCGTCTCTGTCTCAGTCGGCTCTACCATGAGTGCCTCATGAACGATAAGCGGGAAGTACATTGTAGGTGGATGAATACCGTAATCAAGCATTGACTTCGCAATATCCATAGCAGATACATTAATATTCTTATGCTCTTCTTCCAAAGTCATAACAAACTCATGCATACATGTTACAGGATATGCCATATGATATGTCTTTGATAACTTAACTCTCATGTAGTTAGCGTTAAGAACTGCATTTGAAGATGCTTCCTTAATGCCTTCCTTACCGAGTGTTGTGATATAAGTAAGAGCCTTTACCATAACAAGGAAGTTACCTGCCATTGTACGAAGGTTACCTATAGTATTATCAGCATACTTCTTATCGAATCCATTGGCGCTCTTAACTGCTGTAAAGCCAGGTAAAAACTTAGCCAGGAATTCTTTACATCCTACAGGGCCTGATCCCGGGCCACCGCCACCGTGAGGTGTTGCAAATGTCTTATGAAGGTTGATATGAAGAACATCAAATCCCATATCACCCGGACGGCACTGTCCCATAACGGCGTTAAGGTTGGCACCGTCATAGTAGCAAAGTCCGCCTGCTTCATGAACGATCTTTGTAATCTCTAAGATATTCTTATCAAATACACCTACAGTATTAGGGTTTGTAAGCATAAGACCTGCTGTATCAGGACCTACTGCATTACGAAGTCCGTCAAGATCTACGCAACCCTTGTCGTCTGAAGGGATATTGATGACTTCGAATCCTGCCATAACAGCTGATGCAGGGTTTGTACCATGCGCACTGTCAGGGACAATAATCTTTGTTCTTGCCTTGTCATTGCGGCTTTCATGATAAGCCTTGATAAGTAAAAGTCCTGTAAATTCACCGTGTGCACCTGCAGCAGGCTGAAGTGTCATAGCATCCATACCTGCTATCTTGCAAAGGCGCTCCTGTAATGTTTCCATTACTTCAAGACATCCTTCTACAGATTCAACCGGTGCAAGTGGATGTACGTTTGTAAATCCAGGAAGCACTGCCATTTCTTCATCAATCTTCGGATTGTACTTCATTGTACATGAACCCAAAGGATAAAATCCGTCATTAACACCGTGTGTACGCTTTGCAAGATTTGTAAAGTGACGGCTTAATTCCTGCTCGGATACGTGAGGAAGATGTAATTCCACGTTTCTCTTATTAGCCTTAAGTTCGTACTTTTCAACGTCTAATTCAGGGAAAAGATCAAGCTTTCTTCCTTCTTCGCCAATTTCATAAATAAGCTTCATTATGCGCACACCTCCTTTACTGTAGCTACCACTTCATCCATGGAAGCCTTAGTATTCTTCTCGGTTGCACACCAAAGAATCTCGTTATCGGATAACTTTAATCCGCCTAAAATGCCCTTATTATCAAGAGCAGCTAAAATCTTATCTGCAGGAGCACTTGAAGTTGTCACGAACTCATGGAAGAATTCTCCGTCGAATTTCTTCTTTAAGCCGATTTTTTCAAGTTCCTTCTGTAAATAATGAGCCTTAGAAGCACATGCATTTGCAACTGTCTCTAATCCGTCACGTCCTACTGCTGCAAGATATACGGAAACTGTCATTGCACAAAGTGCCTCGTTTGAACAGATATTTGATGATGATTTTTCACGTCTTATATGCTGCTCACGAGCCTGTAATGTAAGTACGAATGCGCGGTTTCCTGCATCATCCGTTGTTTCACCTACGATTCTTCCCGGAATCTTTCTCATCATGTCGGATACACAAGCCATAAAACCGATGTATGGTCCGCCGAAAGCAATCGGGAGTCCTAAAGGCTGTCCTTCACCTACTGCTATATCAGCACCTGCTTCACGAGGTGTTTCCATAATCGCAAGTGATACAGGGTTTACGCCCATGATAAGCTTTGCACCGATGTTGTGTGCAACATCAGCAGCTTTATGAGCATCCTCAATCTGTCCGTAGTAGTTAGGCTGCTGAATGTAAAGGCAAGCAGCGCCTTCAGTCATCATCTTAGCAGCTTCATCCATATCTGTAAGACCGTTCTTTGCAGGTACCATCTTAACTTCGGTATTGCTTCCGAAGCAATATGTCTTAATAACTGATACTACCTTAGGATCTGTTGTCTCAGATACATAAACTGTTGAATGCTTTCTGTCCTTACACATAGCGCAAGCTTCAGCTGCTGCTGTACCACCGTCATATACTGACGCATTTGAAACATCCATGCCTGTAAGCTGGCAGATAGCTGTCTGATATTCAAATATTGACTGTAAAACACCCTGGCTGATTTCCGCCTGATAAGGTGTATATGCAGTAACAAACTCTTCCTTAGAAGTGATCTGCTTAACGATCGAAGGAATGTAATGATCGTAAGCGCCTGCACCTCTGTAGATTGCTTTATACTGTTTATTCTTTGCTGCCATTTCAGAAATGATTCTTGAAACCTCAAGTTCACTCTTGCCGGCAGGAAGATCAAGATCCTTTAAACGAACGGAATCCGGAATTACCGAGAAAAGATCGTCGAAATCCTTGTATCCGATTTCGTTAAGCATCTTTAACTGTTCTTCTTTTGTATTAGGTACATATCTACCCATTGATAGTCCCTCGCTTTATAAAATGCTTAATTATTATTCGTTCTCGCAGTGCTTCTCGTACTCGTCTGCTGTCATTAATTCTTCTGTATCGCCTACGTTCTTAACCTTGATGAACCAAGCATCATATGGTGCTTCGTTGATCTTAGCCGGATCGTCAAGTAATTCTTCATTAATTTCAGCTACTTCGCCTGATACAGGACAATATACGTCAGAAACAGCCTTAACTGATTCAACGTCAGCGAAAACTTCGCCTGCTGTAACAGCGTCGCCTACTTCAGGAAGGTTAACAAAAACAAGATCGCCTAAAGCGTTCTGAGCGAAATCAGATAAACCGATTGTAGCTTCAGATCCTTCCATCTTTACCCACTCATGTGACTTTGTGTACTTTAATTCTGCTGGTGTATTCATACCTTTACTCTCCTTTTATGAATTAATATTTATTATTTTTGGTATATTAAGAGGAAAAAACCTCAATACATTATTTCTTTTCTCTCTTATAGAATGGAAGCGGACAAACTTCTGCTTCTACTCTTCTTCCACGAACGTCTGCTTCAATCTTTGTTCCGATCTCCTTATAAGCTACGTCAACAAGTGCCATAGCATAAGCACCGCCACAGAATGGAAGCTGTGTACCTGATGTGGAAATACCAACCTTCTTATCGCCCACATAAAGATCCATGTGTTCACGAATGATTCCGCGGCCTGTAACCTTAAGACCTACACGGATTCTGTTAAGTGGCATCTTTTCGATAGCTTCCTTACCAACGAACTCTTCCTTGTCCATCTTAACGAAGATTCCAAGATCTGCTTCAAGTGGGCTTATATCGTCTGTCATTTCATGACCGTAAAGAGGCATACCTGCTTCAAGACGAAGTGTATCTCTTGCACCGAGTCCGCAAGGAATAAGACCATATTCCTTACCTGCTTCCATAAGAGCATCCCAGATTGCCGGAGTATCATCCTTCTGGCAGTAGATTTCATAACCGAACTCACCTGTATAACCTGTTCTGCTTATGATAACCTTCTTGCCTGCGAACTCCTTATCAAATGTAGCTGAATAATACTTCTTAGGAAGATCCTCTTCCTTAGCAAGCTTAAGAACAACAGCCTTTGAGTTCGGACCCTGAATAGCAATCTGACCCATTGTCTCGGAAATATCTTCTAACTTAACATCACCGATAACATGCTCCTGCATCCACTTGAAATCCTTGTCCTTGTTAGCTGCGTTTGGAACGAATAAAAATTTCTCTTCATTAATACGATATGCAATCATATCATCAACGATTCCACCGTGCTCGTTACACATAGGGCTGTAACGTGCCTGGCCATCATACATGCCGTCGTAGCTGTTTGCAAGTAAGTGATTAAGGTACTTAACTGCATCCTTACCTGTACAAAGTACTTCACCCATATGGGATACATCAAAGATACCTACTTTTTCACGAACTGCCATATGCTCGGCAATAACACCTGTCTCATACTGAACCGGTAAGATAAATCCGCCAAACGGAACCATCTTTCCGCCACAAGCTACATGCTTGTCATAGAGAGCTGTCTTCTTTTCCATGAATTTTTCCTCTTTTCATACATAATTCTTGTCATTATCCAGTAGTCATAATCCATGACTTTTGATATTCACATACGAATTAAATATATCATTATTAATCCGATAACGTCAACTATTTATCTATAAAAAAATTGCCCAAAATCTTGCACCGTTTTTCACCTTGTTGTATACTGTAAATTGTTGGATTTCCACGTGTTTGAAAGATATAAAATACCGCTTTCAACATATAAAATTATTATATACTTTAAGGTGATATAAATGGACAAAAGCGAACTTCGCAAAGCCATAAGAAAAGAGAAAATAAAGGCAAGAAACGAACTCGGTGCCGAAGAGCGTTTGAAGCTTTCGAAGATAATAAGCGATAACGTTTTATCTCTTCCTGTTTTTAAAGACGCAACAAATATAATGATATACCGTGCAGTTAAGGGTGAGGTATCTTTGAAGTTCCTTGAAGAAAACGCCTATGGAAAGAATCTCTTCTATCCGCTTTGCATAAGCGACACAGAGATGATTGCTCTTCATCCGGAAGGCGAAAGCGCATGGCATCCGGGATTTAAAGATATCCCCGAACCGGTACGTGAATTATCGGAAGAGATTGACCCGTCAAAACTTGACCTTATTATCTGCCCGTTAAGTGCATTTGACAATGAGTGCAACCGCATGGGAATGGGTGCAGGTTTCTATGACAGATTTCTTCCGAAATGTAAAAACGCAAAGATTATAGGAGTAGCCTTCGAAGTCCAGCGTGAAGAAAGCCTTCCTGTCGATCCTTGGGACAAACCTATGGATGCCGTCATTACAGAAGGAAGATTGTATAAGAAAAATCTATAATTGTTTTAACTGATAAAGCGGCCCTTTTACAGGCCGCTTTAAATATACAATTACAGATTTTTTAGATATACCACACTAATTAAAAAGCTCATATCCTTTTTCATACTCAAGCTCATCTGCATATGATATAGCCTTACTTAAGATTTCTTCTTCATCTGCCGATACCTTTATCTTATTTAAAGAATCCAATGCTTTATCAATCCTTGTTATATCATACGTCTTGAAGCCTTCTTTAAGCTCGTTAAAGTATCCTTCCTTTTCCTTTGAAGGAACTTTACTCTTTGTAATTCTTACATCATCTTCCTCGCGCTCTATCTCCGTCCTTATATCATCCACTTCTTCATTAATATAGGCTATGAACTCAGGAAGTTTTCTTTCTATATAATCATAATGCTCAGCCTTTGCAGCCATTTCCATTATTTCCGCCTCATCAGATGCGGCATTTCTTCCGATCTGCCTGAGTGTACCCTTAATTCCGTGAACTTTGCTTCTGAATGTATATATATCTGTCTCACGAAGCTTAGGAAGCTCATTTAACACCTCAGTGGTCTCGTTTACAAACGCTCTTAAAATCTTCAGTCGCTTATCCCCCATTGAGGCCTTATAGTTTTCTACCATATCGGACTGTAACAATTCCTTCTTTTCTTCAGGAAGGAACTTTTCAAGAGTCGTCCTAAACTGAGTCGGATTAATAGGCTTTGCAAGTACTGCATCAAAACACTCTATATCTGCAGTTTCACGTTCTTCAGCCGCACTCATTAAAATTATCGGGACATCCATTTTCTTTTTTAATTCACGTGCCGCTTCAGATCCGGTCATCTTAGGCATCATCTGATCCAAAACTATAATATCAAATTCTTCGGACAGTGCCTTATCGAGTGCCTCTTTACCGTCATAAGCCGGAACTATATTAAACTTATACGGTCTCGCCGCTTCTTCAAATATCAAAACATTTACTTCAAAGTCATCGGCGACAAGCACTTTTGCAGTAGGATAAACGGTGGTTATCTTCTGCTCGCTTTCGTATTCAAACTGCCTTCCGCGAAGCTCTTTTCCCTCTAAAACCTCTGCTGTCTTTACGCGCTTATTTGCATCTTTTTGTATGAATGTCGCAGATACCGTGGTTCCTATATTTTCGGTACTGTTGAGCTTAACTTCGCCACCCATCATATTTACATAATAGGCCACAATGCTTAATCCAAGGCCCGTTCCTTCCGCCGCATGAGTGTCTGCATAGGAATTATACTCCTTAAAAGCCACATCGAGTTGCTCCTTAGTCATACCGATACCGGTATCTTTAACAGTAAAACTTACTTCTACCTTTTCCGAATCAAGGTATACAAAATCCACCATAATATCTATAGTTCCGGTATATGTAAACTTAACTGCATTCGATACCAGATTTTGCATTATTTCCCTGACTTTCATCTCGTCACCGTAAACTACTACAGGGAAATCCGACATGAAATTAAGTCTTACCTTCACAGGTCTGTCTTTAAGATTAACAAGTGCCTGATATACAACTTCCGTTATAAGGTTATATATATCATATTCATCTTCCGTAAGCGTAACCTCTCCGGCCTCGAGCTTACTGAAATCAAGTATCTCATTTACTTCGGATAAAAGCATATCTCCAGCGGTCCTTAAATGGAAGATTATATCCTTATTTGTTCTCGAAATACCTTTTTTGGTAAGAAGTATATCCGATAAACCGATTATCGTATGAAGCGGACTTCTGAGATTATGGCTCATTCTTGCAAGGAACTTGCTCTTTTTTAGTACCTGTTCTTCCGCCTGATACTTTTCGTTTAAAAACTCATCCGCTTTTCTGGCAACATTTGTAATATCAACAAACGTCGCAATAAATCCTCTTGGTTCTCCTTTAAGTAAAACCGGAGTGACTTTTATTTCATAATACCTTCCTTCAACATCAAACGGCTCCATTAACGATTCTGCGCCGATATATGTTCGTACCTGTGCGAGGAATGGATCACCCAAAGGGTTTTCTTCCAACCCCTTTATATAATCAGGGAAAAGCGCTTTAGCCTTGTTATTGGCCTTTACAAAGTTATAATCCGTATCAAGCACGAGCATTGCAAGGTCTGATGCTTCAAATACGTTATAATAAACAATTTTTTCTTCATCTATAAGATAATCGTTATAGATTGCAATAAGTACCATTACAAGGTCAAATATAAAGCATGCGGAAAGAATCTTTGAGCCCATTTCATTCCACAAAACCCTTGTAACTATACCGGCTGCAGGCACAAGTATCGCAACACCGAAATACCTATGATAAAACTTCCACTCCTCCGTAAGTTTGCGACTCAATCCTACATTTAGCCAAAGCGTAAACATTATCACAAATCCGACCATGCAATATGCGATATAGACGTAGCGATAACTAATTCCGCTCCACTCCGCGGTAAGGATATATACATCCACTCCTATTAAAAACAAAAACAATATGAGTCTTGGAATAAGTTTTAAGTTAATCTTAAAGAAATCCCATATATACGGGATCATAACGAAAATAAGTTGCAATGTCACAAGGTCCTCAAAAAGGCGCAATGTCTCGCCCATCTCAGGTTTCATGTGTATTGCAACTCTTGTTATAAAATATAATACGACACATGCAATAACTGCAGGTAAAAGTCTGTGTTCCCTGTTATTAACTCCTTTTACAACCCAGTATTCAACTACTGCTATAGCAAAAGCAAGTCCTGCTATTCCTGCCCATAATTCCATATATTATCTACCTTCCTGATAGAATTCTCTTAACTTCCGAGCGAACATAGCCCGGCTTATACGGTCTTGCAATAAACCCTGCCGTATCAAGTGTCTTGCATTTTAAAACCGTTTCTCTGTCGCATACCGACGATACAAATGCTATCGGTATCTCCGAACGTGTAATCTTCATAATACGTTCTGCAGCATCTATACCATTAATTTCAGGCATATTGATATCCATAAGTATAAGATCCGGATAGTCACCTTCCAGACTCTTTATATATCTTATAGCCTGTTGACCGCCTTTAAGAAGCGTTATCTCACACTCATCTTCTAAGATAGTTCTTATAGCCTGAAGATTCGTTATCATATCATCTACAACCATGACGCGCGGTTTCTTAACATAACGTGATTCCGGACGGCCTAACATCTTATCACGTTCCTGCTCGGAACGAAGCATTCTTGCTTCTCTTTCATCCTTTGCAATGCCTATTGTAAGGTTCATATTCTGAGCTTCATACAAATCGACCATTGTACCGTTTAAAAGTTTGACAACCGGTCTTAAATTATGATCACCGGTATTATCTGCTATAATTCCGACTCTGCCGTCAGAAAGCTCCACCTGAGTTCCCTTTGCATAGAAAGGTACATAATGTAAGAATGTTTCCACAACCTTCTGATCGAATAAAAATCCGCATCCACCCATAAGATATTCTGCCGCATCAAACGGATAATACGGTTCCTTATAAGGGCGCTTAGAAACAAGCGCATCATAATTATCGACAACATGTAATATCTTAGTAAAGATATTATGGCTGTTACCTTCTGTGCCGTTTGGATAACCTGTACCGTCCTCATTTTCATGATGTGAAAGCACAGCGGTTTTAACCTCTGATGAAATATCAATACGCGGCGCTATAACTCTATAGGAAAGCATAGGATGGGTTTTAATTACCTCATACTCTTCCCTTGTAAGTCTCGTCGGCTTATTCATTATCTCCTGCGGAATCTGAAGCTTGCCTATATCATGCAAAAGTCCCGCAATAACAAGGTCTTTCAGTTCTTCTTCAGAGAAGTTCATACCTATACCGACAACACATGCCAAAACGGCAACATTTACTGAATGAGCATATGTATAATTATCAAAAGTTCTAAGATCCATGAGGTCAAAGGAAATAACATCTTTTGCCAGTATTTCCTCAACGATACTTGAAGCTGCTTCTTTACAGCCATCAACATCGCCCGTACTTACATAAATCATGCATTCCGCACGGAGCGCAGGGGAAATAAGCGGTTCCACAACGATATCATTCGTTATAAAATCGTTTACATATATACCGTCAAAATGTAGGCTCTTAAGACGATCCAAATATTGTTCTGTAAGCATTACTCCCTTTGGAATAAGTACATGTCCGGAATCATCAAAAATCTCATATCCGAGTACCATTCCGGGCTTAACGCCTTCTATTGGTATATATCTCATAGATAATCTCCCACTGCCTCATGCAAAAATGATTCTCAATTAATTGTCAAGCTTAATACCGCTTAAAAGTCCTGATAATGAGGTCGCAATATCACCTTCGGTATGCTCGATATGCTGTGCTTCATCCTCTTCATTTTCTGTTCTTTCTTTTCTAGGTGCTCTTCTTTCAACAGGTGTTTCATCAAATACCTTTGTGCTTAATGAAACCTTACCGTCTTTAATCTCTACGACGCGTACCTTTATTTCTTCGCCTTCCTTTATAACCTCTGCAGGAGTCTTGATTCTCTTGTTGCAGATTCTTGAAATGTGAAGTAATCCCTTAACTCCGTCACCCAAGTCTATAAATGCACCGTAGTCTTTAATGGATTCAACTTTACCCATATAGTCTTCACCGACCTTGATTGAAGCCATTTTTTCCTCGCGTGCCTTATTCTTCTTCTTAACTTCTACTTCCTTAACTGACATTATAACGCTGTTCTTCGCCGGATCTACCGTAACGAGACAAGCTTCAACAGTTTTATTTACAAAAGGAGCAATGTCCTCGATATAATCTGCTGATAACTGTGATGCAGGAATAAAAGCGCGCAATCCGTTAACTTCAGTCGTAACTCCACCCTTTACCTGTGAAAGGATTTTAACGCTGAATATTTCCCCCTTATTCATTGCTTCCTTTAATTCCTCATAATTAGCGTCCATTGGACCCTTCTTTAATGATTCTTCGAGTTCTTCTTTTAAGTCCTCCATTGTCTGTGCTTCTGCCATAACACCCTCCTTAATCATTCAAAAGTAAATTCATACAGAATCTTTAAATTATAATGCTCACCGGATCTTACAATCGGTTTTGCTATTATATCTGAATCCATATTGATCGCGTTTGGTACAAACTGCGGTTCAATACAAAATCCACTCCTCTTAACGTAGTCCACACCGCCTTTTCCATTAGGCTCGTTTAAGAAATTGCCGGTATAATACTGGAATCCCGGAGTATTCGCATAGACCTTCATCGTAATACCCGACATATCGGAATGTGCCACTGCGCAAAGATACACATCATCACGTCTTGCATCTTCCGTTCTTTTTATAATGAAATTATGATCGTATCCGTTGGCCTTTTCCATCTGGATATCATCAGAAAAGATATCCTTTAATATAGGCTTCGGATTGGTGAAATCAAAACATGTTCCGTACACATGGCAACACTTACCTGTCGGTATCATATGTTTGCCTAGCTCGTTATAAAGCTCCGAATTAAAGCGTATGCTTTGCCAGTTTAGATTTAAGGTTTCCTGCCCGGAGAGATTGAAATAAAGATGCGATGTAATATTGATTACCGTATCCTTATCAGGCACTGCATTTGCTTCGAATAATAAAGTATTCTCACCAAGAGTATATGTATAATCAAGATCGACATTTCCCGGAAAAGACATCTCTTCTTCCTTGTCGATAACATGCATTTTTAAAACCGTCTCTGTCGACTTATCTCTGTCAACATCAAATGTCTTATAATGAGTACCGCCCGGACCGGTATGAAGATTATTGGTACCGTCATTTTGTACAAGGCAATATTCCCTGTTATTCAAGAAAAACTTTCCTTCAGCGATACGATTACAATTTCGTCCTACTATAGCTCCTATGCAGGATTTATTGTTCTTATATCCTTCCGCATCGTCAAATCCAAGTATTACATCAAAAAATGAGCCGTCACGTCCCTTAACCCTTAACGACTTTATAAGTCCGCCCATATTTGATATATCGGCTTCGATATTCTTTTCTTTCAAAGTGAAAAGGGAAACCGGCTTAAGGTCAAACCCGTTTCCCCATAACGTCTCATGTACGCCCATAACTATAATCCGAGTAATCTCTTTGTACTATTTTCCTGTTGCTCCAACTGCTTCTTCTGCATCAGATTTGAGTATTCATTTAATGCTTCCGACTTTTTCTTCTCGCTTATTTCTTTAGCATAATCGAGGTCTTCGATACGACTGTTGGCTTCATTTAAATACTGCGATGCACCACGGTTATAATCTGTGGCATAAGTCAATGCATTAGATTTTGCACCCAAAGCACTTCTGTTATCGCTTATCGAATTTATCGCATTATCGATTTTCTGTAATGCATCATTTGAAGCGATATTAAGTCCTGATAAACCCAGCGAATCGACCGATGAATTATAAGTGTTTAATTTCATCGAGTCATTACCCGAAGACTGAATGTTAAGTTCATTGTCATCAAGTAATCTCTTACCGTTAAACGTCGCAGTATCAACGACTCCATCCATTCCCTGCAAAAGCTGTGTTGCTTCATCCTGCATGGCTTTGATATCGTCATCACCGTAAATTGCGGTATTCTGTGCCGCTACAGCCAATTCGCGAAGTCTTTGCAGACTTCCGGTCATTGAATCAAGTGCCGAATCTGCAGTATTAATAAGATTATTGCCGGTTTTCATGTTATTTGCACCGACATCATAACCGTTTATACTGCTCTTTGTCTTTTCAGCAATCTGTAAACCTGCAGCATCATCTGCCGCCTTATTGATCCTCTTACCGGAGCTTAATTTTTGATAGGAATTGTTCAGAGAATCGCTTATTTTAATAATACCACTCATAAGGATACCTCCTTCTATAGCAATAACACAAATTTTCCACTTTGGAAAATCATAACACGTATCTTAATATTAAGCAATATTCTACACAATATTTTCAAATTCGTTTATTTATGCTAAAATTGGAAAAGTAATACTTATGACAATAAATAAAGGAAGATGATTTTATGCCTACATCGGATCCAACCACATTATATAAACTTATAATCCTTTTTATGCTTGACAATGCGGACTATCCGCTTTCCAATACAAGCATTTCGGATTTTATCCTCACAATGGAATATACCAATTTCTTCACTTTACAGCAGACATTGGAAGAACTTATAGATTCAAACCTTATCACATCAGAGATTAATTCAGATAAAGTAGCAATCTATCGCATAACGGATAACGGCCACATAACCCTTGACTACTTTAACGATAAGATATCCGATACGATAAAGGATGAAATCATTGAATATTGCAACAAGCATGAAATCTCGTTAAAAAAAGATATCGAAGTCGAAGCGGATTACTATAACATCAAAGGCAATCAATACGCAATCCGCTGTCAGATTAAAGATAAAAGCGTAGTAATTTTCGAGCTTTTGCTTAATACCGTAGGTGCAAAACAAGCCGAAACCATGTGTAACAATTTCAAAAGCAAAAGCGACGACGTCTATAACTACCTTATGGACATGCTGGTACAATAATCAAATACTAAATTTCAAAAATAAGGACCTGTCAAACGGCAGGTCCTTTCATTATTTGTTGTTTAGCTACTAAAAGGAGAATACTCCAAGAGAGTATAATATGTAAAGAATAACCGTTATAAAGATTCCAAGTGACAGCCATACAAGAACGCTTATCGATCTTTTGATAGAACGAAGTCTCCAGAATAGGTCATCTTCCTTTGCAATCTTCTTGTCCATCTCATCAACCAATGCCTGAATATTACGGTATGACTTAACATTCTCGGAATGAATCTTATCTTCTATCCTATTGAATCCATCCTTAAGTTCTGTCTTTAAAGCCGCAACTTCTTCATCGATCTTTACGCTTATTCTTTCCGCCTTTATATCACTGTTTTCTTTAATTGTCTCCTCGATAGATGTCTTAAGTCCGTCTATCTTCTCATTCATCTCTGCCATGAAGCTATCTAATTCCCCTTTGTCTTCAGTTTCTTTTATGGTCTTCTTAATCTTTTGCCGGATCTTTTCCCGTTCTTTTTCATAGTCACGCTCTCTGTCTTCGACAAAGCGCGCCTGAAACAGACCATCTACCAATTTGCCAAACAGTGACATTATTCTATCCCTTCAAGTTAAAGTATGTTATTAAACCATGTTATCAAATAGCGAAGAATAATCTCTTCCGTACTTGTTATAATTTCCGACACTTGTATAAGTCGTTGCCTTTGATGCTGCATTTGTCGCAGATGTCGACATATAAGACGATTTACTGCTTACGTTCTGGGCATACGAACCCATTCCTTTAAACAGAGCCTTTGCAGGATTGTAATTTACATCCTTCATCTTACCGTCTTCATCCTTGTAAAAACTCTCATCAAGTTTTAGTGTATTATCCGCATTGACTTTGATTCCGAGCTGTCCCAAAAGTCCCTTATTTGCCTGCGTGGACTTAACCATTGATGAAGCTGCCGTAAGTATCGAAGTATTTGTTGCATCTTTTGTATCTTTTACAGTATCGTTATAGCTATCAACGAACGCTTTAATATTATCGAATGCAGCCTCTTTTTCCTTATCGGTCTTTGGTTCAAAATTAGTCGACATAAGCTTTGTCGAAGCCTCAAAGAGGTCTTTTGAATTTGATCTAAGTTCGTTTAACTTCTTTGTGTCTTCTTTAGTAGTCTTAAGCCTAAGTTTCCTGTCGGAATTATTCTGGTCGCGATAGTAATTCTTAGCAAGTCTCTTATAAGAACCATTCCTAAGTGATGCATAATCTGCAAGTATACTTGAGCTTGTACTTGTCGTGTTCACTCCATTGAACCCGGAAAACAATGAACTTATGGAACTATTCTGTAATCCGTACATCCCTGTCATATAAATCACTCCTTTTTAAATAAAAAAACTACTATGTATCATTGTATGCCGGCTCTTCTTAAAACCTTTACAAGTTCTATCGAATACTCCTGCCGGTCACGCATATCATAAAGTTTTAATGCATCTTCAAATGACACATTATAAACCTCATTTAACAGCTTCTCCGCATTGTTCTCATAGACAGTAAGCTCTGCCGATATTCCAAGTTCACCAGCATCATTGATCATTATATCATAATGACCTATCATTCGTACCAACGCATCCAACGCAAGTTCCTGTCTTCCGGATGTTGAAAGTGTAGCGTACGCTCTGTAAAACTCTTCCATTGAAGCGAGCATTGATACTTTCTTTAAGAATATCTTATCATCTTTATCCTTAAGCTTCAACGGATTAAGAACATTATACGCGTTTACATATTCGCCCTTGGTAAAATAATTTTCTGCCTTACTCATCGCCATTCTGTTATTAACGGTATTTGATAAGAAAAGCGTTATTCCAAGTATCGATCCTGCAAGAAGAAGTATTACAAATACAGGTCCCTTAGGAAGAGGTTTCGTCTTAACCTTCGGGGCTTTAGGCTTCTTTTCTTTTTTCGGCTTTGCAGCTTTTGCCGCAGCCTTTGCCTTTTTCTTTTCTTCTTTTTCCTTCTTCTTTGCAGCCTTCTTCTCTGCTTTTTCTTTAGCCTTTTGTTCTTTTTCGGAAAGTACAGGTTCAGCCGGTGTCTCTTCACCGCTTTCATCACCGCCGCCTTCCAATGCTCTTAAAATATCGGCATCTTCATCAGCAAGTTCACTTGCAAGATCCGAAGTACTTTGCTGCTTCGCGTTTGCAATAACCTGTGGTGCATCCTCGTCCTCGTCGGAACCAAAGAACAAATCCTTAAGCTTTGCCAAAAAGCCTTTCTTCTTTGTGCCTTCTCCATCGTCACTTCCCGATGATGACGGCTGTTCTTTTATCATTGCAAGTTCCGGATCGTCCGAACTTATATCGGCCGCAACATCAAGATCAAATCCAAGTCCCGCAAGATCTCCGGCTACTTCAGTCTCAGTAATACCGATTGACTCTCCGTTCTCATCGGCACTAAGCATACTTCCTATATCCTTAAGATCTTCGTCTCCATCTCCGAGGTCATTAAGCATTGATATAATATCATCGGCAGATGCATCATCACCGACAGGTGCGCTACCCTCTCCGCCTTCAGCAGCATCCCCGAAGCCAAGATCTCCAAAATCCATCCCCATATCTAAGCTTCCGGCTTCGCTACCGTCACTTTGTTCTGCCATATCAGACATCATATCCTTTAATGTATCAGGGCTAAGATCCGGAATTCCGATATCTCCGGATTCTTCAGCACTTTCTTCGGAATTTGATTCATCACTTGAAATAGGTTCTGCAGTGAAATCTTCCAATGGCAAATCATTTGAAGGTGCATCTTCCACTGTAGCATTCTCGTTACTATCTTCCTGTCCCATTATAGCTGAAAGGCCTGACATAAAGTCATCTTCGGTTTCTGCAGCATCACCCGAATCTTCTGCAGGTGTCTCTACATTCACCGGTTCTTCCGGAGCGGAATTATTTTCCGCACCTACTCCGTCAAATACACCGTCTATCATTTCGTCATCATTTGCGGCATTTTCCATCATTTTGTCAAGGCCCGCTTCATCATTAAAAAGCTCCTCACCAAAATCCGCGTCGCCAAGCGGATCTTCCTCAAGATCCATCTCGAAATCGCTTAAGAAATCGTCATCGTCCGACTCCATAAGCTCTTTCTCAAAATCAGCCAAAAAACTATCGGCTTTTCTATCTGCAGAAGACATTGGTCTTTTATTGTTTACATTATTCTTCTTAACCTGCCTGGCAGGATTCTGTGGTACTTCTTGTACGGAATTAAGTAATTTGTCCAAGTAATCTTCGTTTTCCTTACTCAAAATGCCACCTCCCTAAACTTTCTTCATATACTTCAAAAAAAAGCCTCAACCACCCCATGATTCATGGAATGCTTGAGGCTATTTGTCTAAATTTATTCCGGAGCTTTACTGTTGTCGATAAGTTTATCAATAGCAGATACAAGCTGTCCGATTTCAGGTTTTGTAAGCTGGGCATCCGCACCAAGTGCCTCGCCCTTTCTTCTCATTTCATCATTTACGAGTGATGAGAAGATTACAAGTGGAATAAGCTTAATCTCGTCATCTTCCTTACAAAGCTTTGTAAGACGATGTCCGTCCATTACAGGCATCTCGATATCTGTGATGATACATTTAGCATTCTTATAAAGATTGCCTGCATCCTTCCACTCATTTAACTGATCCCATGCTACCTGACCGTTTTCACAAAGCTTAAGCTTTTTGTAGCCTGACTTCTTTAAGCAGTCTGTAATCATTCTTCCTAACATCGGTGAGTCTTCTGCGATAATAATCGGGCACTCGCCTCTGTCTCTTCCTTCAAATGCTTCAACATCTGTTACACGGAGTCCTGTATCAGGACTGATATCTGTAACTATCTTCTCAAAGTCAAGGATTACTACGAGCTTATCATCAAACTTAACAACACCTGTAGATACGCCGTTATTCTCAGCATTAATTGTTGAATCAGGTGTATTAATGTCTGCCCATGAGATTCTGTGAATTCCGATAACTCTGTCAACATGGAAAGCGATGTTTAATTTATTGAAATTCGTGATAATGAATAATCCGTCGATATCCGCCGGCTTAAGTCCCAAACTCTCACGTAAGCTTATAACTGTAATCATAGTATCACGCGGCATGAAAATACCTTCCACACAATAGTGTGAATTCGGAACCGGGGTTACCGGCTGGTATGTCAAAATCTCTCGTATTTTGGCTACGTTGATGCCATAATGATTGTCGTCTAATGTAAATTCAAGAATTTCGACTTCATTAGTACCATTCTCTAATAGTATGTTTGTCTCCATGTGAAACCTCCTTGACATGTTGCCTTAATTATCGGTATTATAGCACACTACTTATATAAAAAACACGTTCTTACGAAAATTATCACAATTTACACCAAATTTTCTAAAATTTAGTATAAATCACTTTACCTTTATGGTCCTTATACTACCGTCCAAAGAGTACATCAATGTAAGAGATGACAAATTGGAAGCTGTATCTTCAGGTATCTCGAAGAATAATATCGCATTAGCAGTTTTTCCTGCTTTAACCATACCGGTGTAGTTTAAAAGATCCGAAGGTACGAGCGTATCAAGCGCAGAATATGTACTACTGTCATTAACCCTGATACTAAGCTTAATACCCTTGCTCAATATATCGCACCATTTATCCTCACTGCCGGAATTTGTTAATCTTACATTTATTATAAGATATTTATAACCCTTCCTGGCATCCATTGAGAATGCACCATCTGCAACATAATCTTTCTTAACATTGTATCCGGTAACATCTGCTTTGATATTCTGTATTCCGATTATTTCAGTAAGACTTATCGGATCTCCGATTGGCGTATCATCCGAATCACCACCGCTTGGATTATCCGGATTGTCACTCGGTTCATCCGGATTATCGTCGGGATCCGCTACAGGTTCATCGGTATTTTGTTCTTCTCTCATGCCGTCGCTTATAGCCTTAAGCTGTCCGTAATTTAATGATGTATATCCTTCGGACATCTGCTTATTAAATTCACCGATTATATGCGCAGAATAAGACACTATCTGTGCCCTTTCGGAATCAGACAGCGTAATGAGCTGCTCTGGACCGCAACCGGTAAATATAAACATTACAGTAAGGCACAAAGCCAATACAGAAGCCGCTTTTCTCTTCATACCGACTCCACTTCCTTCTTAACCGTAAAACTATTCTTAAACTCGGTAAATGGCTTACATTCTGTCATTAACCTCAAATTTATAACCCATGCCCCAGATAGTCTTAATATAATTACCCTTGGCACCGATCTTGCTTCTTAACTTCTTAACGTGAGTATCGATTGTTCTCGCATCGCCGAAATAATCATAATTCCATACATTATTAAGGATCTTTTCACGAGAAAGTGCAATACCTTCATTCTCGAGGAAAAAGCTTAAAAGCTCATATTCCTTAAAACTTAACTCTATAGGCTTATCATCAACCGTTACTTCATGAGCTGCACGATTGATAACTATTCCGCCGTAATCCAAAAGTTCGCTCGTATCGATCTTGTTGGAGCGACGTAACAGTGCGTCAACTCTTGCAACCAAAATTTTCGGGCTAAACGGCTTCGAAATATACTCGTCTACTCCAAGCTCGAATCCCTGTAACTCATCGTTCTCCGTTGCCTTTGCAGTAAGCATGATAATCGGCACCTTGGAAGTTTCTCTGATTTCTCTGCAAACCTGCCAGCCGTTCATGTTCGGCATCATGACATCAAGGATGATAAGTGAAATAGACTTATCAGAATAAAAGATATCAATTGCCTGTTCTCCGTCTTCCGCTTCAACAACTTCATAATCCTTCTTAACAAGAAAATCCCTGACAAGCTTTCTCATCAAAGCCTCATCATCAACTACGAGGACCTTAACTTTCTCCATATTCCTATCTCCGTTTCCTTTTAACCTTTATTTTTATACGTTAATTAAACGTATTAAAACCATTCTCTATATTGTACTTCTCTTCGTATTCTAAAATCTTCTCTTCTCGCTCATTCAGATTGTTCTCCCAATCTTCATATCGGTCAATGAGCTTATTCTCATAATCGATAATTGTCGGAATATCGGAATTCTTAACCATTACCACCATGAGAATTATCACGATGAGAAATACTATATTAAGCATAAGTGAGATTGCAAATCTCGTTCTTAACGTATTAAAAACCGCGTCATCCGAAGCTTCTTTTAATATCTTTTTCTTTTTATTGTTGAGATATGCTTTTTCAATCCTATCCTTACGTTTCTTTTTATTTAGCTTTTTCTGTTCTTTTTTAAGCTCTTTCTCTTTTTTCTTTTCTTCCTTATCGAGTCTCTCCTGATCTTTGACCGTAACAGCCTTAGGATTAAAGTCAATCGGTAAAATTAAACTGCTCTCAATATCCGGCGACTCAATAAGAAAATCCCTCAATTCACTAAGATATTTGTGTCCTACCGGAGTCTTAAACATCTTGGAACTAATTATCTTATTGTATGCGTTCAAGACCTTCTTCGGATCTGTCATATCAATCCTTGATCTTGTATATTCGACACCTTCCGATTCTTTTCTGGCATATGCCGCGTCTTCCTCAGTATAGAAGACAAAACCGGAAACTTCTATCTTCGTATCCTTCGCCATAAACACCTATATTTTTAATTAGACATTCTTTCAAAGAATTTTCAAAAAAAGTTACAACTTTCTTAATAGATAAATTTTAACACACTTAAATTAAAAATAAAAGCCCAAAGTCATTATACTTCGCGATATAATTCGACAATATGATTATACAGTGAACGAACCGCCGGCGCCATAAGTGCAGGGTTCATCGTAGAAATACCGATAATACGCGAAGTCTCAGGATCTACAACATATTTATCAACGTCTGCCGGACACTCTCTCATTACAAGCTCAGGCAAAAGACAAATACCGAATCCTTTTTCCACAAGCTTTATTGTTGCCTGATCGTCAGACACGTGATAATTTGACTGGAATGTCAGATTATTCTCTTTTAAGAAATTTTGAATATCGATATCGGTATTTTCACGCTGCGATACAATTCTGTAATTACTTAATTCCTCTACATTAATCGTACTTCCCGATTCCTTCTCACACATTCCCTTAGGCATGATGCATAATAGCCTATCCTTATATAAAGGCAAGATTGGCACGTCTTTCGCACTCGAAACCGATAAAAGTCCTATATCTACCACACCGTTTTTAAGCCAGTCATGAACATCACCGTATGTTCCTTGAAATACTTCAATAACGACATTCTCATTTTTCGCATTAAATGAACTTATGATATTCGGGAGCCAATGAGTACATACCGAGGAAAAAACTCCAAGCTTTACACGTCCTGTCTTAAGACCGTTAAGTTCGGATATCATCTGTTTCAGCGACTCATCCGAGTTAAGTACCGCATTGACATACGGTAACAGATGCTCACCGTAATTTGTAAGTTTTACACCGTTCTTACTTCTTGTAAGTACCGGGAAGCCAAGCACAGCCTCCATATTTGAAATTGTATGGCTTATAGCAGAAGGCGTAAGTCCCAGGACCTCTGCTGCCTTCTGAAAACTTCCTATATCCGCTACTGCCTTAAATACCTGATAGGTAAGTAATGTCATGTTCCGCCCTCTTAAACTAAATGTAATTAATTACCTTAAATCGATTATACACCGTAATCGTCAAATATAAGCTTTGCTCCGCCGTATACACCCGCAAGGTTACCGAGTGTCGCAAGTCTTATCTCTGCACCTGCCGTTGCATGGAATGCATCCTTCTTAAATGAATCATCAATTGAATTAAGAAGAATCTGACCTGCCTTTGCCATTCCTCCGCCGATAACTACGGCTTCCGGGTTAAACATAGAGGCGAGCATTCCGAATGCACGACCGATTCTGTCACCCGTAAGCTTAACTATACCAAGTGCTATAGGATCACCGTTTTTAGCTTCGTCGTATACTTCCTTAGCAGTAACTGTCTGATATTTTCTAAGAGCGGAATCTTCCGTTCTTTCTTCCAAAATCTTAGTTGCGATACGTCCGATCGCACTAGCGGAAATGTACTGTTCAAGACAACCGCACTTACCGCATGAACACTTCTCAGTCTCACCTTCCATAAATGGAATATGTCCGATTTCACCTGCAGCACCCGTTGCACCGGAATAGATCTTTCCGTCTATAATAATTCCGCCGCCGATACCTGTACCGAATGTTACAAGGATTAAGTTCTTAAATCCCTGTCCGCCGCCTCGAAACATTTCACCCAAAGCTGCCGCATTCGCATCGTTAGTTGCTTTTACCTTGATACCGCCTGTAAAAAGCGAAAGCTGTTTTGATATATTCATAGAATCCCAGCCGAGGTTTACGCACTTATTTACGACACCGTCAGCCGTAACAGGTCCTGGTACGCCTACACCGATTCCCGCAACCTGCTCTTTTTTAATGCCGTGCTTTTCCATATTGGCATCAAGTGCCATCTTTATATCAGGAAGTACGTGAATTCCCTTTGCGTCTGTTCTTGTCGGGATAACAACAGTATCCTTAAGCATTGCCTTGCCGTTAAAAAGCGCAAGCTTTGTATTTGTGCCTCCGACATCGATTCCGTAAACGAACATTTCCATATGAAAATTACTCCTTAATATTATTCCCTATATTATTAATAATGCGCAATCTACACGCTATCATTCATACGTTTAAGGCGTTTTTCCTCCGCCTTTGCATTACGCTCTTTACATATTGCATCCCAGTCAGGAAGCGTCGGCATAAATTCCGATAACTCCTTCATTATCGAAGGGATATCAATGTTTTGCGGGCATGCGCTCTTACAAGCTCCGCATCCCACGCAAGCCGTAGGCTTTTTGTCATCAGGCAATGCCTGTAAATACATTGCCGGCGTAAAACCTGATTTATTAACCTTTATATCATTATATGCATCTATAAGCTTAGGTATCTCTAATCCCATCGGACAGTTACCCGTACAGTACCTGCATCCCGTACAAGGAACGGATTCCTTCATCTTCTCCGCGATTTCCAAAAGCTTATTCATCTGCTTATCCGTCAGCGGCTCGTAGTTTTCAAACGTAGTCACATTATCTACCATCTGATCAAAACTACTCATTCCGCTTAAGATAACCTTAATATTCGGAAACTGTGCCGCAAAGCGAAGTGCAAACGAAGCCACGCTGCCCTCACCAAGTTCCTTTAAGTCACTATCATCTAAGGCCGCAAGTTTTCCACCACGAATAGGCTCCATAACCCATACAGGAATCCCCGCCTTTTCCAATATATCAAGTTTCTCTTTGCCGTACTGCAACGTGTAATCGATATAATTAAACTGAATCTGACAAAACTCCATCTCATCGCCGTACTTATTTAAGAAATCCTTTAAGCACTCAAGCCCCGCATGTGTCGAAAATCCAAGATGCTTAATCTTACCTTGCTTTTTCATCTCCAAAAAATACGGAATTATATTCCATCTTTCATCAAGGTAAGTATCTATCGACTTCTCGCACACATTATGCAGGAGATAAAAATCAAAATAATCAACCTGGCACTTTTTAAGCTGATCCTCGAAAATTGCCTTAGGATCATATGACTCCGCCGTCTGATGTCCCGGATACTTAGTTGCGAGGTAAAAGGTCTCACGATCATACCTTTTAAGAAGCTCACCTATCGTAAGCTCCGATTCACCGTCATGGTACGGATATGCAGTATCAAAGTAATTAATACCGTGATTCATAGCAAAGTCTACCATCTTAAAGGTCTCTTCCTTATTGACGGTCTTGTCTTCATTTAAAGGAAGGCGCATTAAACCAAAGCCAAGTCTTGAAAGTGATAAATCCTTAAAGTCGTTGTAAATCATGCAGTTCCTCTCTTTCTTTAAGACGCAAACAAGCAATCGACATTACCTTTTCTTAAAAATCATGTCGATTGCGTATATCTTTTATTCCAACACAGACTCCTTTGGACAAGGGGCAGTCTATGATTCGTTAAGTGGACTAGACGGGAGTTGAACCCGTGTCCGAAAACCAATTCCCTTCCCTTCTACGAGTGTAGTCATTTATTTTACATTCCCTCCGGCACACGGAAAATGACATCCTTATACTTTCAGTAGCTTCATAATACGCCCATTATCTCAAAGCTTTGATAAAGTCGTTTCTCACATAGTTGAAGCCGTGATTCCAATGTGTGAGTGCACTGAATCCGACTGCTGCAAACTAGGCAGCGTATGCTAAATTATCTTCAGCGTTTAATTTTAATTTGGCCATTTAACGCATTACCATACGACTCGCTTCTTAAGCTGCATGATCCCCGTCGAAACCGGTACTAGCCCAAGATTATATTGTAGAGCAGTTTCCTGCCCACAAATATCATTATACAAAAATTCCGTCGGCTTTTCAATAAACCGCAAGTTCAATTTAAGGAAAAATCGCTTGATTGGTTCGCGCTTTTACCTACTAATGATAACGCTCCTTCATTGAGCGCTCTATCTCGCGCTTTGAATCTTTCTTCTGAAGATCCGCTCTCTTATCGTAGAGTCTCTTACCCTTTGCAAGAGCGATTTCCACCTTTACGCGACCGCCTTTTAAATATACCTGTAACGGCACAAGCGTATATCCGTCTTCGGTGCTCTTTGATAAAAGCTTTCTGATTTCAAGCTTATGTAAAAGAAGACGGCGTGGGCGAAGCGGATCTTTATTGAAGATATTACCCTTTTCATAAGGATTAATATGCATTCCGTATATCCACATCTCGCCCTTTTCGATACGTAAAAACGACTCCTTAATGGAGCACTGCCCCAAACGCATTGACTTTACTTCCGTACCGAAAAGCTCTATTCCCGCTTCATACTTATCTTCTATAAAGTATTCATGATATGCTTTTTTGTTATTTGCTATAAGTTTAATACTTGTCTTGTCCATTTATCTTTCCTCGAGCGAATTATACTTCGCCGTACTGTCCTTCTATAAGCACGAAATCAATGGTTCTCGTAAGCTTATCGATTGATGCCGGGATTACTGTAACTTCCTGTCCAAGTACGTACATCTTACCTGTACGCTCACCTACAAGCATGTACTTATCCTCGACATAATCGTAATGATCGTCTGTAAGATCGCCTACTCGCACCATTCCTTCGACTGTATTTTCAAGTTCTACATAGAATCCGTAATTTGTAACACCGGAGATAACTCCTTTGAAAATCTCTCCATAGTGGTCTTCCATGTACTCAACTTTCTTTAATTTAACTGTCTCGCGCTCAACCTCATCCGCACGACGTTCTCTCTCGGAACAATGTGTTCCGACTTCTTCCATCATGTTTGCAAAATGTGCAATCCTCTTGTCATTCATCTTATTATGAATGCACTCTTTAATAATCCTATGCACCATAAGATCCGGGTATCTTCTTATAGGTGAGGTAAAATGACAATAAAACTTTGCAGCAAGGCCGTAGTGTCCTAAGTTTTCTGCTGTATAACGCGCTTGCTTAAGCGAGCGAAGTGCCAGACGCATAATTAAACCTGAGTACGCTTCACCCTCTATAGATGCAAGAAGTTTTTGCATTTCTTTAGGATGAACTTCGCCGTTTTTAAACTTTAAATTCTTGCCGAAGTTTGTAAGGAATGTCGCAAGCTGCTCCATCTTATCTTCATCAGGCTTTTCATGGCTTCTATATAGGAACGGCATCTCGCGGTAGAAATACTCTTCTGCAACCGTCTCATTTGCCGCAAGCATAAAGTCCTCTATCAAATCTGTCGCGGCATTTCTTTCATACGCAATGATATCAACTGCATGGCCCTTCTTATCTAAGATAACCTTGGTCTCCGGAAAGTCAAAATCTATCGAGCCGCGCTTTTTCCTGTTTTCTCTGATAACCTTTGAAAGAGCGGCCATATTATCGAGCATCGGCACTATATCCGAATACTTCTTGCAAAGTGCCTCGTCATGTTCGGTAATAATCGCATTTACATCGGTATAAGTCATTCTGTGCGCAGACTTTATAACCGATTCAACAATTCTATGCTCTATAATCCTGCCCTTAGGGTCAAGCGTCATAACGCAACTTAAGGTAAGGCGGTCCACGCCTTCATTTAAAGAACAAATACCGTTTGAAAGCTCTTTCGGAAGCATAGGAATTACGCGGTCCGCAAGATATACGGATGTCGCGCGGTTATATCCTTCCTTATTAAGTGCTGTCTTTTCAACCACGTAATGCGATACATCAGCGATATGTACTCCGAGGATAAAGTTCTCCCCATCCATTTCAAGCGATACCGCATCGTCCAAATCCTTCGCATCTTCGCCGTCTATGGTGATTAAAAGCTTATCTCTGAAGTCCTCTCTACCCTCGAGTTCTTTGGCGGTAATATCAAACTTCGACTTTTCTATTTCTTCCATGACTTCGTCAGGGAATTCCGGTATAAGACCATATGCACGGGCAATAGACATTACGTCAACTCCCGGGTCTTTGACATTACCGAGAATTTCTATAATCTCGCCTTCAGGCTTCTTTTTATCGTCTCCGTAGAAGGTAATCTTACATATTACCTTGTCGCCGTGCTTTGCATTCATCTGGAGATTTGAAGGTATAAAGATATCTTCATTAAATTTCTGATTATCCGGAAGTACGAACGCGAAACTGTTCTTCTTTTCAAAAAAGCCTATAATCTCTGTCGTATTATGCTTTAAGATTTCGACAACCTTACCTTCCTGCCTTTTGCCTCGTGGGGTTGCAAGAAGGATGATTTTTACTTCATCGCCGTGCATGGCATGAAGCGTTTCCTTTTCCGGAATATAGATGTCGTCTTCTCTTCCTTCTATAGTTACAAAACCATAGCCGTTACGGTTGCCCGTAAATACACCCCTGGCTGTCTTTGTGGTTGCGATACTGTAGCGTCCTCTTTTTGAGCACTCTATCTTACATTCTGCGAGAAGTTCGTTTAAGGTTTCTGTTAATTCTTCTCTTCTTTCTTTAGGTAACTGCAGCATTATGGCAAGTTCTTTTTCCTTCATCGGGATATAGTCCTTGTCTTTCATAAGCGCAAGTATTACCTTTTTTCTTTCATTAAGTGGCTTTGCCATAATGTCCCATGTTCCTTTCTTTAGTCTTATATATATTTTAGTTAATTTGACCGTCAATGGCAACTGTACCGACGGTTTAAATTTAACCGTTTACGAATTTTTCGTACAAAAAAAGCTGCCGGCAAATCGGCAGCTTAAAAACTACTTATTAAAGTGAAAGTGCTGGTATATTGAGCAAAAGTGCAATTACAAGGAATAATACAACAAGTGCTGTTGTAACCTTTACTAAGATTCCTTCCATTGAACGGCCCTTATTCTTGCCCCAATATGTATCTGCGGCACCGCTGATGGCACCAAGACCCTGCTGCTTACCTTCCTGCATAAGTACGATAACTGCGATTGCAAGTCCTGCTAAAACAAATAATACTGTTAAAATAATCTTTAATGCGGTCACTACTTAACCCTCCCAAACTATGGTATATAATAAATTAAAGCTAATACTAATGTCGTTTGCAACTATTGAAGTATATCATAAAGCAAAGGTGATTTCAAGGGGGTAATTTAAAATACCTTTATTCCTCATAATGGTCTTTACACGATACAATATATAACTGCCCATCAACAACATCATATACCAGACGATTGAATTAATCAATACGCCTACTATACCCATCTCTGTATCTTAACGGCTCAGGTTTACCAATTCCTTCCATTACTCCATCTCTTTCAATTGATTTAATCAGTTCATTAATCTTCTTTAGCGTTCTCTTGTCTTGGGTCTGCCAATATATGTATTCATCCCAAGCCACTTCGGACCATACAATTCTCACTAACCTATTCCTCTATAAGCTCATGAACAATACCTCTTCCATTCTTGATCTGAGCAAATCCTCTCTCAATTTTTGCAACATACTTAGCGTTCTTTAATTCTTTTTCGAGCTGATTATACTTTTCCAAGCTCATCAAAACGACATTCTTCTCTTCTTTTCTTGTAACAAGAACTATTTCATTCTCGTCATATACTCTATCACAATAATCTTTTAAGTTACTTCTTAACGTCGAATAATTAGCAGCTAACATAACATCGCCTCCTTATTGTACTTAACATTGTACAACAAGTCGTACTTAATTTCAAGTATAAAAATAGGACTGTGCATTGCGCAGTCCTCAAGCTGAAGACAAAATCAATTTTAATCCGTTATAACTTTTGAGCAGGTTTACTTGGTATGGTACGTCTGTTATAATAAATGTGCGGTGCACGGGGAGAAATCGCACCGATTAAGGAGTTATGAGTTATGAAAAAAAGAATGACGCCGCGTAAGAGGCAGGCTGTTGTAAGAAAGACTGTAGCAATACTTGTCTTTTTCATTACAATATTATTTGTTGGCTATAAAGCCGTAGGACATATGTCCGCATCGTACGTTCCGGATTCAATCAAAGAAATGGGCGAAAAGTACCCTGAAACAAAGGAATTCGTACGAGATTATCCGAAATACAAGGATAAAGTATTCGAAATCGATGTAACCGAAGAGATGCAGGAAAATGATATCCCTTTATTTATTCAGTGGGATAAGCGTTGGGGTTACAGAGATTATGGCGGCAACTATATAGGTGTTGCAGGATGTGGTCCTACATGCCTTGCAATGGTTATATGCGGTCTTAATCAAGATGACACGATAAATCCGCTTGTAATGGCAAATTACTCCGCTAAAAACGGGTATTATAAGATGGGAAGCGGCACATCTTGGTCGCTTATGATTGATGCCGCAGAACGTAACGGTATAAATGCGACGACAGCATATATAGACGAAAGCACTATACGAGAAAATCTTTCAAGTAAGACACCGTTTATATGTTCCGTAAAGCCGGGAGATTTTACCTACTCGGGACATTTTATAGTTTTAACGGGATTTGATAAAGACGGTAAGGTTGTAGTAAATGATCCGAATAGCCGTATTAACAGTGAAAAACACTGGACAATTGAAGAGCTTTTGCCTCAAATTAAGGCTATGTGGATGTATTGGAAGGACTAATTATGTTTAATATCCATGACATTACAAGAGACGAAATGATGCTTAAAGGAACCCTTAAAAGAAAGGGTTACGACTGGTGGTGGCACTCGTTTACGGGTGTAAATAAGAGAACCGGTAAGGAAAAAGCTTTCTTCATCGAGTATTTCTTATGCAATCCTGCAAAGAGTAAGTCCTACCCGGTGCTTGGCCAGAAGCCTGAGAATAAGGAAAAGCATATGCGCCCGTCATATATGATGGTTAAGGCAGGTTCCTGGGGCAAGGGAAAAGCACAACTTCATAGATTTTTCTCTTGGGATGATGTGTGTGTAAAGGGTAACGCTCCGTATGCTGTTATGGCAGACGATTGTTATGCTTCGGAGACACGCCTTATAGGATCTGTAAAAGTTTCACGTGAGGAGGCAAAAGCGCATCCCGAGTATATGTCTGACGAAGGCTCAATGTCATGGGATCTTAAGGTTAGAAAAGAGATACCTTTTAACGTAGGATACGGCGCAAGCAAGTTTTTTAGAAAGATAGAGGCCTTTGAAATGTACTGGCATGCTGAAGGCATGAAGACATGCTATGAAGGTACTGTTATATATAATGGCGAAGAATATGAAGTGAGCTTCGATAAGTCTTATGGATATGCCGATAAAAACTGGGGCAGAGATTTTACCTCACCTTGGGTTTGGCTTTCATCAAACTGTATGAGAAGCCGTCTTACAGGAGAAAAGCTTACAAATTCCGTATTCGATATCGGAGGCGGTTGCCCGAAGGTATATTTTGTGCCGTTAAAGAGAAAACTCCTTGGGGGATTTTTCTACGAGGGTAAAGAATACGAATTCAATTTCTCTAAGTTTTGGATGATGCCGCGTACGGTATTTAAATTCAAGGAAGGCGAGAATTTCGTATATTGGTATGTGAAGCAGTCGAATTTTAAGTCTATTATGGTGACGGTTGTTAAGTGTGATAAGAAAGATATGCTTCTTGTAAACTACGAATCGCCTGACGGAGAAAAGCGTCACAATATGCTTTGGAACGGCGGAACCGGTGTCGGACGCGTGCGTTTGTACAAGAAGACATTGCGCGGACCTAAGCTTATCGATGATATTGATGTAACGCATATTGGATGCGAATACGGAGAATACTGCTAAAATACAATATTAAAATTTGAATGTATATAAAAAAGATTGGGATTATACCCAATCTTTTTTACGTTCAATATAACCTAAAATGCACTTTGTTGTCTTGCCTGTTGCAAACTTGTACTTATCTTAAGAATTTCTCCATAATGATTTCATCCTCATCTTCTTCACCTGTATGTGTAAATCCGAGTTTTTCATAAAGGCATTTTGCTGCGTCATCGCCATCAATATAGCACAAAACAACGCGGTCATATTTACCGTCAGCCTTCATATCATCTAAGATTAACTGAGCAGACTTTAACCCATATCCCTTTCTTTGATAACGCTGATCTATAAAGAACTGGCTAAAGTCATATGCGTGCCAGACATCAAGGTCGTGATACATAGCCATTCCGACCGGAGTCTCATCGTCATATATCACATAAGCCTTGCTTCTATCGCCCCTATAGGCATAAGCCCTTGCCAGTATTCCGGCACTATCGGACACGAACTCTTTTTGATCTTCGCTGACCGATAATCCAAGTCGCCAATTATCCGGCGTTACGTTTTCTAAATGAATCATTTTCTTTTCCCCCTAAAAGCCTAAAACTATTATTAAAATTTAGATATGCTCTACCTTTGCTCCAAATGGTGCAAGGCAAAGCTTTGCAATCTTGAAAAACTGTGTTCCGAACGGTATTCCGACAATCGTGATACAAAGTATTACACCTATCATTAAATTGCCGATTGCAAGTTCCATTCCGGATACCAAAAACCATACGACATTTCTATTTTATATAAGATGAAGAAACAATCTTCCCTCACCCTTAGCATTTTGATGCTGCCCCGTCAAAAGCGCCTCTTCGATTATCTCAGTACAAGACGTCGATACCATGCGTTCCTTATGGTTCTTATTTAACTCTTCCGCCGTGATATCGAATGAATCCACGATATTAAGGAAGTGGTAATGCTGTATTCCCAAGGTATACACTTTTTCCTCGTCAATCGGCGTGCCCTCGAATTCAAATCGTAAAAGTGAATGTGTCTTCTGATCGTATTCCACAAGCATTCCACGTGATAACTGATAGAATTCGCAATGGTCACCGCTAAACGATTCGTCACGAAGCATATGAAGCAACATATGCTTTAACTGCGCACCCGTCGCATATACCATATGCACTCCGTCATCATACGGGAAGCACTCGCAAAGATCTCCCTTGGTTACAACAGGTCCAAGCTTTTCGGTTCTTATACTACCCGAACCCAGTAAGAATATATCTACTCCCGTCGCATCCTTTAAGATATCCGCAAACAAATCACCGAGTTCAGTTTCTCTATATCTTGTCGGATGTGTAAGCTCACGCACGAATTTCGTCAAGATCTGCCCATACTTCGCATCAGTCTTCGACTTATAGGACGTAATCACATCTTCTATCGACGGGTCTCTCGGACATGTATCGGCATTTATCGGAACTGCCTTCCAGGTAAAAGAGTCTATACAGTTATTATCCGTATCCACCACTATATCAAAACGTCCGATCTGATCGGTACCGGTTCCCGCCTGAACAATCGGAATACCGTTAACAACCGCAGGTTCCTCTAAGAATGTATGAGAATGACCTCCGATTATAACATCTACGCCCCAGGCAGGATTAAGCATTTCGGCAAGCTTTTTATCCTCTTCGAAACCGATATGTGTAAGCAATACGGTAAAATCAATATCTATCTTATTGTAGTTATTGCAAATTCTTCCGACTTCTTCCGCAGCATCCGCAACATCGACGAAAGTTCCTATAAGTCCGTCTTTCTTGCACTGTGTAAGCACGGATTCCGTAAGGATACCGATAAAAAGTATCTTCATCCCGTCGATTTCCACTATATGACACGGCTTAAAAAGTCTCGCATTATTCGTCTGTATATGAAGATTCGCATTTACAATCGGGAAGTTCGCACATTTTTCAAGGAATAATAAATGTGCAACACCATAGTCCACCTCATGATTACCGAGAGTTACAACATCAGGTGAAAGCATATTCATTATCTGTATCGTCGAGATTCCCTGAAACTCGGAATCTATGACAGAACCCCTGAACATATCTCCCGCTATAGCATATAATACGTTTTCTTCTTCACTTCTCACCTTATTGATATAACCTGATAAAAGTGACACACCACCGACAAGAGAACTGTCTACATTCTCCTCCAAAAAGTCACCGTGCATGTCATTTGAATGCAAAAGCGTAAGTTTTTTGGTATTCTTCATTTTCTCTCTCCCCTATTTATTCTCTAATACTTCTTTTTTAATTCTGTTTAATACGTGCTTCTTATCTGCGCTCCACATTGGTGCAATTAAGATTTTCTTATCGCCGTCACCCGTTAGGCGGTGTATTACCACACTGTCAGGAATTATTCTGACGCAATCCCTTAGAATATCAATATATTCATCTTCCGATAAGATCTTTACTTTACCCGCTTCGTATTCCTTTGCAAGAGCTGTATTCTTTAATACATGTAAGAGCTGCAATTTTATACCATTGCTCTCCATGTCGCATACATGCCTCACTGTCGAAAGCATATCTTCTTTGGTTTCTCCCGGAAGCCCTAGTATTACATGGGTTATTACTTCTATCCCGTGTTCCTTTAATGTTTTAACCGCAGTATCATATACATCTACCTGATATCCGCGTCTTATATACTCCGCCGTTCTTTCATGTATTGTCTGAAGGCCCAGTTCCACCCATACAGGCTTTATTCGATTTAGTTTAGATAAAAGCTCGACAACTTCACTCGGTAAACAATCCGGCCTTGTCGCAATCGATAGCGCCACTACATTAGGATGCTCTATCGCTTCTTTATATAGTTTCGTAAGTCGTTCTATCGGCGCATACGTACCCGTAAAGCTTTGAAAATATGCTATATACTTCCCTGTCTTTATCTTAGATGAAATTCGTTCCTTACCGAGTTCAATCTGTTCTGTTATAGAAAGTGCAGAATCTTCCGCAAATTCACCACTTCCGCCTTCAGAACAGAAAATACAGCCGCTTTTACCTAATGTGCCATCCCTATTTGGACAGGTAAAACCGCCCGAAAGCGCAATCTTATATACTTTACAGCCAAACTTTTCAACTAAATAATCGTTAAGTAATCTCGCCATCCAAACCTTACTCTTTATATCTTAATATTAAGAAGCACCAATGCCGCAAGAACCATTATTATACCGATAAGTCTGTTTCTTGTAAGCTTTTCCCTAAATACTATTATTCCGCATAAGGATATTAAAAGTATCGTCGCGATATTGTATACAGGGTACACAACTATTGCTTTAAGCTTGCTAAGCGACAAAAGCAAAAATCTTGAGCAAAAGTAATTCGGAAATCCCACAAACATACCTATCGTAAAATCCGTAAGCCTAAATGACTGCTTCTTTACAAATGCCATAACAATACTTGAAAGAAGTGCCACTGAGAAAGTTATAAGTAGATACTGGTCGGAGCACGCACGGTTACCCATTTTGTCATGGATATTTGCGAACGAATCCGTAAGGCCTCCTGTAATAAGTAAAAGCAATAACAAATATATCGCCTTAGACTTTGGACCGGCTGTAACTTCCGTATTTTCTACACTACTATCCCCATCCGCTTTCTTCTCAAGATTTATGACAAATATAGCTGCTATCGCAGTAATAATACCTATAATCTCGACTACTTGAGGGCGCTCCTTAAAGAACACTATCGCCATTAAAAGCGGCACAAGTACGCCAAGACGCATGAATAACCCTGCAAGCATTATACCGTTTCTTCGGATATTGACCTGCAAAAGCACGAATCCCATAAGATAGAACACTCCGCTTATAAGACCGATTATTGCTGCAGTAGTCGTTCCTTCAATCGGCGTAAACACATTTTCAGACAACCCGAAAATTGCCGAAAACACCGTACATACGACGTAGTTTCCGGCAAAAAGGATCATATTATTCTCAATTTTCTTATCAAATACACGAAGTATAACGGATATCGATACGCTCGATATAATTGCTAAAAAAAGATAAATCATCTCTCGTACTCGCCTCTTATATCATCTGTCGGTGGTTCAAGCGGATACATACCCGTAAAGCAACCGTGACAAATAGCCTTACCATCCACAAGCTCGCGAAGACGGTTTGTACGTAAGTATGAAAGGCTGTCCGCACCGATAATCTGGCGGATTTCTTCCACACTTCTGTTATATGCTATAAGCTGATTTCTGTCCGGAATATCCGTTCCGAAGTAACAAGGCCAAAGGAATGGCGGTGATGAAATCTTTACATGTACTTCCTTAGCACCTGCTTTTTTAAGCATACTTACAATCTGATCAGATGTCGTACCACGTACGATAGAGTCATCAATCATGATGATTCTCTTACCCTTGATATTAGATACCAAAGGATTAAGCTTTACGCGTACCGCAGACTCACGGCTACTTTGCTTTGGCTTAATAAATGTACGTCCGACGTACGTATTCTTAACGAATGCTACTCCGTAAGGAATTCCCGATTCTAAAGAATATCCGTATGCAGCGGCGTTACCTGATTCCGGAACACCTACTACAAGATCCGCATCTACAGGATCATCCTTTGCAAGGAATCTTCCCGCTTTAACACGAGATTCATATACGCTTATACCGTCGATATAAGAATCCTGTCTTGCGAAATAAATATATTCAAATATACAGCGTCCTTCCTGTTCTTTCGGAAGACACATTGACTTATCGGAATGGATTTCCCCGTCACGTGTAATAGTTACAATCTCGCCAGGTTCAACATCACGGATAAACGTAGCACCGATTGTATCAAGTGCACATGATTCCGAGGCAAAAATATAGGAATTATCTCTTTTTCCCAATACAAGAGGCTTAAAACCAAAAGGATCTCTTACGCCTATAAGCTTGCGAGGGCTCATTACAACCAACGAATAAGCACCTTTAAGGCGTCTGCACGCACGACCTACAGCCTCTTCTACGGAAGATGTATTTAAACGCTCACGTGCTATAACATATGCTATAACCTCAGAGTCTATCGTTGTCTGAAATATGGCACCCGAATACGATAACTCGTCACGAAGTTCATTTGCATTGATTAAATTACCGTTATGTGCAAGACCAAGCGCACCCTTAACGTAATTTATAACTAACGGCTGGGCATTTTCCCTGGTTGAAGCTCCTGCTGTGGAATAACGCACATGTCCGACACCGATATTACCCTTCATCGGTTCAAACGATTCTTCATCAAAGACTTCATTTACAAGTCCCATGCCCTTATGCATGATAACTTTTCCCTTCGGTCCGTTCGTATCGGATACTGCTATACCGCAGCTTTCCTGACCACGATGCTGGAGTGAGAAAAGCCCGTAATAGATTGATTTAGCGACGTTGCCGCCGTCAAGGTCGTACATTCCAAAGACACCGCACTCCTCTTTAAGTCCGGTTGTCTGATTTGGATCTAATTCGTAAGCCATATTATCTCCTTATATAATCCTTTAAGTTTGTATCTAAGTAAGGGCTTAAATAAGCCTTATTAAGCAATTCTAGAATGCCATATACTGTGAATAACCAAAACCGTTAACCAACGCTTCAATCTGCATCTTGCGTGCGCAGAACGGGCAATCCTGCGGCTCATATGCTTCGTATCCCGGAAGGTCATCCTTTGTAAAGATGCAGTTAACCGGCGTACCGTTAACTTCCTTTATCGTTGAGAATAAGGAATCAACACCTACTACCGTGCCCCCATAATATGAGATACACTCCATTGAACGTGTAATTGTACGTCCTGTAGTTGTAGTAGCCATAAGAAGGATTACATTCTTACCCTTTATGGTCGTAGCGATGTTATCACGGAACATAAGCTGGTTATTTCTGTTGTACTCAGGAGTAACAACATAGATACTCTCATGCTTATTTGTTGTTAAATATCCATGATCTTCGAATTCCTGTGCAAGATAAGTTCCGACAGTCTCCGTACCATCCATACATACGATAGTATCTACATACATAGCCTTGCCGCGGTAGTTTTGCTCGATAAGCTTCGCACACTCTCTTGCTTCAGATATACGAGTTTTCAAACTCGTAAGATCGATATAGTAATTAATGTGTGAATGGCTCGTTGCAAAATGTCCGTATGCCGCATGAAGCGGAACCATGTTACTCTGACTTGAATAGAACTTCTGCATACGGTTTTCGATGTTTAAATTGCTCATAAATCCTTCCTCCGTTATATATTTTTAGTTCTTACCTGTACTTCCGAAGCCGCCTCGAACCTCATTATCAAGGTGCTCAACCTCAACAAATTCGATTTTTGGCTGATGCTTTATAATTCTAAACTGACAAAGTCTGTCGTTTATATTTATCTTAGTGTCGCGCGTCGCAAAGCATGGCCACATTAAGATATCGTCATCGGAACAATAAGACTCATCTACGATTCCAACCGCATTAGTCTGTATAAGTCCGTAGTTTTTAAAAGTCGAACTTCTTGATGCAATAAGCATTTCATATCCTTTCGGAAGTTCTACCGAAACACCAAGATCCACCAAGGTAAAATCACCCTTCTTAAGGTCATATTCCTTTGCGGAACGTAAATCTATCCAATCGGACTTACCGTCTATATATCTTAACTTTTCGATTTTATCGGAATGATATTTAATCTTAATTGTCTCTTCCATGATGACTCCTATTCCATCGGGAATTTAAGATGATTATGCTCGATTCTTCCGTCTCTTATCATAAGCTCGTTAACCGCTTCTTTTACCGGATGGTCTTCGAATAATACCTTATTTACCGCCTCTACTATAGGCATATCAACATCATACTTCTTAGCAAGCAAAAGCGCTGCCTTCGCAGAATATACGCCTTCTACAACCATCTGTACTTCTTCTGTGGCTTCTTTCATCGTCTTACCCTGTCCCATAAGGTAACCTGCCTTACGGTTACGGCTGTGAACTGACGCACAGGTAACTATTAAGTCGCCGATACCGGTTAATCCCTGTAAAGTCTCAGGGCACGCGCCCATAGCAACTGCAAGACGTGTAATCTCTGCAATACCGCGAGTGATTAATGCAGCCTTCGTATTATCACCGCATCCGAGACCGTCTGCCATACCTGCCGCAAGAGCTATAACGTTCTTTAATGAAGAACCGATTTCCATTCCCAAAACATCAGGAGATGTGTATACTCTAAACTTGTCTCCCATAAATGCGCTCTGAACGAATTCCGCAACAGACTTCTTACGAGAGCCTGCAACAACTGCTGTAGGAAGTGCTCTACCTACTTCTTCCGCATGTGACGGTCCGCAAAGTACTGCAACTTCTGCCTGCGGAAGTTCTTCCTTTATAACCTCTTCAAGAGTCATAAGCGTCGACTCCTCTATACCTTTTGCAACACTTACTATAAGCTGACCGTAACGAACGAATTCCTTCATTGACGCAGCTGTCTTTCTCGTAAATACTGAAGGCACGGCGAGAACTATCATATCTTTATCACGACATGTTTCTTCCAGATCTGTTGTAAACTTGATTTTCTCGGAAATCTTAACTCCCGGAAGTTTCTCTATATGCTCTCTTTTCTCGTTTAAAAACTTAATTTCGTCTTCTATAATAGACCAAACCGTAACATCCTGTCCCACTGAATCAAGCTGAATTGCAAGTGCAGTGCCCCAAGAACCTGCTCCGATAACTCCAACCTTAATCATTTTTTCCTTCTCCTTTCTTTGTAAAAGAAATCTTGCGCTCCGTACCGTTACGAAGCTTTTCTATATTGCTTTTATGACGCCAGAGTCCGAGCGCCATAACGATTATAACCAATAAATAGTACTCATATAAATAATTCGGATCAATCTTTAACCATCCCATGTTGCCAAAGATTATCGACTCGAGGAAAAATCCCACCAAGATAACAATCGATCCAAGCGATACATATCTTGTTATTACAACTGTCGCTATGAAAACAACAAGCAATACCGGTGCAAATCTAAGATCAAGCGAAAGAATCAAAGCACCCGTACATGCGATACCCTTTCCACCTTTAAATTTCATATAGAACGGGAAGTTATGTCCGATTATCGCTCCAAGACCCGTATAAGTCATAAGAAGCATTATCATCTTCGGATAATCCTCATGGAAAAGCATCCACACAATAAATATCGCCACCATGCACTTAATAAGATCGCCGATAAGTGTAACGATACCTCCGAACGTTCCGAATGTTCTAAGCGCATTCGTGGTTCCGGCATTACCCGATCCATGCTCTCTTATATCTGTATGATGAATCTTACCGTATATATATCCTGTCTCAAAAAGGCCGAATACATAGCCTATTATAAGACATAATCCCCTCAATACATAAGCGTTCATTAGTTTTCTTCCTTCCTCTCTCTTATGATAAATCTAAGAGATGTACCTCTAAAACCAAATGTATCCCTTATCTTATTCTCGATATAACGCTGATACGAGAAATGCATAAGCTTCTTGTCGTTAACAAATATAACGAATGTCGGTGGCTTCGTAGAGGCCTGAGTGATATAAAAGAGTTTAAGTCTCTTGCCCTTATCTGTCGGCGGCTGCTGCATAGCAACGGCTTCCGTCATAATTTCATTTAAGACACCCGTCTGAACACGCATGGCGTTATTCTCCATAACGACGTCTATCATGTCAAATATCTGATCTACACGCTGTCCTGTCTTAGCAGATATGAAGATAATCTCCGCATAAGACATGAAAGACAATACCTCACGGATTCTCTCCGTATCACGGTAGATAGTCTTATCGTCTTTTTCACGTGCATCCCATTTATTAACGATAACAATGATTCCCTTACCGTTATCATGAGCTACACCGATAATCTTTGCATCCTGCTCTGTTACTCCTTCTACTGCATCTATTACAAGAAGTACCACGTCCGCACGCTCGATTGCAGCGATTGCACGGATTACGGAGTAGCGCTCGATATCCTCTTTTACCTTGTTCTTCTTTCTTATTCCCGCAGTATCGATAAATACGTATTCCTTATCATTATGAATAACCTCCGTATCGATAGCGTCACGGGTTGTTCCTGCGATATCGGATACGATAACTCTGTTCTCACCGCAAAGTCTGTTGATTAATGTAGACTTTCCTACATTAGGCTTACCAACTACCGCTATCTTCGGTCTGTCATCTTCTTCTTCGTCTCCCGCACCTTCAGGGAAAAGGTTGATCACAGCGTCAAGAAGGTCGCCTATTCCAAGGCGCGACGCAGCAGATACCGGAACAGGTTCTCCGATACCTAAGTTATAAAACTCGTATACATCAGGCATGTATTTCTTAAAGTCATCAACCTTATTAACACATAGTATTACAGGCTTTCTTGACTTTCTAAGCATGTCCGCAACCTTTGCGTCATCATCTACAAGACCCTGTCTTACATCGGTTATAAATACTATAACGTCAGCCGTATCGATTGCGATTTCTGCCTGTGCACGCATCTGACTTAAGATTATGTCATTTGATTCAGGCTCAATACCGCCCGTATCAATCATTGTAAACTGCTTATCAAGCCATGTTACATCGGCATAGATTCTGTCTCTTGTAACACCGGGCGTATCCTGAACTATAGATACACGTTCGCCGATTATCGAATTAAAAAGTGTGGACTTACCGACATTCGGGCGTCCAACTATTGCCACTACCGGTTTACTCATTTTATTCTCCCTAAATCTTAAAACTACCTGCCCAAAGGTAAATTCTCGCCTTTTGGCCTTCTTACTACTATCTCTCTATATTCTCATATGTCTCGTCGGTTAATGCGGAAAGTAAATCTTTTCCCTTTCCTCCGACTATTCTAACATCTACATTTAAAGCTGCTTTTACCTCATCAAGCGTTATATCATCCAAGAATACTTCTTCGCCCATTCGAAGCATATTCTGAGGTAAAAGCAAAATCTCACCGGGCTCTATCAAAGGCTTAACCTGCTCAATTAAATCCTTACCCGTAATTAATCCCGATACCGTAATAAGTTCTCCGAAGAAATGGTTTTCAATTGCTAAAACCCTGGTTCTTATATTCGGGAACTTTTCATGTATGGACTCTGTCAGACTTTTAATCGTAGGATATACAAGCTTACCCGTTGCAAGGAAAAGCTTCATCTCACGCCTGCTCCCTTTTGCCAAATCTAAGGCTTCTGCAAACTCATTGGTTAAAAGTCTAAGCATTCCGACACCATTTTCAAGCTGTAAATATCCATCATAGCGCTCTTCTTCAGGAAGTTCGCGTCCTGCAGTTAAATACCACTCGTCCGATGCCTGAACGAAATGAATACCATAGCGCTTCATAGCTTTCTTCTGGTATTCTTCGATTATATCTATTACTTCTCCCGCTTCTTCTTTGTTAAAAGGTTTAAGCGGATAGAGTCCGTCTCTGTACTTTGATAAACCTACAGGTACGACCGATACCGACTGCATTACAGGCGCATAATCAAGTAGTCTATCCAAGGAATAAATAAGCTCATCGCCATCATTTACGCCCTTGCAAAGTACTATCTGACCGTTCATTATGATTCCTGCTTCATAGAACTTATCAATCTTCTTTAAAGCATCACCTGCAAAGCGGTTCGTAAGCATCATGCAGCGAAGTTCCGGATTCATAGTCTGAACCGAAACGTTTATCGGCTCCATCTTATAGGTTATGATACGTTCAACGTCTTCATCGGACATATTGGTAAGGGTTACGTAATTACCCTGTAAGAACGAAAGTCTGCTGTCGTCATCCTTAAAATAAAGCGTTTCACGCATTCCCGGCGGCATCTGATCTATAAAGCAGAAAATGCATTTATTGTGACATGACCTATATTCATCCATAAGGCCATTCTCAAACTCGATACCAAGGTCTTCTTCATAGTCCTTTTCAATATCAAGTTCCCACTCTTCACCGTCAGGTTTTTCTATAACAACTGTTAAGTATTCATCATTACAAAGGTAATGATAGTCGAATACGTCATTTATCTTTTTATCATTTATCGAAATAAGCGCATCGCCCGGTTCTATCTCAAGCTCTTCAGCAATCGATCCCGGCTCGACGCTCTTAATTATATGCTTGACTTCCTTTTTCAAAGTATATATCCTCAAATAAATAAGTACATAGAAATACAAATTTATTCTATCACAAATAAAGATAGCTTGCGAGTATTTTTAGTTATTATTTTTTCCCTATAAAGACTTTCTATAGTATAAAAAGTGTCACAAGCATAACTTGCGACACTTCATAATTCACTCAGCATATTTCCTACTTAAACATACTAATAAAAGCATTCTCATCGTATCCAGAATAATTATATCTAACTCCATTAATATCAATTCCATGCTCTGCAAAAACTATTTTAATAGTTTTTCCACTTTTCTCTTCTATTTCAAATTTGTACTGCCAACCATTTAAATCAGCTTTGTCTTCGCTCTTTGTTATTGAAATTGATTCGCATGCTCTACAAAAATAATCCCACTGCTCTTCTTGTATTTCAATCTCAATTCTAGGCGGATTTATCATTTGTGTTGTCCCAACTATCTTATATATTCTATCCTCTGATAGGAAATCGCCTACTGTATTCTTATCCGATTTATTAGAGCACGAAGATAACACCAGTATTATTAATAAAATTACTAATATTAACCTTTTCACAGAAACATCTCCTTACTTATTCAAATAAACCAAATCATCCAAATACCGCCTATTTGCTTCGTACTCTAAATATATATTATTTTCCCCCCATCCATTATTAACAATAATAAAGAATTGCAGCTCATTTCCGATTGTATTTATAGAATAACCATGAGCAATTATCCAATGTTCCTCATATGTTGGATGATTATCTGTATCAACAATAACCGGACGATTTGAATCAATTTTATTCTTGATCAAATCAAAATCAAACGTATCGCTATAACGCGCATAATTATTTATTCCCATACGTTGCAAATAGGTATTCAACCCCGAAACCAAATGTGTTGTATTTGTTGATCCAACACCGACATAATCTTGCATTAGCCTTATTAACGAATTCTGATTTAATTTATCATCTCTTACATACATCTCGCTGACATAGTCTCTATAATACTTCATTACTATTGCACATGCTATCGAACCGCAATTACCTCCATCAATATACCACCGCTCCAGACTTCCTCTCAGGCTTTTTCTAACAACGTTTCTTAACAAACGCTTTTTTGTTCTTGCTTGTATTTCTCTTAAAAATTCCTCTTTATTCTCAATCTCTTTCATGGAGTATACTTCATTAAAATCATCTATAGAGTATTCCCTCCCTGTCATCAACGATATAATCTTATCATCCGTTTTATAATAATAACCTAATCCTCCGTTATAAATTGGGTTTTCAACTCCTAAAAAAGGATTACTATTATCAAGGCTATACTCAGGAACCGACAAATCTTTTATATTTACAATGATATATCCGTCACCAGAAATATTAAAAATTGTCCACACTATTCTCTGCAAATACATTCATCGGAACAAATAAAAATACCACGACGCTAAGCAAGCACATGAACGATGTAATTCCTTTAATTTTTAACTTTTTCACCTTCATCTAGTTTCTCGTTTTTGCAAAAAAATATTTTTCTTTTTGGATCTTTAAAAATCCATTTTTATTATAACAAACACTCTTATTCTTCGCCATATAATTTTGGTTACAAAAACCCCACTATGCACACATAGTGGGGTTTATTAATTCCTCTTAATTCTTTAGATTAAATCCCAAAAGAATTAGTTCTCATATAACTTAACGAGTTTCTCAAGATGAGCACGTCTTGCCTTAGCAGCCTCTTCTGAAGCATTGAATAACTTCTCAGCTCTTTCAGGGTTAGCACGTACAAGAGCATTGTAACGTACTTCGCCGTTAAGGAATTCCTTGTAGTCTCCTGTTGGAGCCTTAGAATCAAGACTGAATAATGGCTTGCCTTCTTCTGCAAGAGCAGGATTGAAGCGGAAGTTATGCCAGTAACCCGACTCAACTGCGAGCTTCTCTTCTGTCTGAGCCTTAGACATACCCTTCTTGATACCATGGTTGATACATGGAGCATAAGCAATGATAAGTGAAGGACCCGGATAGCTTTCAGCTTCCTTAATAGCCTTTACACACTGTGCAGGGTCTGCACCCATTGAAATCTGTGCTACATATACATAACCATAGCTCATTGCAATACCTGCAAGATCTTTCTTCTTAACTTCCTTACCTGCTGCAGCAAACTGAGCTGTGGCACCGATAGGTGTAGCCTTTGAAGACTGTCCGCCTGTATTTGAGTAAACTTCTGTATCGAATACCATGATGTTGATATCCTTACCTGAAGCAAGAACATGGTCTACACCACCGAATCCGATATCGTAAGCCCATCCGTCACCACCGAAGATCCACTGTGACTTCTTAGCTAAGAAATCCTTATCCTTAAGAACGCCCTTAGCACAGTCGCATCCGCATGCTTCCATAGCAGCAACGAGCTTATCTGTTGCAATACCGTTTTCATAACCAAGGTTAAATGTATCAAGCCATTCCTTAGCGGCAGCCTTAACATCTTCATTCTTGCCGTTTTCAACGATATTCTCGATCTTTTCTCTTAAACCGTCACGCATTGCCTTCTGAGCAAGTAACATACCGTAACCGAACTCAGCTGCATCCTCGAATAATGAGTTTGACCAAGCAGGTCCACGACCCTCAAGGTTCTTTGTGTATGGTGTTGAAGGTGATGAGTTACCCCAGATTGATGAACATCCTGTAGCATTTGCAATGTACATTCTGTCACCGAATAACTGAGTGATTAACTTAGCATAAGGTGTTTCACCGCATCCTGCGCAAGCGCCTGAGAACTCAAGGAGTGGCTGCTTGAACTGCGAACCCTTAACTGTATCAACCTTAAACTTCTCGATAACTTCCTTCTTCTCAGGAAGTGTAACTGCGTAATCAAAGTACTTCTGCTCTGACTCGTTCTCTTCGAAGTTCTGCATTGTGATAGCCTGTACCTTATCAGGACATACGTTTACACAAGAACCACATCCTGAGCAATCGTAAGCTGAAATAACCATTGAGAACTTGTAACCAGGCATAAGATTCATATCCTTCATTGGCATATCTGCCGGAGCAGCAGCTGCTTCTGCTTCTGTTAAAGCAACAGGTCTTATAGCTGCGTGAGGACATACATATGCACAGTTGTTACACTGGATACACTTTGTAGCATCCCATACAGGAACATCTACTGCGATACCACGCTTCTCATAAGCAGCAGTACCTGAAGGTGTTGTTCCATCTACATAATCCATGAATGCTGATACAGGAAGCTTGTTACCTTCCTGAGCACTTACAGGGATCTGAATGTTGTTTACGAAATCAATGACAGCCTTGTCAGAGCCCTCTGCCTTCTTGCCTAAGAACTCATCCTTAGCATCCTTCCAAGAAGCAGGTACATCAATCTTAACGATCTTCTGTGCACCCTGATCGATAGCATCATAGTTCATCTGAACTACGTTGTCACCCTTCTTGCCGTATGTAGCCTTTGCAGCAGCCTTCATAAGTTCGATAGCCTTACCTTCTTCGATAACGCCTGATAACTTAAAGAATGCTGACTGTAATACTGTATTAATTCTTCCGCCAAGACCGATTTCCTTACCAATCTTGATACCGTCTATTGTATAGAATTTAATGTTGTGCTCTGCGATGTAACGCTTTGCCTGTCCCGGAAGATTCTCCTCAAGACCTGCCATATCCCATGAGCAGTTAAGTAAGAATGTACCACCGTCAACAAGGTCCTGAACCATATTGTACTTATGTACATATGCAGGATTGTGGCAAGCTACGAAGTTAGCCTTGTTAATAAGGTATGTTGAACGGATTGGCTTCTTACCAAAACGTAAGTGTGATATTGTAACACCGCCGGACTTCTTTGAGTCATAATCAAAGTAAGCCTGAGCATACATGTCTGTATTATCACCGATAATCTTAATTGAGTTCTTGTTAGCACCTACTGTACCGTCAGCACCAAGACCCCAGAACTTGCAGTTAATTGTTCCTTCAGGAGTTGTAACAGGGTTCTCTTTAACTTCAAGAGAAAGGTTTGTTACATCATCTGTGATACCGATTGTAAATACAGGCTTTTCTGTATTGTTGTATACAGCGATGATCTGTCCAGGTGTTGTATCCTTTGAACCAAGACCGTAACGACCTGAGAAGATTGGTGTCTTGTCGAACTTGCTGCCCTTTAATGCTGCAACTACATCAAGGTAAAGCGGCTCGCCTAAAGCACCAGGCTCTTTTGTTCTGTCAAGAACTGTAATCTTTTCAACTGTATCAGGAATAGCATTGATTAAAGCTTCCTTAGAGAATGGTCTGTAAAGACGTACCTTTACGATACCTACCTTCTCACCCTTAGCAAGTAAGTACTCGAGTGTCTCATCAATTGTATCGCATACGGAACCCATAGCAACGATAACGTGCTTAGCGTCTTTAGCACCTTCATAGTTGAATAATTTATAGTTTGTACCGATCTTTGCATTAACCTTGTCCATATATTCCTGAACAAGTGCCGGTATAGCTTCATACTTGCTGTTGCAAGCTTCTCTTGCCTGGAAGAAGATATCAGGGTTCTGAGCCGAACCTCTCTGGCATGGATGATTTGGATTTAATGCATCTTTTCTAAATGCTTCGATTGCATCAAAATCAGCCATATCCTTAAGATCTTCATAATCCCAGGTTTCAATCTTCTGAATTTCATGAGATGTTCTGAAACCATCGAAGAAGTTAATGAACGGCATTCTGCCCTTGATAGCTGTAAGGTGTGCTACCGGTGTAAGATCCATAACTTCCTGTACGGAAGATTCGCAAAGCATAGCGCAACCTGTCTGACGGCATGCATAAACGTCGGAATGATCACCGAAAATTGATAATGCATGGCTTGCAAGTGCACGTGCAGATACGTTAAATACGCCCGGAAGTCCTTCGCCGGCTACCTTGTAAAGGTTAGGGATCATAAGTAAAAGACCCTGAGATGCTGTATATGTTGTTGTTAAAGCACCTGCTGCAAGTGAACCGTGTACAGTACCTGCTGCACCTGCCTCAGACTGCATCTCTGTAACCTGAACAGTATGTCCGAAAATATTCTTTCTTCCCTGTGTTGCCCACTCATCTGTAGCCTCAGCCATAACAGATGAAGGAGTGATAGGATAGATAGCCGCTACATCAGTAAACGCATATGACGCATGTGCTGCTGCATGGTTACCATCCATAGTTTTCATAGATCGTTTCATGAATTAATCCTCCTACTTTTGTCTATAAAAAGGCACAAAAACCTATTGATACCTAATTAACTACTATACCAAGAATATGTCCAAAATTCAAGGTTTTTTCCTTTAAACGTTTGTAAACATTAGATTATTGCTTATCGCCCGCCATGTACTTCTGCTCGAAAATTATAGCCGGAATCGGAGGGTCGATTAAGAATCCCTGACCATATACGAATCCGCATTTTGATAAGAAATCCGCATGTTCTTCCGTTTCAACGCCTTCGCATATAACCCTGTTGCCCGATATCTTAAGCATCTTACATAAAAGTTTCATAAATTCCTTATGGTCTTCAAACGTTCCCGTATCAAACTTAAGGAAGCTCTTATCGATTTTAACCACATCTGCTGCCATATCCATAAGCATACCAAGTGAGGAAAAACCAGTTCCAAAGTCATCTATATCAACCTTAAAGCCTGCAATATGCAATAGATCAAGTTCCTGGCGGACTCTATCCATTCTGTCGGTAAATAAGCTTTCCGTAAGTTCTATCTCTATCATATCGTGCGGTATCTTATATTTATCCGTTAAGGCAACGACTCTTTCATATATACCGCCCATGGTAAAATGTCTTCTCGAGAAGTTAACCGATACAGGAATAAGCTTATATCCCTTATCTTTCCACTCTGCCATATGCTTTAACGTCTCTTCGAGTATATAGAAATCAAGATCCGTTATGTATCCGTTTCTTTCAAGCGAATCAATAAAACGTACAGGCGGTGTCGGATCGCCTATCTCATTTCTCCATCGAGCAAGGCTTTCCGCGCCTATTATCTTCTTGCTTCTAAGATTAAACTTAGGCTGCATGTATAATAAGATGTTACCGTTCTCAAGATCCTTATAAAATGTAGAGGTAATAATACGGTCTCTCTTTTTCTGTTCACGCATATCGTTATTATATTCTACGATAGTGGAGCTTCCAAGTTCCTTTGCGTGTTTTCTTGCCATGGAAGCATTTTCCATTGCAACCGTTATCGGCACATCGTCTTCCCACTCATACATACCGAGCGCTATACGAATACCTGAATTCGGGAAATATTTTCTTGTTCTCTCAATGAAAATATCCGAATACTTCTTAAGTATCTTCATTACACGCTTCTTCTCAAATTCCGCAAAGAATCCGCAGAAAAAGTCTGAGAACTGACGACATATAAAAACATTCTGGGCTTCTGTCCTAAATATATGTCCTATCTCTCTCAAAAGTTCGTTGCCTGCTTCCGTACCGAAGTTCTCATTTACGTAAGCAAAACCGTCTATATCACCACTTACAACGAACAAGCGCTTCTCATCCGGATGAATGGTTCTGTAATCATTTACAGCCTTAACGAATGTTTCATCCGTTATCATTCCGGTTAAACGATCTACCGGAGAATTCTCTTCTCCTTCGCCGATATTACCGGTTTCTATTTCTGCCAGTGCAAGGAATACGCCTATAAGATTTGCATAAGACTCCATAAGGTCGAGTTCCTTATCAGTCCATACTCTCGCCTCATCCATGTTCTGGAACGAAACAAATCCTTTTAACGACTGTCCCTGTTCAAACTTACAGTATACGCATGCATGAACATTATCCGATATAAGAAGTTTCTTCTCATATTCGGATATCTCTTTTGTTTCCTGCATATCGTCAATAACAACTCTGCCACCGTTAAATACTTTTTCAATTAGCGGTCTGTTATCAAAATTCAAGAACGATCTGCTAGGTAAAAGGAATATCCCCTGCTCTGCCGTCCACTCATGGGTTCTTATTGCCTTATCCATCTCAGCATTAATTTTAAAGACGCTTACACCCCCAGCGCTTAATCTTTTACCTATATACTGTAAAATAAGATTAAGCGATGCATTGATGTTACGGCTCTTAAGAAGCATCTCCGTACACATATTGGCGAATTCTTCGTCACTTTGGAGCGCTTCCGATAATTTGATGCTCTCGTACTTATTCTCATAATTGACATAAATACCTTTTTCGTATATACCGACTCTGTCCTTGCCGTTCTTCTTTGATACATACATCGCAATCTCGGCTTTTTTGAATAATTCGGTATACTCAAAGCCGGACTTAGGGAACATACTGATACCTACAGAACAACTTATAACAAAATCACCTGACTGTGTTCTTACTATGGTTCTGATATTCTTACAGATTTCTTTTGCAACGCTTTCCGCAAGTTCCTGCGTCGTATCCTTCATAAGAATTAAAAACTCATCGCCACCGACACGACCGATTATATCCGAACTTCTGAAGCGTTCCTTTATATGATTTGCTACAGTCTTAATAACCGTATCACCGTAAAGATGACCGAACGAATCATTTATACGTTTAAAATCATCGATATCAAGCATGATTATCGCATGCTCTCCATCCGGATGACCGTTAATAAACTCTTCTACTTCTTTCTCGCAAGCAGCCTTATTATATACGCCTGTCATCGGGTCAAGTTTCATCTGATATTCAAGATCGGTTTCCTTATCACGGTCTTTTTGAATATCGATGTTACGGCATATTGCACGCACCAATTTCCCCGAATCATCGAGTATTCTCTTGTAAAAGCAACGATACCACTTGTAATGAGCGGTTTTACCTATATGAGATGTGTTAAGCTCATACTCTATAACTCCGACGTCATCTATCTTCGCGTTCGACATGATATAATCCTTAAACATATTCCAATGATTCGGAGAAATCATGTCCTTGAAATCAGCTACATCTATACCTTCATACTCATCACCTTTAGAGATGCCTCGACGAAGCTGCATCTCTATCGGAATAATATACTTTTTATTCTTTGGGTCATATTCGAATATGAATTCATTCGAAACGTCTTTAATGAGGTCAAAGCGCGCAAGCTGAATTTTTAAATCTTCCTCAAGGCGCTTCTTTGTATCTACGTTATGGAGACTTGCCATTATGCAATTGTCGTAAGTATTGTCATCCATCGAGGAAAAAACTATACTCGTCCAGACAAATTCACGCGACTTATCACGGACACGTGCTTCTACGACAACATTATCTATATTCTCAATGCCACCTTTCTCGATATCTTTAAAAAGATCTATGAATTTACGCACATCATCATGATGCAATAAATCCAAAAACGATAAAGAATTCTCCTTATTAAACTCGCAGTTCCTGTCCATAAGAAGTCCCGCTTCGTCAAGGAAGCGCTCGCTTGCATCCATAATCATAAACGAGTGTTTATAATCAAGGATTATAATCGATGCAGGCATTTTGGCAATTGATATCTTTTTCATTTTAACTCTTCTTCTCTTTCATCGATTCTTATCTAATATCGCCTACTAATCCACGATAAAAGATATATGCTTTATTGTAACACAAAAAGGAATGGTTTCCCACTCCTTTTGTTTATAATAATTTATACTTTTTCCTAATAATTCTTATTCAGCTTTAACCTTCTTAGCTTCGCGCTTTCTCATTATATTGGATACGATAATTGCACAGGATGCGTCGCCTGTAATGTTAAGTGTTGTTCTACCCATATCAAAGATTCTGTCAACACCTGCAACAAGTGCGATACCTTCGATTGGAAGACCTACTGATGTAAGAACCATTGTAAGCATTACGATACCTGCTCCAGGAACACCCGCAGTACCTACTGATGCAAGTGTTGCAGTAAGAACTATGGTTATCATCTGCGGAAGTGTGAGGTTAATACCGTAGCATGATGCGATAAAGATTGCGCATACACCCTGGTAGATGGCTGTTCCGTCCATGTTAATTGTAGCACCGAGCGGAAGTACGAAACTTGTAACTTCGTTTGATGCGCCAAGGTTCTCTGAACACTCCATATTAAGTGGTAATGTACCTACTGAAGAAGCACTTGAGAATGCGAATACGATAGCCGGAAGCATTCCCTTAAAGAACTTAAGCGGTGTCATGCCGCCCATTGTAAATACTGCGATTGAGTAAACGATAATCGCATGTAACAAATAGCAAATATATGCACAAAGGATAACCTTTGCTAAAGATCCAATAACGTCAGGTCCATTTTCTGCGATAACAGGTGTAAGTAAGCAGAATACGCCAACAGGTGATAACTTAAGGATCATTTCCATACACTTCATGAATATGTCGTTAAGTGTATTAATTCCGTCGATTGCGCCCTTCGCCTTATCGCCGATAAGGATTATAGCGAAACCGATGATTATTGCCATAACGATAATCTGAAGCATGTTGGCGTTAACTATCGGCGCAAGGAAGTTTGACGGAAATACGTTAACGAGTACATCCATAGGTTTTGAGCCTTCAGGTGCCGCATATTCGAGTCCTGATGTTGAAAGTGCCGGGAATACACCCTTAAAGATATTGGCTACAAGTAAACCAATGATGATAGCGATTGCTGTCGTGCAGAAATAATACACAACGGTAACACCGCCGATCATTCCGACTTTCTTAATATCTCTCATTGATACGATACCTGAAAGAATTGAGAAAAGTACGATCGGGCATACAATAAACTTGATTAAGTTAAGGAATATCGTACCGATAGGTTTGATGTAGTCTTTTGCAAAATCAACATAATTTTGAAACAAAAGGCCCGCAATGATACCGAGGATCAGCGCGATGAATATCTGCGCTGCAAGTGACAGTTTCTTCTTTTCCATAAGATACCTCCTGTATGTAATTTTATCTGACAATTTAATTATTCCATATCTATTGTCTATTAGCAAGAAAAAGTTTGAAATATTTATGGATATGATTAAAGGATTTTTATTAATATTCAAAAAGCTCTAAGGTAATTTTACCTCAGAGCTTTAATCTTTTTTACACTATCTTGGTTTATAGGATATGAGGTCTTTTACGACCTCTCCCGCTATTATAAGGCCTGCAACAGACGGCACAAATGCCACGCTTCCCGGAATGTCACGTCTTTCCGTACACTTATGCGCCGCACCCGGTGGACATATGCAATGTGTTCTGCAGCTTATAGACATATCTTCTAACGGGCGTATAGGCTTTTCCTCGGAATATACTACTTTAAGCTTCTTTACTCTGCGCTTTTTTAATTCATGTCGCATAACCTTTGCAAGTGGGCACATCGTGGTTTTATAGATATCCGCGACTTTAAATGCTGATGCATCAAGTTTATTGCCTGCGCCCATAGAACTTATTATCGGAACGTTTTTCTCTTTACATTTCATAACGAGTTCGATTTTTGCAGTTACCGTATCTACGGCATCTACCACATAATCATACTCCGAAAAAGGAAATTCATCCACATTTTCAGGCAGGAAAAAGCACTGATGTACATTTACTTCGACATCGGGGTTAATATCAAGCATTCGCTCCTTCATAACCTCTGTCTTATATTTTCCGACTGTACTTCTTGTTGCAATTATCTGCCTGTTAAGATTTGTAAGGCATACCTTATCATCATCTATAAGGTCGAATTTACCGACTCCGGATCTTACCAATGCTTCACAGACATACCCTCCGACTCCTCCGATACCGAATACAGCAACGCGAGAATTCTTTAATTTAACCATTGCCTCTTCGCCTAAAAGAAGCTGAGTTCTTGAAAACTGATTTAACATTACTTAAGCTTACTTATCCTTTCATACGAAGCTTCTATTCCGCCGTAGATTATTCCTGTAAAGTCTGTCTCTTCGTATTTCTCGATTCCCTTTTCGGTAGAGCCGCCTTTTGTTGCAACTTTAGTGATAACGTCATTGAAGTTATCTTTGTCCTCTTTCATTAGTTGCAATGTGCTCTCAAATACGCGGATAGCCACTTCTTCGCTTATTTTCTCGTCTTTAAACATCTTATTGCAGGCGTTCTTATACTCTCGCATAAGGTACGCTGCAAATGCAGGGCCTGAGCCTGCGCACACGGTAACGGTATCAAGTTCTTCCTCCGGAAGGCTTATTACCATACCAAGGCGCCTAAACAACGTGATTACCTCTTCTATATCTTTTTCATCTTTATCATAACTTATGCCGGTTATACCGTTGCAAAGTGATATTGCTACGTTAGGCATTACGCGAACTATCTTTAAAGTTCCGGCATCATCATGAAGCATCTTACGCATATCTTTTAAGGTTATGCCTGCCATGAAGGTTATAATTGTCTTACCGGCAAAATCAAGATCAGCTATACCCGAAAGGGCTGCTACTGCATCCTTAGGCTTTACGGCTATAACAATGATATCCGATTTCTCAATAAGTTCTGCTTTATCGGTAGTTGTAATAACTCCCGGAAAAAGTTCTTTTACCTTGGAAAAAGTCTCTAATGTTCTCGCATTGGCAATAATATCGCTCGCGTTAAATCCACTCTTTATGAGTCCTTTTGCAAACGATCTTCCAAGATGTCCTATTCCGATAATTCCTATCTTCATGTCTCCGCCTCCCTACATTACCTAATCATAATTATCGCATTTATTATTCGCCCCAATAATCCTTGCTTTCTTCAGTTCGAAGCTTAATGCCAAATAATTTCCACATAAAATCTTCGCGTTCGTTATAAATATCAACTATCTCTATAACATTATCATTTATTTTATAAAAAATATAGTTATGTTCTACGTGTAAAAATCTATATGGAGTTATAATATTCAACAAAACAGCCACTGATTGCCCTTTTTGCGGATTTATTTTTAGTCCATTTATAGTTTCAACTATTGTCGATACCTTTTTATTGGCAACCACATTTCCCGCTATATCCGTTATTTGTTTATTAACAGCAATAAGTTTCTCTTTTGCATCAGGCGAATATTTAATTATATACTTCAAGTCTACTTATACCCCCAATTCGCGCTCTAATTCCTCCGAATCAATCCATCCTTCCTTATCAGCGCGTTCTTCCGCTTTCTGCAATCTATTCAGCAAGATATATGCTGCCTTATATTTATCTAGCTCGTCTATTTCATCCATTGTCAGAATTCCATATTCCCCATGACCATTACGTGTCAAGTATACTCTACTATCATCATCAACAGCTTTTAATACTTCTGTATAATTTCTCAAATCTGATATTGGCTTAATATTCGGCATATTTAACACCTCCTTATACGGATATTATACTATCGTCAATATTTATTTGCAACAAATAAACGTGTGAATTAATCAGCAAACAGAGAATGTGCGGAGCATATATCCATCGCTCCCCGAGGAATACGCCTACGCCAAGCTCTCCGCCAAAAGAGGCCAGGCATATCTTGTCTGACGATTCCCAAATGGGGAGCTTACGAATATATGCTCTGCACTCTTTCATTTACGACTAACATTTAAGTCCCCTGTGAATTTGCAC
>JAFRZM010000018.1 GCA_017442585.1 Lachnospiraceae bacterium | reverse complement strand
TTTCTTCGTCGCCGGCAATTAATTTTTCCAGCATTTTCTTTTCTTTTTCTCGATCGCTTTTTACAAACATGAATCATCCCTCCTTATAACAGCTCATACTTTTGAGCCCTCCGCCTTGCTTTATCCAGTTCTTGTTTCTCTGTCTTGCCTTTTTGTTTTCTACAAATATTCAAGAAAAATACGCTTTCTTCGCTGACTATAACATACATTATTCTTATTTTTGATAATTTAACTTCCCATATTTTACCTTCTAGTTGCCTTGTATTTAGTTTTTCAAATGCATCCAACCCATAATCGCGGATTTGCTCTCGCGCATCAAGGACCTCAGCACGCTCCTTGGTCTCAAGTTTCCCCACGTACTCCATTATTAGGTTCTTTCCACCTGAAGTATAATAATCGTAAATTTCCATTCCTTTCTCCTTAAAAATACATCATTTTTGATGTTTTGTCAATGTACTTATTCGTTGGACAATGCTCTTGAACCGTTGAGCTTATCGATACCTTTCGGCATATTAGAAAATCCATGCGATATAGATTCATCGCATGGATTTATAGTATCACAGAATTTCTATTTAAACAAATTATATTTTTATCTATTGAATTAACTAAATCATCTTTATTATTGCTTTTTCATTATCTTTCGCAAAGTCGCTTAATCTATACGACATAATGCGTTGATTTACCATCAGTGGCTCTACAAAACCGCTTTTTGCCAGAACGGACAGTCTGTTTATTACGGTTTTATTTGTCACACCGATTCCGCGGCTGACCTCGATTGGAGTAAACTCACCCTTATAATTTTTTATTAAATATAGGAGAAGGTCTTTTTCCTTGCCTTTTAAATATGACAAGCTTCCACCTATCTCATCTTCGCCGGAACTTACCGACAGTTCGCAGACTTTGTTAGAATAAAGCAATACCATACGCAAGAAATAATTGATCCATACTTCCGGGTGCGGCGGATTGTTTCTTCCCGAATAATAAAGTGCCGGCAGGCCCATCTGTATTGATTCATAGTACTCGTTTGTGTCATACGCAAAGTATTCCTCTAACGAACCGATCCCGTTAAAACCGTATCCGTTTAAATCCAGGATATATCCGGATAATAACCGCGCGGTTCTACCGTTTCCATCTTCAAACGGGTGTATTGTAACCAGCTGATAATGCACAACTGCGGCAACCAAAAGTGGGTGATCGTCAGTCGTATTTACATATTCAACCAGTTCATCCAAAAGGTCGGGGATGTCGCAATACTCCGGCGGAATATAATCCGGATTGCCGCTTTCTGAATCGTATACTGCAAAAAGCACGCCCGGAGGCATCGCGCCTCTTAATCCGATTTTTTCTTTTGATGCGCCTTTTTCAACGTATTTTTGAACGTCCAGTATCAATTTTTTAGAAAATGGCTCTTTCTTTTTGGCCTTGTCTTCAAGGTACTGAAGTGCGAGGAAGTAATTGCGAACTTCTTGCTCCGGCTTAAGGAAGTGCTTTCTTTCGTCTTTCTCGATTACTTCGTCGACTTGTTTCTCGGAAAGGGGATTACCTTCTATCTTGTTTGAGGCGTATGAGCTCTTCTTCTTTGAGTTCTTACGGAGTTTGCTCGCAACAGATTTCGGCAATTTTACCTCGGAAACCTTGTATCTGTTTTTATCTATTTCTGTTATGTATTTAAGGATTTCATTTGTCAATGTTACTTTAATCATCGCGCTCACCTCAATGATATTATAACAAACGGGCGGTGTTTTTTCTATTAATTTTCACTATTTTTACACTATTATTCATTGTAAAAATGCTACGAAGGCTTATCGTTTCATCAACGAATATATCTCCCTATACACTCCATTACGTTCTTCGGTTAAGATATACTGCATATCGTTGTAAACGTCTTTATCTTTTAAAAGGTCTGCGAAGTATGGGGCATAGCGGGTATTGGCACCTGCCTCAACTTCCTTGATATAATCGTCATACGTCTTACCGATATTGTAACTTCTTCCGACACCGTCGGTTGCGGCATCCATACAATCTGCGATGGTTACGATATCGATGATTGCCTTATAAGGGCTCTTCGATGTATCAAAGTCCGTCGGATAGCCACAGGAATTATCATAAAACTTATGATGGCCGCGTATTACATCCGCATAATCTCTCGTAGATACATACTTAACTGCAGTCTTATATCCGTTGTCCGGATGGCACTTAATATTTGAAAACTCGGTATCTAATAATCTTCTTCCGTACATGGAAATCGTATCAAGTATTGAAAGCTTGCCCATATCATGGTAAAGTGCGGCGTTATACGCATAGTTTAAAATATCAGCGCTTTTACCTGATAAATCTGCTGCACTTTTGATACCTGGGAATCCTACGAACACTTCCGGCTTCTTACGAATAAGGTGTCTCGCAAGACATAACGAAATCTTCGCAACCATCTTCGAATGCACATATGTCGGCGGATGGATAGCTGCGATTGACTCAATGAAAAAGTCACCGAACGAGCGCTTGCCCGGATACTCCACGAAAACATTAAGGAGCTTATTATATACAACCACACGGTCCGTAAGCATGGATTCCTTCGGCATCTTGCAGATGTACTCAATCATATTCGATACAATGCGGTCAAGGAGCGCATAATCTTCTTCCGTAAGACCGTCTTCTCTAACCTTGCCGTTAGCCAGGCATTCGTAGATTATCAAAGGATAGCTCTGGTTATACTGTGCGCCCTGAGCGGTTAAATCGTCAGGATCTCGCATTTCATATATCTCAAGTGCTTTCTTTAAGCGCTCTATAGTCGACGAATCGCCTGCAAGTGCGGCACATTGGAAAAGCGTCATTTCCATTCCGTAAATCATTGAATCCGGCACTCCGTCTTCCTTGACTACAGGGTCATTCTTTAAAAGGTCTTCCATTTTAAGCATGTAAGGAAAAATCTCTTTTGCCGCATCTTTCGGAAGCTCAGTATCCAAAAGAATCGCGCTCATATGGTCATAGGCATGCACTTCACAAGTCTTTAAAAATATTTCCGTAAATTTCGACTTGTAGAAATCATCTTCGAGATAAGAAACAAAACGCTTTAACGCTTCCATCATTTTCTTTCTGTAATATTCGCGATTATCACCCACATAGGCCTGATACATAAGCGCACCGTTTAACGCGCACTTAAAAACAAACTGCTGCATCTGTGCAGAAAGTGTCTCAAAGACATCTTTCTCCATATATTTTTTAAGCTTTTCAACAACAACCAAGCCTTCCTTACGGCACTTTTCGGAGCCTACCGGGTTACTTTGCTGTGACGTAATCATGCGGAAATACTTAATCTGCATGGTACGGCCTAGGCTGTTTATATAATTATCTCTCTCTTCCGGAGTATTAAATGTTTTCTCTTTGCTCCCACTCGTCTCATCTTCCGGCGTACTTGTAGTCTCGTCCAAGATTCGCTCATTTATCATATCTGCGATATGCTGATCGATTTCGTGAATCGTATCCGCAACCATCAAGAGTTCTCGAAGCTCGCTTAATTCTTTTATTTCATCTTCGGTTAATGGTTTATCCGACTGAATCATCGGTAATAAGATCTTCTCAACCGTTTCACGGTTTTCTCCCGCCATTTCACCAATCTCGCGGAAATTATCGACCAATGTTTTTCCGTAATCATACTCAGATTTAATGCTATCGATTGCAGGCGTTGAAAGACGACGAATCTTCTTCATTTTCTCAACGTAATCAACAAACTCTTTTCTCATAAAGCCCTCTTTATATATGTATTATGCTTTTGCACCTTCAAATACAAGCTCATTACCAACTATCTTACATCTTTTTTCAAAACTCTTCAACGCAATAATCACAAAATCAACACCACTATCAAACACATCGTGCTATAATATATTATGTGTCGAAAAGTATTCCTTAAAAGGTAAAGCATATGGACTCTATAAAAAGGAAAATTAAAAGGACTTGCAAAAAAGTATATAATACCATGATCGGCGAACGCGACCTTTGGCAACAGCTCCTTAATATCGCTGTTGTCATAGCCATCGTCGGCTCAGCGGTTTCTATCGGAATATCTGTTGCTTTAAACAGCTCCCCTATCGCAATCGGAGCTTTTATCATCACGTGCGTCTTTGCGGTGTTCTGCCTCATACTTTCCATGAAATCAAGCGACGTAATCTATGCGGCGGTACTTTTTTCCATAGTTGCAAACTTCGTGCTTTTTCCTATTATGTTCTTCACATCAGGCGGCTACCACGGCGGAATGCCAATATGGCTCCTTTTGAGCCTTGTTATAAGCTGGGTTGTAATCAGGAAAAAGATATTATATGTAATCTACGGCTTGTCGCTGATCTTCCATTGCGGCTGCATTTTATACAGCGAGACGCATCCGGATGTAGTTGTGTTATTTAAGTCTGAGCACGCTATCGCAATAGACGTAATACAGTCTCTTGCACTTGTATCTTTAATCTTTGGTATCATCATCAAATATCAAAGCCGCGCTTACGAGAAAAAACAGAAAGAACTCGACGAAGCAAACTTTTACCTGGAACAGGCAAATGAAAGAATAACTCTCCAGGCTATGTACACTCTTGCTAAGACTATCGATGCCAAGGACAAGTATACAAACGGCCACTCCATGCGAGTTGCGGAATACTCAGGCATGATTGCAAAAAGGTTAAAGCTCCCACAGGAGCAGATCGACGAAGTCATAAACATGGCTATGCTCCACGATATAGGTAAAATCGGCGTCCCGGACGCTATCATAAATAAAGCAGACCGTCTTTCCGAGGAAGAATACAATATAATCAAAAAGCATCCTGTAATCGGATATGATATTCTTTCTGAAATGACGGAGATGTCGGAAGTCTGCGTCGGTGCAAGATGGCACCATGAGAGATTCGACGGCACGGGATATCCTGACGGACTTAAGGGCGAGGGAATCCCACTTCCTGCAAGAATCATATGCGTTGCCGATGCATATGATGCAATGACGAGTAACAGAAGTTACAGAAATTATATGCAGCAGGATGTCGTAAAATCAGAAATCGAAAAAGGTAAGGGTACGCAGTTTGATCCGAAGATTGCGGATATAATGCTTGCCATTATCAAGGAGGATAAGCATTATGAGCTGCACGAGCAGTAATAAATACTTGAACGAATTATATGACTACGCCCGTGAATCCGGTGTTTCTGAAATTCAATTTCTGTCAAAGGATAATATCAGTGAATTTATAAAAACATCTGTTGACGCATACACCAATTACCCGCTGTTTTGCAATATTTTTAAGGGCCCCGTAAACAGAAAAACCCTAAGCCGCATGATGCTTGTGGATTACAAAAGTAGGCTTCACATGGATATGATAGGCGGTTTAACAAGCAGTGAAAAGTATGAAGCGGTTATTATGTTTGAACCTCCGATGACCGGGAAAATAGGCATAAGAGAATATATGAAAGTGGCAAAACCGCTTGACTATCTGATGCTTTTAAATCCATCTTTCTACAGACAGGAAGCTTACGAAGACTATTCTTTGGAAAAAAGAAAACCGTATCTTGATGATAAAACATGGTATGTATATGTTTTTGCAACAAAGAAGGAGTGTCAGAGAAAGGGATTCGGTAAGCCGTTAATAAACTTACTTACTTCGTTCGCGAAAGAGAAAGGGTATCGCATCTGCCTCGAAACTGACCTTAAGGAAAATGTAGCAATGTATGAGAAGTTTGGATTTAAACTTAAGGACGAATCCGTTTATAAAGGTAACTTAAATCATTACGTATTACTGTATGGCGAATAAGGAAATAGATTAAAGGCGCCTGCAGGCAAACCCTGCCGACGCCATTTTATTTATATCTTCATATCTTTCTTTTCCATTACAACAAGAAGTATATTTGAAGCTTCAAACACATCGCCCGGATCAACAAATGTCCAATGTGCACCCCTTTCTTTTACCGCAACGACGTTTAAGCTCATTTTCTTGCGTAACTCAAGTTCTCTTAAGCTTTTACCTATCCATTCTTTCTTCGGTTCCATCTCGATCATATACATGTTGTCGTCTAGCTCGAATACATCTCTGAATGAATTTGACAAAAGTATCTTTGCGGAACGGGAACCGCCCTCGCTTTCCGGATCTATAATCTTATCAACGCCGACTTTCCTAAGTATTGCCGACATTCGCTCCGATGAAGATTTCGCAACAACAACCGGAACACCCTGCTCTCTTGCGACGGACACAACCATAATGCTTGCGGCAAGTTCACCGCCCATTGCCGCTACCACAACATCCATGTTCTTAAGCCCAAGTACCATAACCTCGTCTTCGTTTGAAAGATCCGCGCATATTGCAGATGTACACTTTGATGTCATTTCATTTATAATTCTTTCGTCCTTATCAACAACAAGAACGTCCGCACCCAATTTATAAAGATTCTCCGCAAGACTTCTTCCGTATTTTCCAAGTCCCAGTACCGCAACCGATTTTCTCATATGTAAAGCCCCCTGACTGTATATTTATCCAACATAAAACGTTCCTTCCGAATGCAATATCTTTTTCTCGCTTTTACCTGCTTTGGTAAAAAACAGTGCCATCGAAATCGGACCGATTCTGCCAAGATACATGGCAATTATAATAATTATCCGACCGCCTGCATCAAGCGTTGGCGTAAGGTTTCTCGAAAGACCTACCGTGCCGATCGCACTTATCGTTTCGTACGACGCATCCGTAAGTGCGATGCCCGTGCGGCTCATAAGAAGCAACGTCATAATAAAGACCGCAGACATACTTATAAAGACGATTGCAGAAGCTTTACGCATAAGTTCGTGCGATACGCTTCTGTTGAAGATTACATTTTCCTTTTCTTTTCTTACATAGGAAAAAGCATTCATAAAGAAAAGAAACGCTGTCACGGTCTTAATTCCGCCCGCAGTACCGACAGGCGAACCTCCGATAAACATGAGAATTATTCCTAGCACACATGTGGTCTCCGTAAGCCCCTTTTGCGAAACCGAGGCAAAACCGGCCGTACGGAAAGTAACTGACTGGAATATACTATTTAAGATTTTATCAGCCAACGGCATATTTCCTATAGTAGACGGATTATCATACTCTGCCAAAAAGATAAGCGCCGCACCGCCGAATATCAAAATAAACGTCATCCAAAGCACGAGCTTACTGTGTTCGGAAAGATGCGAAAATATCGTTCCCACTCCGTAACGCTCTTTTATACCGTTCTTTATTCCGTCAAGAATATCAAACCACACAACAAAGCCGAGACCGCCTAAAATTATAAGAGCCATCGTAAGGCCCATAATAAACCCCGACGAATTATATCCGATAAGGCTGTCCGCACCGATTATGTCCATACCGGCATTGCAAAACGCTGATACAGACTGGAAGATTGATACCCATATTCCTTTTGCTACGCCGAACCGCGGAATAAATTCAATTGTAAAAAGCGCTGCGCCCACGGCTTCTACAAAGAATACGCCTTTAAAAATTCTAACCAGTATTAATAAAAGACCCCTCGTTTTATCAATGTTTAACGAATCTCCAAGTAAGATTCTGTCGCCCAGCGTAAATTTCTTTCGCGCAACAAGCATTATCATCGAGCCTACTGCAACTACGCCAAGGCCGCCGATTTGAGCAAGAAACAGTATTATTACCTGTCCTAATACGCTCCAATGTGAAAATGTATCAACCACGACAAGTCCCGTTACACAAGTCGATGTCGTCGCTGTAAAAAGTGCCGTAACAAAATCTGTGCTCTCTCCGATCGCGGTTGCTTGCGGAACAAGTAAAAGCGCGGTTCCTATAATTATCACTATTAAAAAACTTATAGGAATAAGCTGTAACGGCGAAATTCTTATTCGTTTCATATTCTTCTCTTTATAATCATCATCTGCTATGTAGTTTTATTCGTCAGAGCACTTTTGCCTCAATATTACATTACAACATTAGCCGAAAGTTTTCAATTTTTGTTTTTGTATGATACGATAAAAGGGCGGCAAAATGCCGCCCTCTACAAGTTTAATCGGTTATACTCCGAAACGATATTCTTTTTCACACCTTTCATTTGGTATAAGGTTAAAGGCTTCGATAACTTTATCGGCTACTTCATCGGGTGTAAGGTTGGTGTTATCAATTTTTAAGTGGTTCTTAAACCAGATCTCGTCTTCTTTTAAATTAAGCTCATGATTTTTTGTATCGTCTAGAAGATTCTGTCTACTCCACTCAAGATCCTTCTTTGATGCTTTTCGCTCCATTCTGTACGGTGTCTCGTTACGCGCGATTCTTGTATCAAGGTCTGCACTTAATTCTACAAAATAGAAGTTTCCACCGTTCTTTGTAAATAGTTCGTGCAAGTTCATAAGATAATCTTTTTCCTCTTGCATTTCAAATGCAGCTACATAAGTGAATATAAAATCTACGTTATACTTTACTGCGAGGTCAAATGCTTTTTCCCTGAAATACGCATTAAACTCTTTTTGTGCCGGTGTTGCAAAACCGAATATCTTATCTGATATCTCGATGCTGTCATGATTCATCATCATGTTGTATTTTAACTTATCTCTAAGGCTCTCCGCCACTACCATCTTCCCAACAGCCTGCGGCCCGCATACCACTATAAGATTCGCCATATTTGTTACCTCTTTCTGCATATATACAATATATTATTATTTTTTTCTAACACACCAGATAACGTTCTTTGCCGGTCTATCTGCGGATTCTTTATTATATCCGCCATATACATTTACAATCTCATATCCCGTCATTTCCAATAAGTACAGCATTTCCTGACGATACGTCTGACGCATCTTCAATGGACGAATTCTTTCTTCGATAACCGCTCCATTTGCGTCAAGCGTCTCAAATTTCCAATTCCCACTCATTATTTGTGTGTGTGGATCATACGAAATTGCATTATATATTTTCTCACGTTTTCCTTCTTTATTCGTATATTCAAGTCTAAACTCATAATCCGTATCTTTACTCTCCATCTGCTCTGCTTGAAAAATCGGATTAGGATCAAATGTATTGAATGTAAGCATTCCGCCATCTACCAAATTCTCCCGAATATTTAAAAGTGCTGCTCTCTGTAACTCCGGATTAAGCAAATGCATAAATCCGCTCCGTGCTATTATTGCGCACGAATACTTTTTATTACTCCTAAAATCTGTCATATTTGCAGGGAAAATTTTAAGATTAAACCCTTCCTTATTTGCTTTTTCCTTTGCAACCCTACACATTGCTTCAGATAAGTCCGTACCATCCGCAAATATTCCATGCTTCGCCAAATAAAGCAAAACTGCTCCCGTTCCGCAAGCTATATCTATCACACCGTCTTTCCCATACTCTTTCGCAAAATCCAAATAAAAATCCAAAAAACCTGCATGATTATCTACATCTTTATACATTTCTTCAAGATATAAATCGTAGTTTTCCGCTACATCATCAAAATCGTGTAAATCCATATTCTTTCTCCTAACTTAATTCTATTTAGCAATTATATTCTCTCAAAATATCAAATCCCAAAAGCATAGCTTTTTCATGTGATTCTATTCCCCAGGCTCTGGTATCATAATCATGAACATTTGCTAGCGAATCTGCTGTAAAAAGAAACTGTCCAAACTTTGCTCCGCGCTTCTTACTGCAAGCAGCGAGCGCTGCACATTCCATCTCAACTACAGAACATCCTTCTTCCAAACGATACTTAACCATGTCTTCTGTTTCTCTGAAAAAGCCGTCCGTAGACCATGTAGTGCATGTTACAAACGGAAGATTATGTTTTTTAAAGATTTTCTCAATTACCTCTACGGGTTCTGCATCAAGCCCTATATATCTTGATGCAGGCAGGTAATGATACGATGTGCCTTCCGCTCTTAAAGCTTTTGTTGGAACGATAAACGCGTTCTCCGGAAGATCTGCCAGCACTCCGCAAGAACCAACTGCAATAACTTTCTTGCATCCACAAGCAATAAGCGTATCCAATACCTGTGCTGCAGGTGCTGCTCCTATCGGCGACTGTACAAGACAAATATCCTCTTGTTCCTCATGAATAACGTATATTTTTATATCATTAGAAACCGTAACCAATGTCTCGACCAGTTCAGCTCCATGCGTCTTTGCATATTCATGAACTACATTTCCAAGAAATGCAAATAAACACTTCTCCGGTAACTTCCCCTTTGTCCAATCGTGGTCAGGCGCTATAACCTCCTTCGAACTATCATCATACTCCAAAATCGGAATCTCATTCTTAATTATCATAATATTCCCCTCCTAAAAAAATAGACCCCATCAAACTTTTGCTTGATAAGGTCTTTAATCTTGAACTTATGTGAATCCCTCTAGACTATGAATTCTCTATATTACCTGACCTTATCGCGTATACTAAATTAAGCCCGTGATTATAATTCATGGACATATTAGGTGTCATATTAGTATTATTAACGCGAATGGTCAACATAGTCTAAGGTTCCTCCATTCATTAAAAATATTAGAATCGAGTATACTCTTTGTAGCATGTCATGTCAACAGGTTTTTATTAATGAAATGGAAGTTCCCTTGCAACCTGTCTGCTTCCTTCCATCCGAACCTATCGGAATTTCCGACAAGTTGAATTTTCATCTAATTCACCCTCTTCGTAGATATTCTTAATATGATCAACTACGTTTGTTCTGAATGTTTGAAACAACTCTGCCATCTGTTGCCGTGGCAGATGAATAACACCTTTATCATACTGTTTTTATCTCCTCAAATCTTCTCAAAGCCTTGTAAATCCTGACTTTTCGACCTTTGTGCAGTTTTACTTGAAATTTCACTTTCTTCTCAAAAAATCTCATATTTTCCCATGTTTTTTCGGGCAATTGAGTTAAAAATGGGTTACAAAGAAAGCTTGTATTTTAGCTGGCTAGACGGCTGTTTTTTTGATTTTTGTGCAGTTTTTTCGCAAAAATCACGCTTTTTCATCTCATTTTTAGCTTCCAGCAACCGCTCTAGTTCTGCTTTTGCGTCTTCGAGTCCTAAGTGCGTATACACATTTAGCGTCACACTAATATCTGCATGTCCCATCAGATACTGCAGGGTTTTTGGGCTTATGCCCATCTTTGCCATATTACTACAATAGGTACGCCTGCAAATATGCGGTGTAATCGGTGGCAACTGTAATGGATGATTTCGGTTGTACTTCTACATCATACATTTTCAAAGTAATATTAGACAGTTTATTCAACTTTTCTAATGCTCTGGGTTCACTAAAATTCAAATAATTTGTTGTGAGAATTTCCCCTTTAACGCCTCTCTTTTCAAGTTCTCTAAAAGTCTGTAACAAAGGCGTAATTCCACCCATTGTAATAAATGCTACGCTGATTTGAAATTGATCGCATACCAATAATTCATCTTCAATAGATGATAATACTTTCTTCCCTTGCTTATAGTTATTCGAAATAAATTGTGGCTTATATGCAAGATTAGACGCAACTGTTCCATCAATATATGCGGTTTCAAATCCGCTACGCAATTCTAATAATTTCTCCTGCGTCATATCCTACGCCTCCTTAGTAGATATATTCTTACGAGCTTTTCTAGGGTCCTCTGGTTTCTTTGCATCCATTGGAATCAACCACGCTTTTCCTTTCTTAACAGCTCCTTCGATGCGATTTTCACTACATAGCAGTGATATTCTTCTTGCAGATATTTTCCATATTTTTGCTAATTCATTAGTAGTTAAATAATCCATATATAACCTCCAGTTACTCCCACATATGTATATGTGTATTCATTTATCGGAATAGTTTCAACTAGATATTTTACTATATGTTGAATGCAGGAACCCGTAGCTATGCTGCAAGGCAAAAAAGAAGGCGATAACCCTAGAACATACCCAGAAATCACCGCCTTGCTGCCGAATAGCCTAGCACAGCTACCACCTACAGTAAACATATTTAATTTTTCTCTCTTAATTGCACTATCACTTCTTCCGGTGTCATCATATAAAGTCGCTCATAATTCTGCTTCATAATCTTAACTGGTGCATATTTATATATTTCTTTACTGGATTCTCTAGTATCATAATGCCAGTACCGATAAATATACCCTATCCAATATATCAGCTCATCCGGATAAACTTCTCCCAACTTTTCAAATCTTTCACCTGCTTCATCGATAACTTCTTCCAAAAGATATTTTTCTCCTGCCCATTGCATCCGGTTATAGGTAGAATCCAATGCTTTGCAGTGGCAGATTTCATAAATACTTTGATAAATTCCGCACTACTGATTCCTCTTCGGGCGGAGAGTTTAAATAATCTTCCTTAAATATCACACAGTTGCAGTTCAATCGATGTCATTTTTCTTTCCTCTCTCCACCTGCCTATCAATCGTCATTCGATGAATACTCGTAACATCTGCAAGCACACCTTCCTTGATAATCTTTCCAAGATTTATCGGTGTGTATCCACATACATTCGCCGCCAAATTAATGTGCTTACACCCCTCTTTGTATGGTTCCATATTATTATGGTCGTGACCATGTATATTCAGGCACCATGGCAATCCGTACACAGGCTCATGTGACAACAATATTTTCTCCGCTATAAAAAGCGGACCTGTATAGATTTCATCAAAGTAATTCTTATATGCGCCTTTTGTATCATGATTTCCAAGAATCAGAATCTTTTTTCTCGCCTTGATATCTTTGATATACTCCGGACTTCCAACATCTCCTAAGCAAATAAATGTATCATTTTTCATTACCATCCCATTAATGATTGCAATCTGTTCCTGAGGAGTAATCCAGTCCGAACTCATAAACTTGCAATCTGCATCATCAAAATGTAAATCTGATAATATGTAAACAGAACCTTTCTCTGACCAGTGACGGAATGGATCGTATAGTGTTGGTATCATGGTTTAGTTTCCTCCTTTATCGTGTATAATGAGTTGCCGCAAAATTTACGACAACCACTTTTGAACTATCGCACTTTTTGCGACAGTTGGAGCAACACGCAAAAAATGCGTGATGTTATAAACGTGCAAATTCTACACGTTATTCTATACCCTAAGTATTTAAATGTCTTATCAAATAAAGCCGCAGCTTTCGCCACGGCTTCATCACTTTAAAATATGCCTACAACACAGCCACAAGGATTACCTTCACCCAACTGGCTTAACACTTTAACCTTTCTCATGGATTTCAACACATTTCTATGTCTACATGTAAGTTTTCACTTCACCTAAAACCATTCAAGAATAAAATTGTTGACGATTCACCTTTGACGGTTCAAACAAAACGCAAAACAGTTAAATTGGAGGTGCCTCACATCCTATTCTAAATACTGTTTTTGTGTTGTTCAATAATTCGATATGTATCTGTTGCAACGTCACAACTTAGATTTAAGTATAAACTCTTATCACCAATAATATAAAACTCTTCTTTTGCCCTAGTTGCTGCAACATTCATCATATTTGGCTCATCCACTGCCCATCTAGCAGCGCCACTGCTGCTTTTATCTGCACCTAATACAAGAAATACAATTGGTGCTTCTTTACCTTGGAATGTATGAATAGTCCCCACATTTGTAGGTTTTCCATGCTCATCATATCTAGTAAAACGAATCTTCCTTAACTCTTGAGCTAAATGATATGCAACATTTGAAAATGGCGTAATCACATATATGGTATCTTTTTCTTTTTTATTTATTATCTTAGGATTATCTTGAATCATTTCTTTTATTTTTTTTACAAGAAACTCCCCTTGCTCCTTCACATACTTATCATTAGCCTTTCCTCCTATATCGTACCACTCCGCATTACCATCTTCTGGTTTACCTTGAACCATCAATCCCTTATACGATATTTTGTTTGAAATAGTAAACATTGGATACCTACACCGTCTATGTACCCAAAGTGGTATTCCAATCCATTCGTCTTGTGCTTTATAAAAACCATACTGACTAATCTCATCTACAAGAGTTTGCGTAGACGCGGTATTAGACAAATACTTTTTTGATACTTCAAAGTGTTCCCCTAACATATTTAACACGTTTGAATCTAATGTTAACACAGGTTTAATTTGTGAAGGATCGCCCACTACCAAAACATGTTTGCTACGATATATCGCGCCAACACTTGCTTGTGGTAATGCTTGTCCCGCTTCATCAATAAATAGGTGCCCCAACGTTTCTGCTCCCATATTCTTACACATGCGAGAAAAACTGGCAAATGTCGAGCTTATCACAGGAATAGTCATATTAATCCAATTCCATGCCGCTACAATAATGTGCTTTTTATTTAAATAATCACTTTGCTTATTCCAGATAATCGTAGCCGCCTTTATATTTTTTCTGTTCTCATATAAAAATTGTTTTCGTACCCTAAGAGCAAGAATAAATAGTTTCGATTGCGCGATCCGATATTCCTCTTCGAACCAAGGATTTGACTCTTGCAATTTCTCATACTCTAAACTCATATCAAGCGTTTTTATTCTTTTTCCCCTTAATTCTTTTTCGTAAGTAGTACATTGAGTTTCAACATTTGCAATTTCCGCCTCTTGTTTTTTAATCCACTTATTAAATATAAGTTGTTCTTTTTGCAGCTTAGTAATCAACTCATTTTGTTCTTCTTGCGTTTTTCTGAGCAGTTTTTCATACTGGTCTTCCTCTTCCAATATCTTTTTACTTTCATCTACGCATTCTAATAGTTGCTGACTATACTCTTCTAATCTGGTCTTATATTCAAGTTTTGATTTACGTGGTGCAAAAAATCGTGGTTTTTGTTCGCGTAAAGATTGAATATACAATTCAAGACTATTTCTATTTCTTTCATTAGTCGCCTTTCTTTCTCTAATTTTTCTCAACCATTCTTCTATTTTCTTGATTTCAATACAGATTCTATCACCATGTTCTTTGCATTCCTCCATTAATCCGCTTAAACGGCTTTCTTTTGATTTACGTTCATTTAGATATGAAGCTTTCAACTGCTCCAAACGACTGCAACACATTTTGTATTTTTCACTTTTATCAACATATGACTGCAATTGTTTTTTTATATTACCCACTAATCTATACTGTTTTATAAACTCTTCATATATTCCATCATCGGAAATATATTCTGTATCCAAATATTCAAAAACATGTTTTAAATTAGTGATAATATTGGTCATATTATCGGATTTGCCACCTTCTAATGAAAAAAGTCCCCAGAATTTTGCTTCTCCCGGTATATCCTTCCTTACTAATTGTTCCTTTTTCTTACCGCCCTCTTCCTCAACCCATTTTGTTGACACCTTTGAATTCGAGATTTGAGTAAAGTAATTTGCTTCTTTCAATTCTTTAATCAAGTTACTATCAATATCTTTTATAAGCGGAAGTTCATTTACAATATTCTGCACTGCACTATTATTTGAACTCGCAACCATAATGCCTTTCTCAGCAATTAGGGTTGGAATTTCTCCTATAGATGCATTTTCATAATATGCTGTATTGGCATTTCCCCTTATAGTTTTCTGTGACAAATTAGCAATGTCAAATGCTTGCTCAACCACTAGTTCTGCAAAAATGTCTTTCAACAATGTTGTCTTTCCAGTCCCTGGAGGACCGTTAACACTTCTTATTTGTTTATTATCATATCCAATAGAAAGATTCACAGCCACCTGCTGCATAAGTGATAATGAAAATTCTGTATTACTAGGGAACCTCGCAATCGGATAATTTTGAGGTTGTAAAATTTCTAAGAATGCATATGGATTAAAACTAGCAGAATCATTTTTACCATCCAGATTAATTCTTTTTCCGATTTTTCCCAATAAATAGCTTTCTAAATTTTCCGTTCTTATTAGCTTAGCCTTTTCTAAATCCTCAACAAAAAAGGAATGTAAATTTGTTGCATCACTTTCTATGTTATTCACTATCTGCATTCTGCAATTTGTTATATTGATATTATATTTCTTCAGCAATTTTCCGATTGCATCATTAAAGACTTTCTGCTTGTTATCTTCCTCATCAAAAAGCTGTGAAATTGTCATCCTAAAATTCGACTCAAACTCCCTGAACGCGTTCCTCGACACAATTTCTTTATACCAACGAATATATGCGCTCACGGTAAGAAATGTCATTTCACCACATAAATTTAAGTCTTTATCAAAACACAATGCAAAACTAAATTTATCTCCGACACGAATATCTTCGTTAGTCGCCTCTAAATGATATTTTTCACGAAGTATAGTTACTACTTCCTCGAATCCAAAAATCTCAAAGTACAGTACCACTCCACCTTTTTGATATTCATCAAATTGTTTCTTTTTTATTTCCGCAAAAAGCAAAGTATAATAATCTTCATCTTCTAAATCCTCAAATAATTTAAGGGAGTGATCTCGTATATTAATATCGCCTTCTGCTAAATGTTCTACCATTATCCATGCATCTAAAATATTTTCTTTTCTATTCATTTGCATTATCCTCTCTTCTATTCGGTAAGCTTTCCTAACATCCTATCCACCTTAATCATATATGCATACGCTTCCGGGTCAACTTTTCTCAAATACTTAACCGCCATCAGTTCTGGTTGTGTAAATTTCGCATTAATATACTCTGTATAATCCGCAATACTTTCAAATGGCTCATTTGCCCACAAACAAATTGCTATGTACGCAGTTTTCACTGCTCTTCCTACTGCAATCTCAGGACTATAATTTTCAGCATAAATATGACCTCTTAAATCTCGAATTCCTGTCACATATAGTGAATATTCTTCTCCATTATATGTCCCTCTTGAGGCAATGCACAACGCAGCTTCAAAAGTATCTTTTAAACAATCTTTTGGAGTTACTTCAATTCCACGGTAAGCAATTTCTGACTGTACTACTTTTAGATATGTCTTCTTGACCTCTTCAAAGTTTTCCATTTCATCAACCAGCGTACTTACATCATACAACTGTTTCATTACTTCCATATCTTTGCCAGTCCCTAAAGAAATTCCCGTCGTATGTGGTGCAAAAGCTGTCAACTTATCACCCAAAATACATTCAATGCTCGGTACTTTTACCTTCAAAAATTCTGGTTCTACCATTAACAATTCATTGCATATTTCACGTTCCACAATCCGCTCGTAGTGATTCTCTTCATATAATACATCCAATAGAATATAGAGCTCTTTTCCGTTCAACGGTGAGTCATACGTAAATTTAAAGTGCCTCTTTTCAATATTATTTCTCCCAATGCGTCTTTGCTCTTCATACCTAACAAATGGAAATATCTTGGCTGCTTTCTCTATATACTCTTCCACATCCGTCCCAGGTTCTACAATGATATCTATATCCGTAGATAATCTTTGTGGATGTTCCAGCAATAGCATTAAGCATGTACCACCTTTTAAAATAAAAGGCATTCCTACCCTGCTAATTGCCTCCAACAATCCAAAAGCATATACTGTTCTTTCAATAAGAATCGGATCCCTTTTGCTACTATGCTGTAGTTGTCTTATGTGTTCTTCCGTAAAATTTTCTCTTGTAAGCATTCTCTATCCCACCCTTAATTGTACATTAGTTTTTTCTTTTATAAATTCCCTAATTTTCTTTTCTGCGCCTCTACGCTTTGCATATCTGAACATGCAACTCTCGTCTATTGCATATTTTGCAAATGCCTCTTCGTAAATGTTTTTCAATTCAATTTCACTAACACTACTTAGCAAAATCGAATTAGTCATTACATCTACAAGAAGTTTCTCTATTCTTGTGTTCCACTTTTCCTTTTGTCCCATTGGTGCTTCCGAAACAAGTTTTCCAACTACAATCATTCCATCATACCAATACTGATGATAGATTTCCGGAGTAGGATTAATTAGCACTTTACCTGGATATTTTTCTTTAAGTATATCAAAAACAAAGTCTCCTAAATCTTCCTCAACCGATACATATATCACATTATGTGCCAATTGATGATTCACAAATTCATTCAGTTGTACTAAATCCATAATTGTATAATTAAGGTACGGGAACCTGTCCTTCAGAAGCCCTGCCACAGCTTTTGCATCATCAGAATACTCATAACCATATGTGCCAACACCATCCTTAGCTACACAGTATTTATTTCTTCCAACACGAACAATTCTCCCTTCTTTTAACATCTTTTGTAATTCTAGTTTAAAAGAAGCCTCACTGATTGTTCTTCCATTTTCTTGTATCGTCTCCATAAGTTCCACTCTGGAAAAGGTTGATTTATTTTCTAAAAATTTCAAATAATATGCCACCATTCTTTCTTCGAACATAATCTTCTCCTTATCATTTCGGCAATGTTTTTACTTTACTGCCGTTTTGCTAATTTAATATTATTATAAAGTTTTACAAAAAGCAATAGCATTTCGGCAGTAGATTTGTTTTTTGCCGAAATGCTATTACTTATTATGTTCGAAAAAATATATTTTATTCGTTGCAAGAATTCAGTCACGATTAAGTAATGCAGACTGGCTGTTTATTTTTTACATTATTTATGATACGATATCTCAATCACAACGGAATTCCCTGCATAATCTTCTGTATCACGTATAATAAGAGTTCCCGATGCATAACTTTGGAATATTTGATACGTATTTGTGTACTCCGGATGATAATCACGACAAAATTCCGCATCACCGCAAATTATCACTTTAGACTGATTCGTCTCCACAATCACCCCTACTTCAAGAACCTTACCTCTAATCTTATCACCAACTGACACTCTCGCAAGATGATGTGTCGGATATCTATATTAAAAACCCCTACTTGCAACAGGAAATAAACCATGATTAACAATACTATTTTACAACAGCCCAACTTCCGTTCTTATTTAATCCAATACGCTCTATCAACCCTTTTTTATTCAAACTAACCAAGGTACGTTCTACAGTTCTCTTTGTAACTCCACTTCTATAGCTATCTCTTCACCCGTCATTTCCGGATTATTTATCAATAAACCAAGCACTGCTTTTTCCGTTTTATTTATACCGACATTTGTACCGACATTTATACCGACATTAGGAGAACCTACAACCCATAATTGCTTCATCGTTTAATCTCCAAGAGAAACAAATCAATCTATCCTTTACTCATCCTGTTAATCTTAGTTTGTCGAACAATTCTTATTATTGTTATAGACTATTCTTGCAAGCTTTTTTGCTCTTTCTTCAATTTCAGCTTGTCCCCAAATATCTATATCTTTATAATCCTTTATAAACTTTTCAACTCCTTCAAATCTTGATTTTTTATATAAACCAATCTTTGTCTTAAAATCTTTGTTATCACAATCACCATTGATACCTATCTCTAAAAGAATAAGATTACCAATATTTAAACTATATTCCACGTCACGATCTTCACTAAGTATATGCTCTACAGACCCATCATCCCTTATGGTTTCTCTCTTAGAATAATATTTATCGATTCTATTAACTACATATTTGGAAACCAAATTTGTATTTATCGCTTTTTTACTATATTGCAACTTTATAAATCTGCCTTCAAACACTTCATATGTAGGATATAATTCCTTAAGACGAGTATGTAATATTTCTATAGCTTTTTCTGCCTGATTTGCATCTTCCGCCTTATTTAACGAAATTGCAAATTGCGAATATATACTTTCAAAAGCATTTGCTCTTAATGCACAAACTGCATTATACACAAAATGAAAGTCCTCAATAATCTGTATAACATTTTTAAATTGCTTATTTGTTATTATTCCTTTATCCTTGGCATTGAATAAAGCCATATATGCAATTCTTGTTTGCTTAATTCCAAAGTTTTCATTTACAGTTTTTAAACTTTCTACCAAATAGTAATACTCTTTGCGATTATCATAATCTTCACGCTTCGGATTAACTATTTTCATATATAACTTGGATTCTTCATAAAGATCATTTACGAACTTACTATATGACTCCTCATTTTCTTCTATTGTTGACATAAAGTTGTCATATAATTTATCGTACGTCACTTTTTTATATTTTGAAATCCAGTACTGTCTAAAAAATGTTGAAAAATCTATTCTTCCGTTTTCATAACTTAATGTGTTTTTTATTTTTTTCCATTTAATCTTCGGGTCATCTGGAACTTCTTTCTTTAAAATCTTGAAAATATTATTCTTAATCAAATCAACAGATGTAAGTTGTTTTCCCTTAGCATTAAGGATTTCAAATATTTCGTTCGCATATTTTGTTTCTGTTGTCCAAATACATATAACATAACAATTTAGTACTTGGTCTCTAATTGCCTTTAACAAATCCGGATATGTATAATTATCAATATCTACATCCAATATTACATTTCGAATATTTCTTCTTAAATTCTCCTCTTTTAAGTTACTTTCAAAATAATCAAAAGCAAATTTTATTCTATCCTCTTCCTCACAAGTAGGATCCATTTTCACTTTATTCTTTCGCTGAATATAATATTGAAAGTATGGATATTGCATTTCATTAAATAATATTGGATATTCCTCTCCATTATCATCTTCAGCTATTATATACTTCCACACATTATCAGAAAGTTTACTTTCATTTATTTTAGAAAGAGTTTCAGCTAATGCTGATAAGAATATTGTTATTGTAGTTAGTCTTTGCTGTCCATCAACTACCTCTAATTCTTTGCCACTTGAATTATAATCACCTGTTAACAATATACTTCCAATAAAATAATCATCACTTTCTACTTCCTTAGAAAATCTTAATTGTTTCAATATATCTACATAATATTCAGATATTTCTTCCTTCTCCCAAGAATACTCTCTTTGATATCTCGGAATAATATATCTATTTTTGTTCCCTAACACCTTTCGTATAAGTTGCTTATCCGCATTTAGTTCCATATTTAATCTCATTCCTCCTCTTTAGTTTAGAACTTTGTTATAATACGCTCTATTTCTTCCTTCCATTCAGGACCATCTTTGCCCTCTTTCGCATCAAAGCACTTCTTAAATAACGCCAAAAAGTAATCTGGTGCGGCCTTACCAGACTCAAACATTAATTTAAAATAATAAGAGAACTGTCTCAATGTAAACGGAACAATTCTTAGCGCCATCCTTTCATCCTTGTTATTGTACCAAACGCCAATTCTGAAAGTTTCTGCCGTATTAGAATCAATTCTATTTGCAACAAAAACTCCATAAACTGGCTTATTTTCAGACATCACAAGATCCGCAACGTGGCGTCTTACAGGTTCACCCTCCATTGCTTCTTGACGTGAATTAGTCGACATTGTTACCTCAACAACAATTATGTAATCCTCAAATTCAAAAATCATATCTGGACCGCCACCTGGAGCTGTGCCTACCGGCAAATAATCCTGATCAATTCTAAATCCTCTAGCATCATACGGCTTATTTGCCAAATGATCTATTGCTAAAAAGGCTCTCCATAATGTCCACTCTAAGTATGCTGCCGCTTCAGATTTCGGAACCCTAATAACGTTATCATCGTCTATTTCTTTTTCGCGCCCATTATTAACAACAAGCAACTGCATGTACTCATAAATTTCTTGCCACTCATTCACTTGATGAATTGTATATTGCTCCTCTTTGTAATGATCTATATTCTGCTTTAAACTAGCTCTAACCATATTTATATTTTGAGCGTTATCAAGGGGAATATCCGGTATTGTATATGGCACATTATAATAGTCCAACTCCGCTTTTAAATCTTTCAATGCCGCATTCGCCATATCCTTATTATCGGTAGGTAATTCAGCTCCTTCGCAAAGTCTTATTAGACGTTCCTTATATGGTTCAGAACTAACCATCCCTTTAACAAGCTCTATTGCAGTAGAATGATACTCGGGAACTAGCGTTACCCCTCTTCCAGCTCTTTTAACTATTCCCGAAGAAATAAGATATCGAATGTTCATATCAGCATAATCTTTAAAATTCTGTCTCAGCTTTTGATAATACTGATCAACCCCACCTATTGCCTCGTTATCAAATCGCTTTTTATTCTCAGCTTTCTTTCTATCCTCTCTTAATGCAATTATTGCGTCTGTTACTTCGTCAATATCAAATTTCGGATTAGATGTCTGAACAAGGGTGGCAAACTCTACAAAATTAATTTTTGTATCCCCTGTTTTCTTTTCTAATTCAATCATTATTGCTAAAACCCATAATAATGGTGAAAAGCACCGATCTTCATCCAATTCTTCCATGGGTACAATTAATCCTCTAAGGAAACATTCCTGCTGTGCAGAAACCGTATCTGCAGCATAGAAAGCCTCCCCTAATGGGGTAATCCCATCTATAGGCCCTATATCCGTCTGTGCTATCCCTGATTTCTTGGTCATCTCTGGATAAGTAAATCCGTACTTGTTAAACATAAGTCTATACTTACGGGTAATACTTGCACTTTGATCTTTTTAAAGGTCTCCTCCAATTTCTCCTTTTTCCATAAGTAACATCTTAAAAGCGACCTGTTCCTCTTGGCTTCTTAGCTTTCCAACCATATTAGACTCTGCATAAACCTTAAAACCGCTCGGAATTCTCCATGGATTTCGTATACCGGTATTTCCAATGAGCCAAATATCAACGGGATTTTCTATATTTCTACTTACCTTAGTCACCAACTCCGCATAGGTTTGTATTATTTTGCCACGATCATATTTTTCAGCCATATTTACCACCCCAAAAATATATATTCTTTAACATCATTTCTTGATATGTTATTTCTTGTTCCAAAGCTATATTTATAATCAACTGGGATTACTTCTACATTCTCCTTATACTTCCCCAACAATCCTATCATCTCATCCATCGTTGGCAAACTATTCGATGAGTACGATACAACTAAAATTGAATTTTTAAACTTCGAGAATATTATGTCAAAAGCTTCATACGCTCCCTCCTTAGTTGAAAACGGAGTCAGATATGATTTGAACTTTTTAGTCTTGGTCTCTTCCTGTATTTCCACCCCATCCCAATCTCGCGCCAATCCTTCAACAAAGTGATATCGACGTACATATTCATTGTCGGATTTCGGTGTATAATACGGAGGGTCTATATATACCAAATCTACTTTTGCTTTTATTTCCATTGAGTCCTCATTACAAGACCTATTTCTCTTTTTATTGGAAAAAACAGCATTGTTTATTTGCTCTACTCCCTCCAAGAACTGTTCCTCAAAACTCTTCCTTAAATCCTTTCTTCCATCATCATATCTGTGTCCTACATAAGTAAAGATTCCACGAGGTCGCTTCTTCATACATGCCCTAATCAAAGCCTGCATGGCAATTGCCTTCTTATACGGATTATCTACTTTCTTTATATTTGCTCTAACAATATCAATAAAATGATTGTCTTCATCCGAAAAATAAAGTCCCTTAAATTTCTTTTCAACAAAAAAATCCGTATCTTTATGATCAACTAATAGTTGCCTAGCTTCCTCAATTCCTAATGTTGTAGAATTATTTTCTATCAAAGCTTTTGTGATTACCGCTCCCATTGACATATAATCGTTACTAACAACTCGCTTACCATGTGATTTATACATATAACTGACTACACCAGAACCAGAGAATAAATCTAAAACAGAATCAAATTCAAATCTACTAGAAGCATTCCAAATATGGTCGATCAACTTGCTTTTTGAACCCATATATCTAGTCGCAGGAAACCTTTTAATTTGCTCCTCTGCCGATAAAGCATCAATATGTTGTAACAATGACATCTTCCCCTTTTCTTTTATTTCCTTTTCTATTGATGTTTCGTTTTGTTTGAATAACCTCTATTTTGAAATCACCATATAGCTCATAAACCAAAGGATGATTTGAATTTGTAAGCATAACTTTGCATCCACGCTCAACCAACTTATGTACTTCTTCTGCTAGTTTTCTCTGATCTTCCTCATAAAACTGCTCTTTTGTATACCTTTTAAAATCAGCATACTCTGAAACGGGTATATAAGGTGGGTCAAGAAAGATAAAATCATTTTTTTGAGCATACTTTTCTAGAACACTCTCAAAATCTCCGCAAATAATATCTGCATGTTGCAACACCTCTGAAGCCAATCTTAGTTTTCCTTCATTACAAATATTTGGATTTTTATATTTGCCAAACGGAGTATTAAGCATTCCTTTTTTATTTAGCCTATAGAGTCCGTTAAAACATGTGTGATTTAGGTAAATCATACGAGCAGCTGCTTCAACCTCACTGCATGCAGTCCAATCCTTTGCTCTTACTTCATAAAACATTTCTTCTTCATTTTTATACTTCTTAAGTTCACGTATTACCTCATCGCAATTTGAAGCAACTGTTTTATATAGATTTATTAGTTCTGGATTTAAGTCTGCAATAATAGATCTTTTATGTTGTAAACGAAAAAAGAGCGCACCACCGCCAACAAACGGCTCTATATACTGTCCATATGAAGACGGCATTCTTTCTAATATATCACCAAGCATCTGCGTCTTTCCTCCTGCCCATTTTAATATTGGGCACGGAATCTCTGCCTTAGCTTTAACATATTTACCTGTTTTTATTCTATGATCAATTGGGCGTTCTGTATAATTTGGTATTGCCCATGCTCCACCAAAACGCTGAACTCCGTATATCTTTTCTTCTCTACATAAAGTCTGAATTCTTCTAACAGACAGCCCCCACTTATCCGAAGCATCTTTTATAGTCATATAATCCATTTTATCACCTCAAAATAATTATAAGCGCAAAAACGCCATATATCAATATTTAGTTCCACTATATGATTGACATAAAATCACATATAAATGTCATTTTATATTATTTTACAAATAGCAAACCCTCCGCAAGTCATGTCAAAGCGCTGATTACTTTCTCTACTTTTGACATTCCCGGGAGGGTTCGTTGTTAAGTAGCCAAACTCACTTATATTCAAGTGAGCTCGTCCACGAGTGTATTCTCTTTTATTAAAAATTGGCCGCAATTTGATCTCTATTTCCGGCCTAGTTACCTCGCAATCCTTGATAATACTAGGATTATTTATCCAGATTCTTCAGCGTCGGGAACAAAAATCTTTGTTCTTACATATCGTTCCAAACAATGTACGAATCAATCCGTATTTGTCCGTATTATCAAAAAACTTTACGGTCAAATATGTGTCAATCTGTACTTTTCCCATGCACTAACGCTGTTCAAATATGTTCAAACAACTTCTCATTAAAGACATATCTATCTATTTAATTAGAACTCTTCCTTCAAGATTATTCAACACTTCCTGCTTCTGCTCTGCAGTACAATCAGCATAGATATTCATAGTTGTAGAAATATCCGAGCGCCCCATTATACTCTGTATTACTTTTAGATTAGGTTCACTCTCACAAAGTCTTGTGCAGAATGTATGCCTCAATATATGGCAGCTAAAGTCTGGAAGCAATATAGGACTTTCGAACCTCCCATGATTTTCAACCGGCCCATTACATTCAATGCATAGCGGCATTTCCGTATCTGGGCTCATAGCCTTTATATTATATCCATCTGTATTAATCGCCTTTAATTCGTCTATATCTAAAAGCTCTGTTACTTTGTTTGATATATTTTTAATTTTCTTCCTTTAGCCATAGATTTCTCCAATAGTACAGAATCTAACACAGTATATTATATCACGATACAAAAACACACCAACAAGTTAACGATACGCACCATGAGTACAACGCTCGACGATCGATGTATACACAAAAAGAACAGGAGCATAATGCTCCTGTTCTTTATTTCATCCCTTCACGTTTTTTATTAATATTTCCTATAATGTCTATTGCAAACCACAATATATACGATGATCCAATTAAAAGATAGCTAAAAATATACGTACCGATAAACGACACAATAACTTTCGCTATATTACATTCTATATCAACCACCCCGATTAATATCGTCAGAAGTATACAACTTATATCCGCAAGAATAATTCGAAAAACATACATATATATTACTCTCGCACCATCTTTATAACCATTTGCTTTAATCGCCTTTTGATAGTTCTCCTTATCATTTAAATATAGTAATATAGTTAAAATCAAAGTAACTATCACTAAAACTGCAGATAACAAAGCCACAATATTATCCAGGTTGCTTCTTATGTCTGAGATGTATCCCCAATAATAGAGTCCCGCTACAATTACTGCAGATATAGCGCATAACAAGCTTTTACACTTATAAATAAAGTCCTCCATGCTATTTTCAAAACTCTTTTTCTTCATTTAATCACCTAAAATATTATATATTTTCACTTTTGTTTTATCATATGCTTCCTTCATCTTGGCTGATAGAAATTCATGTGCAACGCTAGTTCTAGGTTTCATTTTAACAGTTATACATTCCGTCATACGTGGACGTAATAGATTAATCAACTCCGTACCACTATCTTTCGTTTCTTTACGTGTCACCTCTACTAATAGATTTGGATCATATTTGCTGTCCTGTATTTTATCAAAATTTCCAGCTATATCTTCCATAAACTCCTTATCCATAGTCTTTATTTCAGCATCTTTATCGATTGATACAGTAATATCAATCACATAGCCCGAACGGTCACCAATACTGCGTCTAACTCGCGCAAACATGTTGTCCTCAGCAGCTAAAGCATCATATATACCATCTGCAGCTCTAAATCTTACTTTTTTCACTTCCTCTGAACGTTTAATGTTAGCGATATCACAATTATTAATAATAACTGATAGTTCACAAGAAAGCTCCTTTATATCATCACTATCAGTTTCCTCGATAACCCTACGTCTCAGCAAAGTTAGGTACTCTTCAACTTGTGAGTGAGTTAAACCATACATATTTGATTGAACCATAAATACAGATTGATTTTCATCATAGAGAACACTAGTAAATTCGCCAATATACTCATCGTCCGCAAGTCTAATATCTTTCTTTTGTTGCTCTATTTTTTTCTTAGCCGGTAATAAATCTGATCTCATTTTAGATAGTTGGAATGTAACGATACTTGAATCATCGCTAATCTGCAGACTACCTGGTTCAATTTCAATTGGCATCCCATCTATTATTACAGATGTAGAAATATCCATATCAGCAACATTTTTGAAGATATCTTTGGCCAGCCAACGATTCCTTCCATATTTATCGTATACTTCCTTTTGCTTTCTTATTTCTTCTTCATCTCGAAGAATACTTTTTTGATTTGGAGTAATTTGTTTCTTTTCTTTTATTCTCTGATAAATATTCTCAAGAGCATTAAGCTTTCTTTCATTCATCTTATATTTTTCAGGATCGACCCTCAAATATCCAACAAAATAATTAAAATTTATAGATTTATTTACACCCTTGTCATTTGAAAACTTTTTTACACCCTCAGCCAACTTTTGCATCCTCCCATTTGACACTTTTCTCATAATGTATAATTCTATCACTAATCGAGATTATTAGCCAGACATTATGTCTTTTACTTAAACGGAAGTTCTTCGCCCAATTCATCTGGAATGCTTAAGAACTCGCCATCTGGTGCTACCTTTACAGAGAACACAACTGCTGTTCCTTTCTTTTGATTTTTGTAAGGTTTAAGAAAACAAAAAGACATCCCGATTAGTATTTCTACTAATTGAAATGTCTTTAATGGTTCTCATACAAGTTGTTCCTTGTTTGAGATAGTTATTAAATTGAAATTATTTGACACAAAGGACAACAAACTGTTTTGCATATTTATAACAATGCGCGTCGTACTAATATGGACTGTTTAAGGTCTATATGTAATACTTCGTACCCAAGCTGACGTAATTGAACCACTGCTCGTAATCGAACGCTAGTTCTGACTCTTTAACGTCGGGAAGAGTAACACATCACGGATGGCCGGTGAATTTGTAAGTAACATTACAAGACGGTCGATTCCGTAACCGATACCACCTGTTGGCGGCATTCCGATTGAAAGTGCGTTTAAGAAGTCCTCGTCTGTGTGGTTGGCTTCTTCATCACCTGCGGCAAATGCTTTTTCCTGCTCTTCGAATCGTGATCTTTGATCTACCGGGTCATTAAGCTCGGAATATGCGTTACACATCTCCCATGTATTGATGAAGAGTTCGAATCTCTCTACGTGATTTGGATCTGACGGCTTTCTCTTTGTAAGAGGCGAAATCTCAACCGGATGATCCATTACGAATGTAGGCTGTACAAGATGCTCCTCGCAGAACTCCTCGAAGAAGAGGTTTATTATGTCGCCTCTCTTATGACGCTCTTCGAATTCTACGTGATGCTCCTTTGCAACCGCTTTAGCCTCTTCGTCTGTCAAAATATTTGTAAAGTCAACACCTGCATACTTCTTTACGGCGTCAATCATTGTGATTCTCTCAAATGGCTTACCGAAATCAAGCTCTACGTCGCCATACATAAACTTTGTTGTACCAAGTACCTTCTCAGCTACGTATCTGAACATTGACTCTGTAAGTTCCATCATTCCGTAGTAATCTGTATATGCCTGATAAAGCTCCATAAGAGTAAACTCAGGGTTATGTCTTGTGTCTAAGCCTTCGTTTCTGAATACTCGACCGATTTCGTATACACGCTCAAGGCCACCTACGATAAGTCTCTTTAAGTAAAGCTCCAATGATATACGAAGCTTTAAGTCCTCGTCAAGTGCGTTAAAGTGTGTCTCGAAAGGTCTTGCTGCAGCACCGCCGGCGTTTGCAACAAGCATAGGAGTTTCAACTTCCATGAAATCTCTGTCCGCAAGGAAGTTTCTGATCTCCTTAATTATCTGGCTTCTCTTTATAAATGTATCACGAACTTCTTCGTTCATGATTAAATCCACGTATCTCTGACGATATCTGATATCTGTATTTGTAAGTCCGTGGAACTTCTCAGGAAGAAGCTGTAATGACTTTGATAAAAGCACTACTTCGGATACGTGAATACTCATTTCACCCTTCTGAGTTCTGAATACTTCACCCTTCATACCAACGATATCACCGATATCGAATTTCTTGAAATCTGCATACGGCTCCTCGCCTACGCTGTCACGTGCAACGTATACCTGAATATTGCCTGTTTTATCAAGAACATTTGCGAATGAAGCCTTACCCATGACACGCTTCTGCATGAGGCGGCCTGCGATTGAAACGCTTTTGCCTTCCATCTCATCGAAATGATCCTTGATTTCTTTTGTGTGTGCAGTTACATCATACTTTGTTATAACGAAAGGATTCTTTCCCGCTTCCTTAAGTTCGTTAAACTTGTCGTATCTTACCTGTACGAGCCTGTTGTGTTCCTTTTCATCCATCTGCACTTCGTTTACGTTATTCTCTGCCATATGCTTACTCCTTCTATTACAAAAACCCGCCCTTATTCCAGGCGGGTCTTCTTATTACACTCTTTGAATATCCAAAACCTTGTATTCGAAAGTTCCGGCCTGTGTTTCAACCTTTACTACTGCGTTCTTCTTAGAACCGATAAGCGCTTTGCCGAGCGGAGACTCGTTGCTTATCTTGCCTTCAAGGCTGTTGGCTTCTGTAGAGCCTACTATCTGATATTCTAATTCTTCGTTAAATTCTACGTCGAGGATCTTGATCTTACAACCGACACTAATCTTCTTAGTGTCAACTTCCTCCTCTACTACTACTTCAACGTTTTTAAGGATGTTCTCGATTTCTTCGATTCTTGCTTCGATATCGCGCTGCTCGTCCTTAGCTGCGTCGTATTCTGCGTTCTCCGAAAGGTCACCCTGTTCTCTTGCTTCTTTTATCTTGTCTGCTACTTCTTTACGTTTAACAACTTTTAATTCCTGTAATTCTTCCTCAAGCTTCTGTACGCCTGCGTAAGTCATTAATTTCTTTTCCATTACGAACTCCTTTAATCGACATTCGAAATTTATAGGAACGTAGACTACGACCTATAACCACATCATCATACTAAATCTATCCCCTACTGTCAAGACAAGAATTAAGATATTCTTCCAATTCTTCGAGAGATTCAATTTGGCAAAGCTTTACGCGCATCTTAGCCGCATGCGGCCTTCCCCCGAGGTAAAAGCTCGCATGTGTACGCATTTCTCTGATTCCTACATACTCACCCTTAAATTCGCAAAGCTTTTTCGCATGATAAAGAATCATATCGAATACTTCTTTTAAAGTGGGTGCTATGTATTCTTCACCGTTCTCTCTGGCCACGAGTTCCTTAAATATCCAAGGATTTCCTCTTGCCGCACGGCCTATCGCTATCGCATCGACCTTAGATTCTTCCATGCGCTTTTTAGCAACTTCGTATGAAGTAATATCACCGTTACCGATAACAGGGATTTTTACCGCATCTTTAACTTCCGCGATTACATCCCAATTGGCTTCTCCGCTGTAATACTGCTCTCGTGTGCGCCCGTGTACGGTAATTGCGGCGGCGCCTGCGCTTTCCAAAACTTTCGCAACTTCTACCGCATTTATATGGTCTTTATCAAACCCGATTCTTATCTTTGCCGTTACAGGCTTATTTATGGCTTTTGCCGTCTTTTCTATTATATGTCCGATACGTACAGGGTCTTTTAATAAAGCACTGCCCTCGCCGTTATTTACGACTTTAGGAACCGGGCATCCCATATTTATATCGAGTATATCAAACGGCATCTCTTCTATACGATGCGCCATGTCCGATATTATATCCGGATCTTCTCCGAATAACTGCAACGACACGGGGCGCTCTTTGTCCTCGGTCTTAAGGAGGGTGAATGTATTCTCATTGTTATACATTATTCCCTTCGCGCTTACCATCTCGGTGCATACCATTCCCGCACCAAAATCACGTGCTATAACGCGATATGGCATATCGCACACCCCCGCCATCGGTGCGAGGATGTATCTATTATCTATTGTTACGTTTCCTATCTTAAATTCTTTCATTACTTATCTTTACGTTTACGGCTTTAGTCCTTACACTGCTTTATCCTGCTTTGCGAATATCTTCTGCATTCCTTTAAGCGTAAGGGTTGCATCATATACGTCGATTACGTCGGTTTCTTCAGCGATTAAAATTCCGAGTCCTCCCGTTGCAACGACTTTGACATCGGGGAATCCCGACTCTTCTTTCATCTTATTTATGATATATTCTGTCTGACCAATCTGTCCGTATACGATTCCTGCCTGCATTGAAGAAATTGTCTCTTTCGCAAGAATGCGCTCAGGCTTTTTGATTTCGATCTGTGGGAGCTGTGCCGCCATACCGGACAAAGCTTCTGCGGAAGTCTTGATTCCCGGGGCGGTTACGCCTGCCATAAATGTTCCGTTTCCGTCTACAAGGTCATATGTTGTCGCTGTACCGTAATCTACTACGATTACCGGGCCGCCGTAAATCTCATATGCCGCAACTGCGTCAACGATTCTGTCGGAACCCACCTGCTTAGGGTTTACGGTTGTGATTCTGATTCCTGTCTTTATGCCTGCTTCAATAACTATCGGCTTAACTTTAAAGTACTTCTCTACGCATCTGCGAAGTGAATACATTACATCAGGTACAACGGATGCAATTATAACATCCGTTATATCTTCTATCTGAATCTTGTTATAACGGATCATATCACAAAGGTCGATACCGAATTCATCTGCGGTACGCATTCTTTTTGCAGTCATTCGAGACGTTGATTTAAGCTCCTCGCCTTCAAATACTCCTATTGTAATGTTTGTATTTCCGACATCTATCGTAAGTAACATATGTTTCCTCCCGGATTATAGACTATTTGGTCTTTAAATTTATTCATGTATCGCATGCCGTTTTTAACTTTGTAATACATTTCGAGCGCTGCAAAAAGCTCACTCTTCTCGTTTTGCATCTTCTTAATCTTAAGCCCTGCGCCTATATCATCATACAAAAGGTCGCCTTCGTCAAACGATGTTTCAAGAAGGAGTGTTCCGTCTTCATCAAATTCAAGGGTAAGGATTCCGCCTACGTCCTCAGTAAAAAGCACGCACATAACTTTAAGCTCGTCTTTTATGTCCTTCGGCAGTCCGTCAAATTTCGGATTTATGTAAAACTTCTGCTCGTATGCGCTTGATGCGCAAAGCACTGTATCTTTTATCTTTTCTTTTTTCATGATTACTCCTGTGTTCTTAATATGTATCTTTATACATATGTATATAAGCCGCGCACAGAAACTTCGCCGCATTTTATATTTTCGATTGTTCCGTCGTCTTTTTTAATCTTAAGCGCGCCATCTTTCGCTACGCCGAGTGCTACCGCTTCATATGTGTTATTACCGTCAATGATTTTAACTCGCTCGTCTTTATTTATAAGCGCTGCTTCATATTCTTTAATAAAGCCTTCAAACGATTTCTCTTTTAGAAACTTATTATAATAAGATTCAATGGTTTCTGCAATTGATTTTGATAATGTTTCTGCGGAAAAACAAGCGCCCTCCATCAAAAGCGATGTCGCTTTATCTTGTAACTCTTCAGGAAAAAGTTTTTGAAACATATTTACACCGAGGCCCACTACGGAAAACTTTAATTTCTCACTTTCAATGTTGCTTGTCGTAAGGATTCCCGCAACCTTCTTTTTATTCAATACAAGATCGTTCGGCCATTTAATCTTTGGGCTTAAATTTGTAACTTCCTCGATTGCGTCTTTTATCGCAAGTCCGGTTATAAGAGATAAAAGCGGTGCCTTATCAGGTTCAAAATCAGGGCGTAAAAGTATAGACATATAAAGCCCCACGCCTTCTTCGGATTCCCACTTTCGACCAAGACGTCCATGTCCGTTTGTTTGTTCCTTTGCAATAAGAATCTGCTCTTCTTCGCCTTTTAATCCACGTCTATAAAGTTCGTCGTTTGTGGAATCGATTTGTTCCACTATCTCTAATCTCATGCTTTTCCCTCGTAATAAATAATAAAAGAGGTAGGCGTCTAACCTACCTCTTCATTATAACGATATATCTATATGGTTTTCAAACTATTTTTATTTAATAGTTTCTGTAACTGCCTTTGCAAGTCCTGCGATTCCCTGAATCTCTGAAGGAATGATGATCTTTGTAGCCTGTCCGTCAGCTGCACGGGCAAATGCTTCAAGGCTCTTAAGCTTAAGTACAGCTTCGTCTGCGCTTGCATCCTTTAATGCTCTGAGACCATCAGCGTTAGCCTGCTGGATTCTAAGAATTGCTTCTGCCTGACCTTCTGCTTCCTTAATTGTAGCTTCTCTCTTAGCTTCTGCTCTAAGGATTGCTGCCTGCTTTTCAGCTTCTGCATCGAGAATGGCTGATTCTTTCTTACCTTCTGCAACAAGGATTGTAGCTTTCTTCTCACCTTCTGCACGTGTAACGGCTTCACGACGTTCACGCTCTGCCTTCATCTGCTTCTCCATTGCATCCTGGATAGCTGCAGGTGGGATGATATTCTTTAATTCTACTCTGTTAACCTTGATTCCCCAAGGATCTGTTGCAACGTCAAGTGTTGCACGCATCTTTGTATTTATTGTCTCTCTTGATGTAAGTGTTTCATCAAGTTCGAGGTCACCGATGATGTTACGAAGTGTTGTTGCTGTTAAGTTTTCGATAGCCATAATCGGATTCTCAACACCGTAGCAATAAAGCTTCGGATCTGTTATCTGATAGAATACGACGGTATCGATACGCATTGTAACGTTATCTTTTGTAATAACCGGCTGCGGATCGAAGTCTACAACCTGCTCTTTTAAAGTAACTCTTCTTGCAACACGGTCTAAGATAGGCATCTTGAAGTGAAGACCTGTATCCCATGTTGTCTGATAAGCGCCGAGACGCTCAATAACTACCGCATGTGCCTGCGGAACTACTTTGATACATGATACTATGATCGCGAGTGCCAAAAGCACCAAAATGATAATTAAAATTGCATTTCCTAATCCTTCCATTAGTCGTTCCTCCGATTAAATTTTCTCTTCAACAAGGAGTTTGACACCTTGTATCTCTTTGATTATAACAACTGCGTCCTTGGATATCAATCGATTGTCTGCCGATCTTGCCGTCCACTCGTTGCCGTTTACGGTAACAACGCCCTTAGCCTTTAAGTTATCGATTTCTTCGGTAACAAGAGCTGTCTGCCCGATAAGGCTTTCCGCATTGGTCTTTATCCTGTCCTTATTCCAGTATTTCATCGCAATCGGTCTTGTTACAAGTAACAATACTATCGATACAACTATGAAAAGAACTATCTGTAGCCAAAGCGGTGCTCCGCAAAGTGCTGCGATAAGGGCTATAAGCGCTCCGCCCGCAAACCATATGGTCGTAAGGCCCATAGTCAAAAACTCGACTATCAAAAGCACTATCAAAGCCACAAGCCATAGAATTCCGTAATAATCCATGTCGCTCCTCCTTCTTTCAAGATTTTTCTATCTGTATACATAATAAAGGAGCTTCAGGTAAAAGGCAATAAAGAGAGTCTTTTCTAATTATAAAAAATTTATAAAGTGGCGGGATTTTTTCAATGATTCCGATTCACGCAGATTGCGATTTTATAACGCAAAAAGGCGCCACTTTCGCGGCGCCTTTCCTTATTAAAGATTCTCATTCAACCTAAGGAGTAGGTTTAATAGAATACATGATCTCCGATTATAAGTCCTGAATCTCCCGGACGTACCATATGGAAGTAAAGTCTTCCTCCTACATTATCAACACCGGATAAAGCTTCTCTTGCTGCTCTGAAGCAAGCATCCGGAATATTACCGGATTCAATACGACGGTCAAGGAGTCCTGTCATGGCAGGTCCGAACTGACCTCTCTGGTATATAACTCCGATAAGTGTATTCGGGAAGCTTCCACTTCTTATACGGTTACATACAACCGCACCGACAGCAAGCATACCTTCATAAGACTGGTTACCTGCTTCACAGTATATAAGCGCTGCGAGAAGTGTCTCTTCATCAACCGTAGCTGCTATCTCGCCACGTTTTCTTCTGTTATTTGAAGACTCTTTCTTCTTCTTTGCTTCTGCCTCAGCGGCAAGCTTTGCCTCATACTCTTCTATAGTAAGAGCTTTGTTAAGCTTAATACCAAACTGTGCATACTCAGCAGATACATAAGCTGTTGTATCTTTATAGATTACGGCATACCATCCGTAAATCTTCTCAGCATTTGTATCAAGCGGAAGTGTTGAATCCTTATCCATTACATTAAGAACATTTCCGTCTGCATCAGCAGTCTCTCTTATTCTTAAACCGCTGACCGTACTCTTTACAAAATAAAGATTAAGTTCCTTTGCAAAAGCCTCGGCATCATCACCAAGTTTGCAGTATTCCGCCTTTATATAACCATTAACGTTGCCGGATGAAATCTTAATCCATTCGCCTTCGAATCCGAGAACTGTTGCGACATCGCCTCTTGCCATCTTTCCTACGATTTCGGAATCGGCTGAAGGCTCTTCTCTGACATTTAATACTTCTTCAACATCCACCATTGCAAGATCTGCAAAATAGGATTTTTTAACCGGCGTCTTTATAAGCGCCTTATCTAAATCATCTTCTGTCGAAGAAACCTGAGTTTCTTCATTTTTTGTAACCTGAGAAAACTCTTCTGCATCCGGGATAAAAGCACCCGTTACTCCGGCTACCCATGAACTTGCCGGCTTCCAGGAATCATCTGTCGTATTCTTCCTCGTATTAACAGCAACAATAGCAACAATTGCGACTGTAAAAACCAGAACCGCTGCCACACTTAATATGGCTCTTTTTGTTAATTTCATTATAGCCTCCTGCTTAAAAAGCAAAACTTCTATTTAAACGCCCAAAAATTACAGTTATTACAATTCGTTCGCGTTTATTACAGATTTGTTACATCATTGTAGCACCTATTTTTTGCTTTGTCAAACAAAAACACTTAAAGTGGAGCGGGGCAAGCTAAAACCGCCCCACTATTTACGCACAAGTGGAGCGGTTTTTATACATTTTATAAATTTTATATATTAATTTCTTTTCATAAGTGTTTCACGAAGCTCTTCATATCCGGGTTTACCCAAAAGCGCGAACATATTCTTCTTATAGCTTTCTACACCCGGCTGGTTAAATGGATTAACGTCCAAAACGTATCCGCTTACACCACACGCAAATTCGAAGAAATAGAAGAGTTCTCCGAGATGATACTCATCAAGCTTAGGTATATCAATTCTAAGGTTCGGAACTTCTCCGTCTGTATGCGCTAAGATTGTACCGTTCATTGCACAATCATTTACAAAGTGCATATTCTTTCCGGAAAGGTAATTTAATCCGTCAAGATCAGAGTCTTCCTTATTAATGGTAACTGTTCTTCTTGACTCCTGTACATTAAGAACCGTTTCATAAAGGATTCTCTCACCGTCCTGGATGTACTGACCCATGGAGTGAAGATCTGTTGTAAGGTCTACTGATGCAGGGAAGATACCCTTCTTGTCCTTACCTTCGCTCTCGCCGTATAACTGCTTCCACCACTCGCTTACATAATGAAGTGACGGCTCATAGTTAGCAAGAATTTCTACGTGCTTACCTTTTATACGAAGCGCGTTTCTGTATGCTGCGTAAAGAAGTGCATCGTTATCCTCGAAATCATCCTTTATCGCATGCTCGCGCATTGCTGCTGCGCCTTCCATAAGCTTTTCGATATTTGCACCGGATACTGCTATAGGAAGAAGGCCTACTGCTGTAAGTACCGAATATCTTCCTCCGATATCATCCGGTACGACAAATGTTTCGTATCCTTCGGCATCTGCCAATGTCTTTAAAGCTCCGCGTGCTTTATCTGTTGTTGCATATATTCTCTTTGCTGCTTCCTTTGCTCCGTACTTCTTAATAAGAAGTTCCTTTAATACACGGAACGCTATTGCAGGCTCTGTTGTTGTTCCCGACTTCGATATTACGTTTATTGAAAAATCTTTATTTTCAAGTACATCAATTAAATCTGCAAGGTATGTCTCACTAATTGAATTTCCTGCATAGTAAATCTCAGGTGTCTTTCTTACATTCTTTGATACGCTGTTATAAAAGCTGTGTCTAAGTGCTTCTATTGCTGCGCGCGCTCCAAGATACGATCCGCCGATACCAATTACTATAAGTACATCGGAATCGCTTTTAATCTTTTCTGCTGCTGCCTTTATGCGCTTAAACTCTTCCTTATCATAATTTACAGGAAGATCTACCCAGCCCACAAAATCATTACCTGCGCCGCTTTTATTTACAAGCGCTTCTCTTGCCTTAAGTACGCTACTTTTAAGTCCTTCGATATCGTTTTTTGATACAAATGCGTCTGCCTTATCGGCCTTAAATGTTACTTTCATATTATCTCTTCTTTCTTAAATTATTAAAGTAACTCCCTCAACACTCTATAATCTTAAACACCTATAATACTTTAATATTTATTATTTTGCAACCTCTTCCAACATATCGATTATCGTATCAACAGCATTCGACATCTTGCTTTCCGACATTTTATCGATATACTTTGAACCGTCATTTATAAGTTCGTCGATATAATTCTTAAACTCATCTTCCTTATAATCATCCTGGTCAACCATTACTGCAAAACCCTGTGACACAAAGGACTTAGTGTTAAGCACCTGATCGCCTCTACTTGCCGAAAGCGGCAACGGTATCAATATCATCGGTTTCTTTAATGCCAGAAGTTCAAAGATTGTATTGGCTCCCGCTCTTGATATAACAAGATCTGATAATGCAAACAAATCCTTTAATTCTTCATTTACATACTCTATCTGGAAATAATTAGGATAATCTTTTAAGGATTCATCGTAATTTCCCTTACCGCAAGCATGTATTACCTGATACTTTTCCGTAAGATAAGGAAGCAATCTTCTTATCTCATTATTAATCCAGACAGAACCAAGAGAGCCGCCTATTACAAGAATGGTCTTACGATCACTTGATAATCCGGTAAATGCCAAGCCCTTTTCTTTATCACCCGTTAATAACTCAGGTCTTATAGGCGATCCCGTACATACACCTTTATCTTTTGGAAGATACTTTAACGTCTCCGGAAAATTACAGCAAATCTTACTTGCCGCTCCGAATGCCAGCTTGTTCGCAAGGCCGGGTGTAAGATCCGATTCATGTATTATTGTAGGAATATTAAGCATTTTCGCGGCACGCACAACTGGCACCGATACGAATCCGCCTTTCGAAAATACCACATCAGGCTGTTCAATCTTCAATATCTTATATGCCTGCTTTAATCCTTTCATAACTCTGAACGGATCGGTAAAATTCTTAAGATCAAAGTATCTTCTTAATTTACCGGAAGATATACCCGTATATCTTATTCCCGCGTCTGTTACAAGCTCTTTTTCGATTCCGTTATAAGAACCTATATAAGAAATATCATATCCTTTTTCTTTAAGCTTCGGTATAAGTGCAAGGTTTGCGGTAACATGACCCGCTGTGCCGCCTCCCGTAAGCACGATTTTCTTTGCCATTTTTAATGGCCCCCTTTATATATCTATTATCACTATTTGAGTAAATTCATTATTTCATCAAGCTGGTCGTCTGTAAGCTCTAAATGACCCCAATCGAGTTTGCCCTCATGTCCGTCATTCTTAAAACGAGGTACAAGATGTAAATGATAATGGAACACGCTCTGACCTGCTACAGTACCGTTATTCTGCAAAATATTAAATCCGTCTGCATGAAGTACATCCGTCATCTTTGTTGCGAGCTTTTTAGCAAGCGGCATTATGGCTTTAGCTTCTTCATCTCCGAGTGAATACAGGTTATCATAATGATTCTTCGGAACTATTAAAGAATGTCCACGCGTTACAGGTGAAGCATCCATAAATACCTTAAAAAGCTCATCTTCATAGATTGCTCTTGTAGGTATGTCTCCGTTTGCAAGTTTGCAAAAAATACAATCGTCTTTTTTCATAGCGTCCTCCTATCATGTTTTATATTAAAAAACAAACAACTTATCAAGTTCACCCATAAGGCGGAAATCACCCTTGGCCTGTAACTGACCTGTCATAAACGCCTTCTGGAAAGTCATTCTTCCTGCAATGATATTCTCCAATACATCAGGTGTAATCTTTACAATCTGATCCGCATGAGAATCCGAACCGTAACGTACCGTTACTTCTCTATTTAACACCTCTATAACAAGAGGCTGTTTCTTTCCGCCTATGATAAATGAGAATACCATATTTTTAACTTCACCCGACGGAACATAATGAGATCTGAAATCTACTATATATTCGCTATCCTCGTCAGCAAGAGATGCTCCTATCTTTTCCCTGAACATTCCCGCAAGTTCGGCAAGGTCTTCTTTCTGCTTTTTAACGTACTCGTCATCCGATACAAACTTAGATAACTGCTCGGATTCCTGTGGAGTAAGCTCAAGCTGCTGCACCTTCGCAACAGATTTATTGACTGCCTGCGAAGATGACGGGAGCGTCTTTATATTCTGAGAAATTGTTCTATATAAAGCTTCTGCCTTCTTCTCAATTATAAGATTATAGTCTTTATTAAGTTCGAAAGATGTAAGATCTTCTACGTAACCGCTTAAACCACTGCACGGAAGACCGCCCAATGTATCCCATGCGCCGGAAAGTGTAAGTAATCCTTCTCTCTCGCCGTATGTAGTCGACATAACAACAGGCTGCATATATATATTCTTAATTCTGTCTTTATCGCCGTAAAGCCAGCATGCATCCAAAAACTGATACATGTATCCGCCTATCGAAAGCCACTCAACTGTTGTCGCAAAGATAACACCGTCGGCATCCTTCATAGTCTGAGGCAATGTTGAAATTGCATTCTTCTGCTCGTAAATGTTAAAGCGTTCCACCTTAACATTTAACTCCTCAAGCACTTCTGTCATTTTGTTTATAACATATATTGTAGGATCGTCCAATAATCCGCGACCGCCGTAGTAGATATTAACCTTCATGTCATGCTCCTATCATCCATGCTTTGTCTTAGTATTACATACAGAATTATTGTACCATAAACAACAAGCTAAGTACACATTTATGTGTCTCCTCATATTTCATGCCATATATAAAATCTCGCCCGTATCTTCGTTCTCAAGTCCGTCAAAATCATACGAGAGCATATCTTCCGCAACATTATCCGCTTTTACATCTTCCGTATAATCAGAAAATTCTTCTATGTTTATATTTTCGTATTTGTCATGCTTCTTCGGAGTAAAATTCGTATAATCGCCTATTTTTCTCTTTCCGAGATCCATAAGTGTTTTTGCAAACTTAGTTGCCTTCTTTTTCTTAGGCTTTTCCTTTACGACTTCTTCCAAGTCCTCCATGTCAAAAGCAGCTATTTCCTGCTCTTTTTGCAAATCTACCTTAGGTATATCCTCCGTCTTAAAAGACAACGCATCCGCCCTTTTAACCGCACTTTTAAGAGTTCCGTTTTCTTCTTTTAACTCACAAATAAGCGTATATATATACATTATAGTGTCAGTATCTATACTCTCCACACTATTTATTATATCTTCCGCCAGCATTATAACTTCTTTATTAATCTCTTCCGTATATACGTCACCGGGCGCATACATAAAGTACACCGATTTAAAATCCATATCAAAGAATACATTCTCAAGTGTAAGCACAACATTTTCAGGCTTTAACATGTAATCCGGAATGTAATCATATACCTTAAGCAGCGTTTCGAATAAAACCCTAATGCTGTCGGCTTTAAGCCTTCCGGTCTTTCTTGCCGTCTCCAAAGATATAAGTCCGGTTATCTTATACAAGATATTATAGTAATTCCCCTCCTTTTCAAATGATACCGGCAACATCGCCTTTATGTTACATTCACATAACAGTCTTTTCTCGAAAGAAGTTATTTCATTTATCTCCGTCCTAAAAACCTTATAATTATCAAGTGTCTCCTTTTTTATTTCAATCTCATTTTCTGAAACTCTCATATATATCTCCTCCTATATGTTTAATGGACAATATCTGATAGACTGTATAAACCGGCTTATTTAACGGTTCCTTTGCGATATTTTCTATATCAATCTTTTTGTTAAATGATAAAAGTATAAAACCGGCCAATCCAATAATATATATGCTTGTTATAACAGCTGCCTCTATCGTCACAAATCCGTTTCGTTTCACCCTATGCATAATAAACCAAATGACAAAAGCAAAAACGGACAAAACTGGATCTTTTCCCTCTTTGCTATTGCCTTTCCTCCTATCTTTCGTACCACAATCAATACCACGCAATAAACTCCCGCAAGAATTAGCGCTCGTACAAATAGAATAAGATTGTTCTCTCCGCCCAAGATAATCCCGGTACTTACCAATATAACAGCATCACCTATCCCTATTCGTTCTTTACTTATAAGTGCTGCAATAAGTATTACCATCCCTATGCCCGCTCCCAAAAGCGAGGATAATACGGTCTTTGGCCCGTTTAAAAGCACGGAAAACGAAAAATATACGCTTCCAAAAATTATCGGAAGAATTACATCAACCTTTTTTTCTTTTACATCAAGCACGGTCTCATATATCAAAAGAACCGCTATAATTACAATTCCTATATATTTACTCATTCTTTTAACTTCTTTCCGCAGTCGAGACACTGCCTATATGTATCAATTACTTCCTTTAACGGTACTTTCCTTATATCTCTTAGCAAACTTCTGCAATCCTTTTTATTATGGTACCTATCCCCCTCCGGAGTGTAATAAACTATTGCGCACGCACCGTTATGTACGCACACTTCGCAAGGCTTATACTTTCCGCCTCCCTTATTTCTTTTTGATGCAATCGAGCTTTTAGTAGTTTCCATAATAGTAATATTAAGATGCGGACATGCAAGAGACGTATGATAGACCTTTCCGCTCCTTGTTATATATACATATTCTGTCTCTTCATCTGTTACGGCTTCCGAAAAACTCTCAAGTATAAGCGTTCTTGTAAGTTTCATGTTTCGCATTGTCCCATAAGGAAACGGAAGCTTTACCGTAAAATAACCCTTATATATAAGCCCTTGCTCTTTCTTCGTTACAGTAAATGTTGCATCTCCCACTCCCTTAACCATTGCACGTACTTTGCTGTCTGCAACAATCGCGACTGCTGCCATATCATCGTCCATAACAGCGCTGTAAACCTTTGCGTCTTCAACCGCCTCATACATAACCCTGGAGATTGCAACTTGCTTTTTCATTGCGACAAACATAAGAAGCACGGAAAAAATTGCAAGAAGTGAAAGCATAAGTGATACAGATGCCTCAACACTAAGACTTCCGTTATATAGGTGTGATCTTAATGTCCCCCAAATAAGAGGTTCTTTTTTATGGTTTGCTTTTGGTTCATGTATTATATATTTTCTTTCGGGAGAGTATACATTAGTATGTTTTAAGAATGATTTAAGATAGGGGGACATTAAGATCACACCTCCTTTCATTTAATAAGTCTGTTTCAAAAATTCATAAGAGCGTTCCAACATAAAATCCGGAACTTTAAACATAAGGATTGCCTTACTTATACGCGGCAACGTTTTTACGTCTACTTTGCCACTAATTGCACATATCAGACTGTCTGCCTTAACTCCGGTTTTTTCTTCCAGTATGTCCATGCTTCTAAAAGATATTTTCTTACTTTCCATCGGAAGCATCATTATTCCGATATGCTCTCTGTAGTTTAAATCAAGCGTTATTCCTATCTGTGGCAGCGGCAAAAGAGGAACTCTGTGCCCACCAAGTAATATTTTGCAATCATCTGCCGCTTCCACAAATGCCCAGCATATTAAAAGTCCATGTTTAACTAACGGAATAAGTGCCGGGATTCCGGTAAAAGAAACAAGTGCTGTCGCTATAGCCTGCGCCCTTGCCACCGTATAAGGATTTGAAAGATTCGAAAGATATCGTACTCCTTCACGAAATATCAAAAGTCTCTTTATCGTTTTATCAAGATTATCATAATCCGTATGCGCGCCGCATAGGATATACTCGAGCTCATAGTTTAAATTATCGTCCTTTTCTACAGATGTCCCGGCTTTACCGGAATTCTTTTCGGCTTTTGAATACTCAACCGCGCTTTTCGTATTTAAAAGAGCATATATAACTTGCAATGTCGATTCGACATCATTTGATTCAACCGGCTCCATATTTCCCGCATTAAGGCTTCTTTCCATAAGAGGTTTGTATAAAAGCTTTCTTCCCGTCGAAATCTTAAATCCGTCAGGAACTACAAGTTTTATTCCGATTGACGCTTTTTTCGAAGGATAATCCATAATCTCCGAAGAGTTTAAAGCATCAAGTGCAGCCTGCATTGCAGGATCTACCTCTACTACTTCATTACCGTTTGCATCGGTCGTTTTCTTATACAAATGACTTTGAGCATACTCTATCGCGGCCATCACAGCATTTATCGCTTTTTCCATAAGCTTTCCTATTTCAATGCCGTCTATATATTCTTTCGCTACAAGATAGTTATTACTGATCTCCTCCAGCTTATCCCGATACCCATTTGGAATCGCCGACGTCAAATAAGATGCGGCCATTTTTCTATATACCTTTCCGCCATCATCTGTCATAAGCCTATAGTTTAACTCTGTAACCTCGCATTCCTTACCCCGAAGTAAATCCCTTTCATCTTCCTTCTCATCACGATTAAGGTATTCATTCATCTCCGACTTAAGCTCATCCGTATACTTTCTTACAAACAGTCCCGATTCCTTAAATACTTTCCTGTTGTAATGGGCCATCACGTTCTCTGCTGCAAGATCTATATGTTCTTCATACATTGTCATCATTGAAGTAACCCTTGCCGCCTCTAAGAGCGCCAGAAAAAGCGATATCACAAGTGCCAGGCTTATAGCCGTATAAACCGTAATAACTCCCCTTTTACGCACCTACCTGACCTGCACTCTTTGTAATAGTATTAAAAATTCCGTCCACAAGCCCCGTAATCTGCTCCTTGAAAATCAAGACTATAGCGATTAAGACCACCAAAACCAGTATCATTTCGACTGTTGTAATTCCGTCCTCTTCTTTAAAAAATTCCTTAATCTTATTCATGCTTTTCCTTCCTTTCGATTATTTTTAAACTTTCCTTACATTTTAAAAACCGCCAACTTATCACCCCCTAAACAGTTTGCAATTGTATAAACGCAGGCCCCATAAGTATTAATATGACCACAAAGAGTAACATCGTAATAGGTAAAAGCATTACAACCTTTTTCTTTTCTGCCCGCTCCTTCGCATACCTTATTTTCATATGCTCCGTTTCTACAAGTTCTAATTCCATAACCTTTACAAGATCTATACTTCCGGCTCTTTCATTTTGTGATATGAGTCCGGAAAGCTTCTTGTACTCTTTTATTCCGATGCTTCTCGAAAACTCATTTAAGGCTCTTTGCATGCTCATTCCATTATCAAGCTTTAAGTTAAGTGTTTCTATCTTTTCTCTTAATATAGGTTGTGTTACAAGATTAAGGCGTATTATTGTTTTAAAACCTTCTCTCACGCTCATTCCACCTTCGATAAATCCTGTCAGCGCATAGATTAACGAAGGATACGCTTCCCTTAACGCCTCTTCTTTCTTCTTCTTTTCGGATTTATGCTTTTCAATTTCGTTTACGGACAACAATGCAGCTCCTACAAAAGAAAGCATAAGCACTACTCCCGCCTTTGCAAAATCTCTTGTAAATACCGCCAGTAGAACCGATATCATAACCCCTATGCCTGCTGCCGAAAAAAAATCCTTTTTCATTTTTGCCATTATTTTGGAATTTACATTTCTTTTTAACCGCATCCTACTCCTTCATCACCTTTATTCCCCAAAGTACGGCAAGCACATAAAGCAAAAGACAGACCGCCATAAAAATATATCCTCCGACGCTTTTATATATCACATCAAGATAATCCCCTGTTGCAAACCTTGTATAAACCAGGAAAAAGACCGGCATCAAAGACATTACGTATTGTTCGAATCTGACTTCAGACATTATACTTTTACTTTCCTTTTCTATCTCTATGTCGCTTTCAATCGTACCTCCCACTTTCGTCGTAAGAAGAGAAAGATTCTGCCCTATCCGTTTCCCATATACAAAAGTTTCGGTAAACAGTTTTAAATGTTCCTCGCCCCGTTCTAAAGACCATCTTTTAAACGCCTCCTCCAAAGACATTCCAACCTTTATCCTTTTATTTACGCGTAAGAGATCCATAAATACAGGGGACTCAACTCCGCATCGGTCTTTCAGTTTCCCGAGACTTAAAGAGACCGCATTTTCGGGAGACACCCCGGCGGAAAGTTCAGCCTCGTATATCTGCAAAAACTCCTTAAAGTCGTCTCGAAATACCTTTATCGCATGACTTATCTTTATCTTTTTACTTATCTTAAAATATGGATATAAAAGAACAGATAATATAACAGAAGCCTTTACGCTTTGAAAGAACAGATAAGATAAAACTATAATTCCCGCTGCTCCGACCAAAATGTTTAACACTTTATCTACCCACCAAGCTCTACTTTTTCCAACATGATTTCGTCCTTTTTTATCCCGCATACTTTTACAATCTCCGAAACCTTTCTTATCCCCTTTTCATCACGCTTCATTTGAACTATATAATCTACCCCTGCAACAATCTGTGCTTTTATCGCCTTAAGCGGCAAGTCCATCGCCATAAGTATCAAAACTTCCAAGCGGAGAAGTGCATCTTTACACGAGTTTGCATGAAGCGTACAAAGCGACCCATTATGTCCCGTATTCAACGCCTGCATAAGGTCAAGCGCTTCAGATCCTCTTACCTCTCCGACAATAATCCTGTCAGGGCGCATTCGTAAACTTGCTTTTATAAGATCACGTAGTGTCACCGCCTCAACCCCCTCGACAGTCTTGTTTCTGCATTCCATACTTATTGCATTTTCCCGTCCCGAAAGCTTTAATTCCGCGGAATCCTCCACTGTAATTATTCTCTCGTTCCCATCTATCTCATCTATTAAGGCATTAAGCATTGTGGTCTTTCCCGAAGATGTTCCGCCGGAAATCAAAATGGTCTCTTTGTTCTTGATCTTCTCGCTTAAAAACGAAGCCTGTTCTTTACTTATTCCGCCGCAATTAATAAGGTCATTTAAAGTCCTTGCTTTATTTAAAAACCTCCTTATAGTAACCACCGGTCCATTTAACGATACCGGCGGCAACACTATATGCACTCGACTTCCGTCTGCCGCCTTTGTATCTACTATAGGCTCTTTAAAATTGACTTTCCTGTTATGTCCGGATACGATTCTCTCTATTAATAAATACAGATCCTCCTCGGATTCAAACGCCTCGTCAAATTTTTGTATCGCACCGTTCTTTTCATAAAAAATCGACTCCGTTCCGTTTATCATTATTTCCGAAACATCCTTATCATTCATAAGCGGATCTATTACATCGAAGCCCTTCATTGAATGAAAAAGCCGTCTTTCTGCCTTTTCCCAGTCGTCATATGATGTCGGAGAATGCCTTTGCGCCTTAAAAAGCGCGCTTCCTATCGCATCTTTTACAACCTCATCGGTAACCCCTTTTTCTACACCGGTATCGGCTTCTTCTCGTTCAAGGATAGCTATCGTCTGTCTTTTTAATTCTCCGAAATCCTGCATATTATCCTTTTCTCCTTAAGCTTATTATTAATTCCCGTAACTCCTATATCCTGTAAGTATTGTTTAAAGCCCTCGCGACACATCTCCTTATAGTCTTCCAATACGCTGTCTTCTATACTAAACAAAGTTATCTCATCGGCCATTTTTAGAATCCCGTCGAAATGCGGTGGCAATGTATTAAGAGACAGTAATATCTTATCGTACCCACTCCTTGCAGCTACTAATTTTATAAATTCATTAAGTTCCTGTCCCAAAGACGTTACATGTATCGGACTTATAAATCCCCTCATCTCGTCATATCCCTCAGACGAATCAATACCTTCTTCTATAAGTGCGCGGTCTATCAGATTATCGCTTCCTTTATGAATCATAAAGCAAAAATCCGACATGGATATCTTCTCTTCACCGTTACCGGAAAAATATCCCACGTCCATAACCAATAAACTCGATTCGTCATTTTTGCTTAACGCCTCTTTCTTTAATAAAACCCTTTGATACGGATTCCCCATCGGCGAAAAAAGCACACATATCTTGCTCTTTGCCATACCTGCTATAACTTCTTTTTCCGAAAACTTTTCCATTATTTCTTTTCTTATATCAGATACCTTCTGATACATGTAGACTTTATTCTTATCTACTGTTTTTTCTTCGCTTAACCATATGCATTCCCTTTCCTCATCAATCTCATCTTCTTTTATAAGATCAAAATTACTATCCTCGAATCGCTCTCGTAATCTTAAAAGTAACCTCCTTACGTATTCTTCATTTTGATCGTTAACTACAAAATACTTCTTCATCATAAACTAACTGCCAAAAGCCCTATCGTAAGCGCCGGTGAAAATGGCATCTTCCTCCTTTTAAATATCAGGAAAAAGCACGCTTGCACCACAACACTTATAAGTAACCCCTTAAGCACTTCCTTTCCTCCCAAAAATAAAATAAAAGTCAAAATATACTTTACATCTCCCGCTCCCACCATCTTCAAAGAATAAAGAATAAGATTAACCATAAGTATCAAAAATATAGTTATACCCTCTGCAAGGCTTAAAGGAAATCGGTTAATAAATAATAAAATACCTGTCAGACATCCGTATACAATTAAATAATTCGGGATCTTATTTGATCTTATATCATAGATTGATACAAGGAAGGCATAAGGGATAATGAAAAGCAGTTTCGCTGTCCCCGCCTCCTTTTTAGATTGTATTTTGAATTATAATTCGGCTTAATCGAATTTACAACCGAACAAATACTAAAATAAAAATAAAAAAGCAGTTGGAAACTTGCCGCTTCCAACTGCAATTATAAAATATTTATAAACTCATGGACCACTATGCGTAAAATCCTCTGTTTTGAATACCCATCGAAATTTCATTTAAGCTTCCTTTTCCGTAGGTCATTCCAAGGTATACGCTTTCTTTATTCTGCATTAACGGCTCCGATTTATCTTCTTTAGACATTTCGCACATGCCTTTATACAGATTCCTTAAAATCTTTTCCGTCTCTCGCACTTTGTCCTCGGACTTTAAAGAACGGGCCATACTTAAGTGACGGATACAAAAGTCATATAGGCTATAAAGCTCTTTTGCCACATCGTACTTTATGTTAAGGTCATCCTGTAAACGTCGTACGATTGCTTCTATCCTGTCTAAAGAAACTTTTGCCTCCTGCCAGGAATCCGACTTCATTTCTCTATAGAAGTCTTCCATATATGAGAATATCATTTCATACATTATGACGATAAGTTCGCTTCTATTGGCGGCTACTATTCGTTCTTTGTACTCCTTTTTCTTCTCTACGTCCATTTACTCACCTACTGTAATAACTGTAAAACCTGCTCCGGAATGTCGTTCGCCTGGCCTAATACGCTTGTTGCGGCCTGTACCAAAACATTCATCTGAGTATATGTAGACATTTCTGTTGCCATATCTACGTCTTCGATACGTGATAACGCTGAAGTCATATCACCTGTAACTTCGTCTAAGTTATCTGTTGCGTAATCAAGACGGTTCTGTGTAGCACCGATTTCAGATCTTATCGCTGTAACCTTGGCAAGTGCGTTATCCAATGCGAGAAGTGATCTATCTGTACCGTTTATTGTAGTAACGTCTACTTCATCTATATATAATGTTCTTGTAGATACTTCCGGAATGCTAATGGAGATAGTTTCTTTCTCGTTTGCACCAACCTGGAATACCATCTTTCCTACATCTGTTACGTTAAGCTCTACTGCAAGAGATGCTGTAGCATTTCCTGTTTTCGCTCTTTCTCTTTCAAGCGCACCTTCTTCTATCGTAAAGCCTAAAGATACGCCGTTACGCTCCGTAATTGTTACACGGTTACCCTTTGTAATTAAAGTAGCGCTCGGACTAAAATCGTTAGGATCTGCTGTTACTTTCGCATCTTCTCCGTTTGCAAGAAGTGTTGTCGGAATACCGAAGAACTTGGCAATATCTTCGTTATCGCACTTAATCTCAACCTTTTCGCTTAATCCCTCAAACTTTGACTCGAAATTAAGTATTTTACCGAATGTATATGATTCATCACCCGCTGCTCCTGCAGTCAATGTTACTTCGCCGATTTCACAAGCGTCACGAAGCTTCTCAAAGATTTCTTCTGCGTTATTCTCTTCGCCCGTAAATCTTACCTTGTAACCGTTGATATCAATCATTCCCTTAGGAACTACGTTACCGTTAAGGTCTGCGCCTGTAACTGCAGTACCCTGGTAAACGGCCTTTTTAGCTTCTTCTAAAACCGTAAAATTATAATCGCCGACTCTTAAGTTGCTGCTTGCTTCCATAAGAGTAACTTCTCTTGTGTTGGCATAAATTCTTGAACTCATAGAACCATCAAGCACGCGAAGTTTATTAAACTCTGTGTCCTTAGAGATTCTGTCGATTTCTTCCTTTAATTCTTCGATTTCATCCTGCATTGCCTGAAGATCTTCCTGCGTATAAGTATCGTTACCGGACTGAACTGCCAACTCTCTCATACGCTGTAAGATGGAGTTTACTTCGCTTAATGCACCTTCTGTAGTTTCAAGTACGGATATACCGTCTTTGGAGTTACGATTCGCCTGATCAAGTCCTCGAATCTGTGATTTCATCTTTGATGATATCGCCATTCCCGCAGGATCGTCGGATGCATGGTTAATACGATAGCCTGATGATAATCTCTCGAGGCTTTGTGTTAACATGTCCTCGTTCTGTAATAATCTTGCGTTAGCGACATATGCTGACATATTGTAATTTATCTTCATGTAAACATCTCCTTTTTGCTGATGTCTACACTTCCTTGTGATGCCTTAAGATTCATTCCCTTGAATCTTTTGTTACAATCTTTCGCCGTTATAGATAGTATTTCGGACGATTTTTGTTATCTCTTAAGAAGAATAATGAAATTCTTTGCGAGTTTATAAAGTGTCTTTGTATCAACCTCTTCATTAGGCTCTGCCGTTTCCATTCCTGCTCTTACATTTTTCCTAACCGATTCTATCGAGATATTATCACTTAAAACCGCACTTAAGGAAACGCTCTTATCAGCTATACCTTCTTCATCTTTAAGCGCTTCTTTCATGAATTCCTCTATGTCCTTTATCGAGGAAAAAAGTCCTTCATCGTCAGTTGCGGCATAACCTTTAAC
>JAFRZM010000017.1 GCA_017442585.1 Lachnospiraceae bacterium | reverse complement strand
TTCGTTAATGCAGTTAATAATATTTTGAGTAGGTAGATATTTGGAGGAATGAAAAATGACAAAACAAGAATATATGAATAAGCTGGCAAAAGCCCTTGAGAAAAAGGTGCCTGATATGAAAGATGAAGTGCTTGAGGATTACGAAGCGCATTTCACCATGGCTATGTCAGAAGGAAAAAGTGAAGAAGAAGTATGCGAAGATCTCGGTGATATAGATGAGTTTGTATCGGAATTTGCATCAATGGAAGAAAAAAGGAATTCCGGAAATACGGGAGATGAATCAGAAAAAAAGGAAAGGAAAGGATCTAAGCACGAGTATTATACATATAATGCAGATGATATAGGATTTGACGGAACTGCATTTGCCAATACGCTCGGGGGACTCGGAAAGGGAATTAGCGAAATGGTTGATGGAATTGTTAACTCTGCAATGTCATTTGCAAAGGCGCATACATGTAATTGTGATGATGAATCTTTTGATGAAGACTTTGTCGAAGGCGAGTATACGGAAGAAAGCGCGGAGGATTCGGTATTATCCACAGCAGATAATGAGGGAAAAGCGAACAAACTTATAGTTGAAGCTGATGTGGCTGATGTTAGCATAAGTGTTTCAGATGATGATCTTATACACGTTCATTATGAGAATGACGGAACACTTAAGCAGCAGTTGAGATATAGATTCTATTTCAAGGAAGAAAACGGAACAATACGCACGGGAGTAAGAAGGGCTTATACAAAGTCCGGATATGTGAGAATGCATTATTCAGGACAGGCTATTAGGTTATCAATTAAAGTTCCAAAAGGGATGGAAAGCATAAAAATTGGATCGGCATGTGGAGACATAGATGCAAAGGATATCGATTCCGGAGAAGTTGCTATATCTTCTGCCAGTGGCGACATTAGGTACAGTGGCAAAGCCGACTCAGTAAACTTTAATTCTTGCAGTGGAGATATTAGATGTAAGGTTGATAAAAAATTTGAAGGAGCATTTAATTCTGTGAGTGGAGATATTCAATTGGTGGCATCAGATAGTTTAAAAGCTCATATGAATACAACAAGTGGTGATATCAAAGTGGAATGCAGCGGCAATTCTAATGTAAGTATGAATACAACCAGTGGCGATCTTGTAACTAAGCTTAATAACAGTGAAGGATTTGCACTAAAATATAATACACTTAGCGGAGACGTTATAGTTGAATGTGAAAATGAGCGCAGAAGCTTCCCTAAGGCGGGTAAAGTTAAACATGGTAACGAGGGCACTGTCATAGCTGCTAATACCGTATCAGGAGATATCAGACTTATCAGCTAGTAATTTAATATACCTATGTAAGCACCGGGGTTAATTTGCCCGGTGCTTTTTTGGTATAAGTATATTAATCCTTTTGACGTAAGATAGAATTCTTGTTATAATTATAACTTGGAGGCAGAAAGGAATAGCAAATGAAGATTAAATGTGATTATTGCGGTAATACGTACGAAGATACCAAGCGTAATTGCCCGAGCTGCGGAGCGGCGAATCCGACACAAAACGATGCGGATAACCGCCCGAAGACAATAGAAGAATTAGCTGAATGGTATACGGCGAGAAATCTCCCTCCATATGAGGTAACGAGATTCTTTATTGGACAGGATATAAAAGAGGCCAAAGCATTCGGAATTTATAAGAAACCTAACGGAGACGTTGTTCTTTATAAGAATAAGGCAGACGGTACAAGAGCAGTGCGTTATGAAGGCGACGATGAAGAATATGCTGTTCATGAGCTTTATCAGAAGTTAAAGGATGAAATTGTTCATCAGAAGAATAAAAACACTAATGCGATACCGCTTAATAATACTCCATCGAAGAATAGAAAGTCGGGTAAAGGCGGCATTTGGAAGTGGGTTATAATCATTATTATTGTATGCGGACTTTTCTCTTACGGAAAGGATGCATTCAAGAATAGGAATAACGCATATTACCGCTATAACGATCAGACATATTATCATTATCAGGATAATTGGTACTATTATAATGACGATGATAATGATTGGGATTTCATAGGTGAGGCGGCGCTTCCACCCGATTTCAGTAATCATGTAGATGATTATTATTATGGAAAGACATGGGATTCTGAGCTTAATGCGACAGATTTCGATGACAGTTATTGGTATAAGAGTTCCAACTCGGATTCATCAAGTTCTTCAAGTTGGGATGATGACGATGACTGGGATTGGGATTCCGACGATGATTGGGATTCTGACTGGGACTCTGATTGGGATTCCGATTGGTAAAGAGAAAATATCAACGCTACATTGATTCAGATGGAGCGTTGATATTGTCACTATATAAGGAGAAAAGGTTTATGAGAAAATATGTGGCGCCGAAGCCGGTTTTGTATGGAATAACGGTTTTGTTTTTAGTCATTAATTGCTTCTTGGGAGCGTATTTTTCTGTAATATTAGGAAAAATCGTTGACGCGGCAGGTCATGACGAGAAGACACTTTTACGAGAATTTATCGCAGGCCTTATCTTTGTTTTGATATATATCGCTGCAAGTATTATCGGCGGCATCTTAAAGCAAAAGATGATTGTGGAAAGCAGAAGAAACATTAAGCACGAACTTTTTAATGCAATTCTTAGAAGACCTTTAGCAGAGCATTCGGAAAGCAGCTCTGCTGAGTATATTAATGATCTTTCGAATAATTTGAATCTCTTTGAAACGCAGTATATTAATAATATCTTTGAATTTATAGCTTTAATTGCAATGTTTATATCGGCTTCAATAATCACTCTTACCATGGAGCCTTTTATGCTTATTATAATGATAGGGCTCGCCTTAATTACAGCGCTTGTATCGAAGAATATAGGTAAGCCTGTAAGCAAGAAAAGCGAAGAGTATATGGGTAAGAATGCGGAGTATACGGCAGAGATTAAAGATGATTTTTCGGCATTCTATATTATAAAATCATTCGGAGTATTAAAGCGAATCTTTGCTAAGCACGAAAGAAAGAATAACGAGGTTGAAGATGCAAAGTTTTCTTTGGGCTTCTTACAGATAATATGCTCCGGCGTAGGCGAGTTTGTGGGCTTGCTTTCTACAGTGCTTGTTATGGCTGCGGCAGCGTACTTTGCGATTAAAGGGCGTTTCTCTGCGGGTATGGTTATAGCATTCGGAAGTCTTATCGGTCAAATAATTTCTCCGATAGCGGGAATGCCTTCGATAATTGCAGGATTTTCCGCAAGTAAACCTGTAATTGAAAGATTTAAAGAGTTACTTTCGGTTAGCGAAGATAAAAACAGTAAAATAGAAAAAAACGATTTTAATACTAGTATAGAGGTTAAGCATATAGCTTTTTCCTATGATGACAACAAGGTACTTAACAATATGTCCGTAACCTTCAAAAAGAACGGAAAGTATGCTGTTGTGGGTCAAAGCGGAGCAGGTAAAAGCACGCTTATAAATGTAATTATGGGATTATTGATTCCGGATAACGGAGAGGTTTTATATGACGGAATCGGTATAAATGAGATTTCAGATACAGATAGAGCGGAACTTATAAGCATAGTTCCGCAAGATACTTTCCTTTTTAATGACACGATTAGAAATAACTTGACATTATTTGATGAGAAGATTTTGGAAGAAACGATACTTAACGCACTTAAGAAAGCCGGAATATGGACGCTTGTGGAAGGACTGCCTGAAGGACTTGACACCGTTGTTGCAGAAAACGGCAAGAATTTCTCCGGCGGAGAAAAGCAGCGATTCGCGTTGGCGCGTGCATATTTAAAGAATACACCAATTCTTATACTTGATGAAGGAACAAGTGCGATAGATGCAGAAACCGCGCGTATGATAGAAGATAAGCTTATAGAGGATAAAGCTCTTACACTTATTGCAATAACGCATGACACATCGGATGAACACTTAAAGAGATTCGACGAAGTCATCCGCCTTGGCGCTTAAAGAGATTAAAACCCACCGGCTAACGGTGGGTTTTCTTAATGTATTCTTTGAAGTCTTTTTTGAATATTTCAACTATTGGTGTTACAGGGTCACCTTTTCTTGCGCATAATTTTAGAACTCTTTTTTGCGTTTTCTCAAGAGGTTTTACAATTACGTCATAGCGCAGAGGCTTTAATAGGAGCTCATAATCCACGCAGAATCCCAATCCTTTTTCAACCATCGAAAGCATTACGTTAAAGTCGCTGACTTCGTAGACAGTATTGGTATTTAAACTGTTATCCTTAAGGAATCGCCTTATATCAAAGTCGGAGATTTCCTTAACCTGGATCATTTCTTCTGTATCAAACGCCTTTAACGGAAAAGTTTTGGCTTTGGCGTATTTACTTTCTTTAGGTAAAACCGCAACCAGCGGGTCGCTTAAAAGCGTCTGTGCATCAAATATATCAGCAAGAGGTGTCGGGAGGATACAGATATCAATCTCGCCGCGCTTAAGTAAATCTGCGATATAGTTATCTTCGCCTTCGGTAAGGTCGACCTTCGTATTAGGGTAGCGCTGCTGAAAATCCTTTAAAGCACCCGGCATAATATTGGCAGAGATACTGAACGGTGCACCAAGGCGTATATGTCCGCCTTCTATACCGTGAAGCGAGAGCACCGTATCGTTTAGGTGTTCTTCGGCGTTAAGGAGGCGCTTAACATCCGGGATAAGCGCTTTGCCCTCGGAGGTAAGTGTTATTCCGTTGTGATTTCTGATAAAAAGCGTAAGATCCCATTCTTTTTCGAGCTCGAATATCATCTTGCTAATTGCGGACTGCGTGTATCCAAGCTCGCTTGCGGCCTTGGAAATGCTTTTACAGGAGGCGACCTTTAAAAAGGCGTCGTATTTTGTCATGCTCATAAAATACCCTCTTACTTTTGTTTAAATTACCCATTCCATTTAAGAATAATAAATATGAAAACTATTCTCTTTTATACTGAATATCATTATTATATAATGTCAAAGGACTTAAAACAAGAGTTTAGGAGGACATTATGCTATTTAAGAAAAATGAGGCAAAAGCGCCTAAAGAGATAAGAAAAGCAACTCTCGGGGAGTCTTTATTTTCGCTTGCCTTTTTGGTTTTATGCTTATCGTTTGGAATTATGGTATTTAAAGCAGATCCGCATATTCCGATGTTTATCGGTTCTTTCGGAGCTGTATTTATCGCATATCGTCTGGGATATAAGTGGAGCGACATCGAAAACTTCATGATAAAAGGTATAACGAAGGTTGTATCTTCACTTATCATTCTTATAGTTATCGGTATTCTTATAGGAGTATGGCTTGATGCGGGTGTTGTTCCGTCAATGATTTATTACGGATTAAAGATCCTTAAACCATCGATCTTTTACCTCGCAACTGTTGTTATTTGTTCCATAACATCTGTTTCTACAGGTTCTTCTTGGGGAACGGTAGGAACGATGGGTGTGGCTTTAATGGGTATAGCACTTGGACTGGGTATGAGTCTTCCTGTAACTGCAGGTGCCATCGTATCGGGTGCGTACTTTGGAGATAAGATGAGCCCGTTATCCGATACAACTAATCTTGCGCCGGCTATGGCAGGCTGTGACGTTATATCATGTATCAGATTTATGATACTTCCGACATCGATTTCATACGGAATTACATTAGTTATATTCTTTATACTTGGTCTCGGACAGCACGGCAGGGCAGCTGATATGTCACAGATTACGGCAATTTCAGATTCGCTTGCAAAGAGTTTTAATATAACCCCGTTTCATTTCTTGCCGGTTATAATCGTACTTGTAGCTGTTGCAATGAAGGTTCCGGCAATTCCGGGAATTACTTTAGGAATTATCTCAGGTGCGATAATTGGTATTATCACACAGGACGGTTGTTCATTACAGACACTTCTTTCATGCGGATACGGCGGATACGTATCAGAGACAGGATTTGAAACACTTGATAAACTTCTTACAACAGGTGGTTTATCAAACATGATGTATTCTTGCTCAATGGCAATAATTGCTATGATCTTCGGCGGAATTATGGAAGAAACAGGACAGCTTCAGGCTGTAGCAGATCTTCTTACACGTAAGATCAGAAAGCCTGCAGGACTTGTTGCCGCAACTATGGGTTCAAGCGTTGTTGCAAACGTAATCATGGCAGATCAGTACATCTCATTAATCGTTCCTGGAAGAATGTTTGCCGGAAAGTATAAGGACATGAAAGTTCATCCGATATGCCTCGCAAACGCAATCGCATCATCGGGTGCCGTAACGAGTGTACTTGTTCCGTGGAACACATGCGGACTTTATGTATCGTCAATCTTAGGCATGAGCGTTATGTCATTTTTACCTTATGCATTCTTTAACTACCTTACACCGCTTGTAGTACTTGTACTTGCGTACATGAAGGTTACGGTAACGGATGAAGACGGCATAAGACTTATAAATAAGGGAAAAGTTGATAATAAAGAAGTTACGGCATAGTATTCTTCTTAATTAAAAGTCACAAAAGGCGGAAGGGCGTTAAACGTTCTTCCGCTTTTATTTTGGGTTTTCATTATAATCTGCTATAATTAGTATAGTTTTGTAAAAGAGGAGACGTTATGAAAGAAAAGGTTTTTAGAGTTATATGGCTTATTTTGGCGATACTTTGCGCCATTTATTCCGTAATAATCTATCTTGTCGGAAGCGGCACGAATTCATTTATTATATGGATTGCGGGGACGCTCGTTTTCCTTTTGCTTTTCTTTTTGGCAGGAAAGGGCAGATGGAAAAGAGTGCCTAAGGGATTACGTATAGCGTCGTATGTTGTTATTGGTATAGGCTTAGCGGTATTTTTATCAGCTCAGGCGTTAATGCTCAGCCACTTCTTTGATAAAGGCGAAAAGAATGCAGACTATATGATAGTACTTGGCGCACAGATCAATAAAGACGGTCCAAGCGTTGCTTTTCAATATAGGCTTGATGCAGCGTATGAGTACTTGATGGAAAATCCTGATACTATATGTATTGTGTCGGGTATGCAGGGGTATAACGAGCCAATGCCTGAAGGTATAGGCGGTGTTAACTATCTTATATCGAGAGGAATCGATCCTTCAAGGCTTATAGCAGAAAATGAAGCGGAAGATACGGACGATAATATTGCCATAGGCAGAAAGATTATATTGGAGCAAAGCAAAAAAGCCGAATCGGAGCTTTCGGTGGTTATCGTAACCAATAATTATCATCTGTTCCGCGGAATGGGGTTAGCACGAAAACAGTTTAATTGCAAGATATCGGGCGTTGCGGGAGATAATGATAAGCTTTACATATTAAACGCAATGGTTCGCGAAACACTTGGTATTTTAAAGGATATTACTGAGATTGGATGGAAGTAGGATTGAAAGAGTTGTTGTTATACGGAAATAAAGATTCTGATATAATATGTCTTCAAATGACAGGAGAGCATGAGATTCCTTATCTTCAAAAGGAATATGAGTTGATAAGGGAAATGTCTAAAAAGGATATGTTGCTTGCTTGTGTGAAAGTTGGCTTCTGGGGCAGGGAATTATCGCCGTGGGAGGCAGAAGCTGCATTTGGTGATGAGAACTTCGGAGATGGCGCGGGCGAGACATTAAAGTACGTCTTGGAAAATGTGGTGCCGGAGGTTTTAAATGGCCGTAAGATGAAAGATGTGCGCTTTTACCTCGGAGGGTACTCACTTTCGGGACTTTTTTCTTTATGGGCAGCGTGCAATACGGATATATTCACAGGAATTGCAGCAGTTTCTCCATCGGTATGGTTTTCGGGATTCGTGGACTACGTAAGGAAAAATGAAATTTATACGGAGAAGTTATATTTAAGCCTCGGTGATAAAGAAGACAAGACTAAAAATGTAATTATGAAAAATGTTAAAAATGCCATAGAAGAAATATATGATATGGCTTTAAACCGGGGAATTCCTTGTACGTTAGAGTATAATACGGGCGGCCATTTTAAGGATATGGAATTTCGTATGGCAAAAGGATTTGCAAAATCTATAATCAATGATGTTAAGTAACTAAAAAAGAACTTTGCAGGTCAAAGTTCTTTTCTATTTGTATATTTATTATTTTTTGGTAATATAAATATATATGCAATTAAGGAGTGGAAGTTATGGACGGATTATTGAATTTCGTTGGCGGCCCGTGGGGTGCGGTTGTGCTTATCGGAACATTGGCAGTACTTTTGGTACTTGTCTATGTGATGAATAGAGTAAGTACAAAGGCCAATGCAAGGCGTAAGACCATGAAGGAAAAGGCAAGTTTTAAGGCAAAGGACGGGAAATAATTTGGTTTTCTCCCGTGTTACGGCCGTATAGACAAAAAGAAAGGGACATTATATGGAAAAAGTATATTTTACAAGTTTTAAGGCAACAGGAAATGAGAATCTTTTACAGAAATTAAAGAGACTTATGAAGACTGCAGGATTTGAGCAGATTGATTTTAACGATAAATACGCGGCTATAAAGATTCACTTCGGTGAGCTTGGTAACCTCGCATTTTTAAGACCAAACTATGCGAAGGTAGTTGCAGATTATGTAAAGGAACTTGGCGGAAAGCCGTTTCTTACAGATTGTAATACTCTTTACGTAGGAAGCAGAAAAAATGCTTTAGATCACCTTGATACGGCATATCTTAACGGTTTTTCACCGCTTCAGACCGGATGTCATGTAATAATTGCAGATGGACTTAAGGGAACGGATGAAACGTTAGTGCCGATAAATCTTGAATACGTAAAAGAAGCAAAGATCGGACATGCGATAATGGATGCGGATGTTGTGATTTCACTTACACATTTTAAAGGACACGAGATGACAGGCTTCGGTGGTGCAATAAAGAATATCGGTATGGGATCAGGATCTCGTGCAGGTAAAATGGAACAGCACTGCGAAGGTAAGCCTTATGTTAAAGAATATAAGTGTATAGGCTGTGGCGCATGCGGAAGAATATGTGCTCACGGTGCACCGGTTGTTACAAACGGAAAAGCTACGATAGATAAAGATAAGTGTGTAGGATGCGGCAGATGTCTTGCGGTATGTCCGAAGGATGCAATCGCTGCGTCATTCTCGGATTCATTAAAAGTACTTAATTATAAGATGGCAGAATATACATATGCGGTATGTAATGACAGACCGTGTTTCCATATATCTTTAATCTGCGATGTATCACCTAACTGTGATTGCCATTCGGAAAATGATATTCCGATCATTCCGGATGTAGGAATGCTTGCATCATTTGATCCGGTTGCACTTGATCAGGCTTGTGCGGATCTATGTAATGAAATGCCTCCGATTGCGGGAAGTATACTTGATGACAATATTAAAGAAGGTAAATGCGGTTGCGGACATGATCATGGTTCGCATGAGTGTTGTCATGATCACGCGGGACATGAAGGTCATGGAATTAAGGGCGATCGTTTCAATATGACACACCCTGACACAGAGTGGGAGTCATGCCTTGACCATGCACAAAAGATAGGTCTTGGTAAGAGAGAATATGAATTAGTGAGGATATAATGTAAAATGCAGTTTAATTCGTACATTTTCATATTGGCGCTTTTTCCTGTAACGGTGCTTTTATATTATATTGCGAATAAGATAAATATTACGGCGGGAAAGATAATTTTAATGGCGACGAGCCTTGTATTTTACGTGTACGGCGGCATTAAGATGTCTTTGATACTTGCTATAAGTTTACTTATAAATTATGTGTTGGTGTATGATATAAAAGCCATAAGGAAGGCAAGAAGGGCAATACTCTTTATCGATATAGTCGTGAATATCGCATTCTTACTTTATTATAAGTACCTTGGATTCTTTATACGAACTTATAATGATGTATCAGGTCAAAGCTTGGGCATTCCGAATTTAATAATGCCGCTTGGTATAAGCTTTTTTACCTTCCAGCAGATTATGTACGTAGTGTCTGTATATAAAGGTGATATAGAAGATATTAATATTATTGATTATCTTACCTTTGTATTATATTTTCCGAAGATTGTATCCGGACCGTTGGCGGACCCGGCTAAGATGATTGCGGATTTTAATAATCCGGAGCTTAAAAGGCCTGATCTTTCAACAATAATGGACGGAATTATAATTTTTTCCTTCGGTCTTTTTAAGAAATTGATTTTAGCGGACGGTTTTGCACGCGCGGTTAATTTCGGCTTTGCAAACGATCAATGGATACATGGATTTGACGTTATGCTTACGATGCTTTTCTATACATTCCAGATATACTTTGATTTCAGCGGATATTCGGATATGGCATACGGAGCATCGAAGATACTTAATATTGAGCTTCCGATGAACTTTGATTCACCGTATAAGGCTATTGATATAAGAGATTTCTGGAAGAGATGGCATATGTCTCTTACCGGATTCTTTACGAAATACATTTATATCCCACTTGGCGGAAGTAAGAGGGGTGTTGCGCGTACATATATTAATACTATGATAGTATTCTTAGTCAGCGGTATATGGCATGGTGCGAACTTTACGTTTATTCTTTGGGGTGTGTTACATGGTGCTTTAAGCATATATGACCGTCTTACGGATAAAATGCATAAGAAGCGTCCAAAGGTAGTGGGATGGCTTTTTACCTTTATTGCGGTTAATTTCCTGTGGCTTCTTTTCAGAGCAGATTCAATAACGCAGTGGGTACAGTATATAGGTAAAATGGCTGATTTTAGCGTAATGAATCTGAATCCTGATTTTGTGCTGACATTTGTAACTCCGGAAGTGGGATTCCTCGCACATATTTTAGGTGTCGAAAAGGATTTTGCAGGACTTATTGCGATGGCAGTTATGACGGTATTTGCCTTATTTATCTGCCTTGTGCCTAAGAATAACATGAGAACATTCGGTAAGAAGAACTTAGGTAAAACGGTTCTCGCAGCGTTTGCATTTGGCTTTTCGTTCCTTGCATTAAGTTCGGAATCGATATTTGTATATTTCAATTTCTAAGGATGGTTTTAAGATAAAATGAAAAAGAATATAGGATATCTTATAACTTATATACTTATAGTCGGCGTGATTTTGGGAAGTGTTATGGCGGCGGTAATCTATGTGGATCCGTTCTTCCATTATCATAATCCAAAGACGGAGGAGTTTTATTATCCGCTTGACAATGAGCGCTCAATGAATGACGGAATAGTCAAGTTTGCGGATTTTGATGCGATGATTATCGGAACTTCGATGACAGAGAATTTTAGAAAAACGGAAGCAGATTATTTCTTTAATATAAATAGTATTAAGACGCCTTTTTCGGGTGGAACATATAAAGAAATGAATGATCTTGTCGTAAAGGCCTTAAAATATCAGCCAAAGCTTAAGACTGTAATAAGAGGTCTTGATATGTCACTTCTTGAATATGATAAGAATGCCAGAAGAACTGACCTTGGTGATTTCCCGGATTATCTTTATAATAAAAATCCGCTTGACGATGTTCAGTATATTTATAATCGAAACGTCATATTCGACAGAGTTCTTCCGATGCTATATGATTCGAATGACGCAGATTATAAGCCGGGTATAGATAATTTCAATCTCTATGCGACATGGGGCTGGGATTATACTTACGGTATTGATACCTTAATAAACAGGACAGATTTGACAAACCCTAAGACTCCTGAAAGAGATGAACTTCGCGGAAGCAGAAAGCGTACCGTAAGGGACAATGTTAAAAAGAACGTTGTTCAGGTGGCACTTGATAATCCTGATGTTACGTTTTATTATTTTATAACACCTTACAGTTGTCTTTGGTGGAGAGATAAGATTAATGACGGAACCATAGGTTCATATCTTGATGCTGAAAGAATTCTTATAGAAGAGTGTCTTCAGTGTCCGAATATAAAGCTTTATTCGTTTAATAATTATTCTGATATAACGATGGATCTAAATAATTATAAGGATGACGGACATTACGGTCCGTGGATCAATAGTCTTATTTTAAGATATATGAGGGACGGTGAAGGGCTTTTAACAATCAATAATTATGAAGAGTACCTTGAAGCCACGGATAAGTTATACTCTACATTTAATTATTATAATCTTTCAACTCAGGAAGATTACGCAGACGATACATATGCGGAAACATTGCTTCATGAGAAGATATATGGCGGAACGGATCTTGATTAGTCTTTAGGAAAAAGAGGAAACCATGCGAATACTTTATGCGGAAGATGAAAGAAGCATGTCGGAAGCGGTATGTGACGTGCTTACATTTAATAAATACAGCGTAGATTGTGTCTATGACGGCGAAGAAGCGTATTCGTATGCTTCTCTGTCAGAGTACGACGGAATAATACTTGATATCATGATGCCGAAGATGGACGGACTTACCGTATTAAAGAAACTTCGTGCGGAAGGTAATAACACACCGGTACTACTTCTTACCGCAAAGGCAGAGATAGAAGATCAAATTGAAGGTTTGGACCTTGGAGCTGACGACTATCTGCCTAAGCCTTTTTCCATGAATCTGTTACTGGCAAGACTTCGTGCAATGATGCGTCGTAAGGAAGAGTTTATACCGGATACGGTAACGCTTGGCAATATTTCGCTTGATCAAAAGGATTTTAAGCTTAGATGCGGTGATAAGGAAGTAGTTCTTACTAATTTGGAGTATTCCATGATGGAACTCTTTATGCGTAATAAGAATAACTACTTTAAGACAGAAGACCTTCTTACAAAGGTTTGGGGATATGAGACCGATGCTGAAAACGGTACGGTCTGGGTATATATTTCATATTTGAGAAAACATCTTGCCGATATAGGTGCTAATGTAAACATAGTTGCAAAGCGTAATATAGGATATAGGATAGAAGAAGTTTCTGATAAAGAAAGCTAGAAAGGAGCAGCATGGTTAAGACTCTTAAACGAAAATTTGTTATATCGTCGATGATTGCTATAACGACCCTTATAGTGTTGCTTCTTGGTGCGGTAAATATCGGTAATATTATTATAAAGAAGCGAAACGTCGAGCGTACGCTTAGTGTAATTACAAATAATGCGGGTTCACCGCCACCTATGCGAAATGATGAGAGTGATGCACCGTTGCCACCGCCAACGGGATTTAGCAGAGAAAAGAATGATTATGATACATTTATGTCTTCGAACTTTTTCTTCGTAAAGTATGATGCTGAGGGTAATGTGGTTCTTACCGATACAAGCAGAACGTCAAGTGTTACGGAAGATAAGGCCAAAGAATATGCCGAAAGTGTATTAAATAGCGGTGATGATGACGGAAAGATCGGTGATTACAGATATAAAATTGTTTCAAGTGAACTTGGAGATAAAACGGTAATTTTCCTTGATACGTCAGGTGACATAGGAGATTATTTAAGAGTGCTTGTTTTATCAGGACTTGTGGGATTCTTGTGCGAAGTTTTAATGCTTCTTCTCGTAATAGCTTTGTCCAATAGAGCAATTAAGCCTATCGCAGAGAATATGGCTAAGCAAAAGGAATTTGTTACAAACGCAGGTCATGAGCTTAAGACTCCGCTTGCGATTATTTCCGCAAATGCGGAAGCTATGGAAATGATAAACGGAGAAAATAAGTGGACGAAGAATATAGTCACTCAAGTAGAGCGTTTATCTAAGATGACAGAAAATCTGTTATTCTTATCTAAGATGGATGAGTACGTTGATAATTCAAATAAGGTGAGCATGAACTTAAGCGAAGAATTAAGGAAATGTACCGAAAGTTATATAGAGCCTTTCTCAATGAAAAATGTGGAATATACAACAGAAATTGCAGAAGGCTTAAATATAACTGCAAAGCCTGATGAAATAAGGAAACTAATAAATATACTTCTTGATAATATGCTTAAGTATACGCCTGAAGGGACTTTTGCAAAGGTTATTGCGGAAGAAGATGCCGGTAAGGTTATGTTTAAGACTGTTAACGCGGTAGAAGATGAGAATATAGATACTAAGGCTTTGTTTGACAGATTCTATAGAGAGAATAAAGCAAGAACACAGGAAGAAGGCAAAAGCGGCTTTGGAATAGGCTTATCTGTTGCAAAGGAGATAATGGAGCATCACAAAGCTAAGATTTATTCTAAGGTTCAGGATAAAAATATCGAGTTTATTGTAGAATTTAAAAAATAGTTTTTTGAAAGAAATGCCGTAGATACGGGGCTTCGGGAAACCGCGGCCTCTTTTTTTGTAATTTTTTCAAAAAAGTTATTTCTCTAAGGTTCGTCTAAGGTTCGTATCATATACTATGACCATCGAAGGGAGAACATAGTAAAAAATCCTGAAGAAAAATAAGGACAAAGGTGAAAAAGAAGGTGAGAGATTTTGAAATTCAGACATGAGTTAAAACATACGATAAGCTACGGCGATATGCTGGAGATAAGATCAAGACTTGGAGCCGTTATGGAGATTGATATACATGCTTTGGAAGGAGGATATCAGATAAGAAGTCTTTACTTTGACAATATCTACGATAAGGCATTAAGAGAAAAGATAGATGGCGTAGATAAAAGAGAGAAGTTTAGACTAAGGTATTATAACGAAGACACTTCAAGAATAGCACTTGAAAAGAAAAGTAAGATAAACGGTCTTTGTAATAAAGAACAGGTGATTCTTTCAATGGATGAGGTTTTGGCAATCCTTAACGGAGAGACAGAAAAGTTAGCCGAATCCGATAAGCCACTTTTAAGAGAACTTTACAGAAAGATGGCAACCGAAGGATTAAAGCCTTACACGGTAGTTGATTATGACAGAATACCGTTTGTATACGGCCCGGGAAATGTAAGGGTAACAATTGATTACAATATAAGAACCGGACTTAAGGCAACAGACTTTTTAAGAAACGACCTTCCGACAATGTGCGTCAGCGAAAATCCTATAATACTGGAAGTAAAGTGGGATGAATATTTGCCGGAGATAATAAGAGATGCGGTACAGTTACAAAGCGCCATGACATCATCTTATTCAAAGTATGCAGCGTGCAGAATGTACGACTAGGTAGAGATAATAAAGTAAATTTTAAATCAGTTTTTAGAATAAAGGAGAATAAATCATGACATTTAGCGATATTTTTAAATCATCATTTTTGGAGAAAGTAGCATCGGTATCATTGCTTGATATGGGAATTTCACTTTTGCTTGCGCTTTGCGTAGGTATATTCATATTCCTGATATATAAGAAGACATTTCAGGGAGTTATGTACTCATCAAGCTTTGGTGTAACACTTATAGCACTTACATTAATTTCGAATTTTGTAATTTTAGCAATCACCTCAAACGTTGTTTTATCACTTGGTATGGTCGGCGCGTTATCAATCGTCAGATTCCGTACAGCGATAAAAGAACCTTTAGATATAGCATTCCTCTTTTGGTCGATTGCAGCCGGTATAGTTCTCGCAGCAGGACTTATACCGCTTGCGATCATCGGTAGTGTACTTATAGGCGTAGTATTATTACTTTTTGCAAACAGAAAATCACATGTAAATCCTTATATAGTTGTACTTAACCTTGACAACCAGGTATCAGAAGAAAGTGCAGTAGAGTACTTAAAAGAAGTAACAGACAGATGCGTAATTAAGAGCAAGGCAGTACGTAAGGATAATATCGAGCTTAACGCAGAGATAAGACTTAAGAATGATAACACAGCATTTATCAATATATTATCAGATATGGCAGGCGTAAAGAACGCAGTGCTCGTAAGCTATAACGGAGAATACATGGGTTAAGTGAGGAAAAGTGCTGCTGTGTTGGCACGAGCAGCACCTTGACGAACGACGCACCGAGACGAAGTCGAGGTGGGATAAGGAGGTATTTAGATGTCAACCAGTAAATATATAGGAAAAATAGGAGCAATCATAACAGCCTTGATGTTAGCCGTAACCGGGACGTTAGTCTGTTTTTCCTCATCATATGCAGGTAATACAGGAACAACAATGAAGTATGAAAGCACACTTTTTGATACTTCAACGGTTCATACGATAGATATAGTAATAGATGATTTTGATGCGCTGATTGAATCGGCGACATCCGAAGAATATCAGCTTTGCACAGTTGTAATCGACGGTAAGGCATGCAAAAATGTTGCAATCCGTGTAAAGGGCAATACTTCGCTTACAAATGTGGCGTCATACGGTAATGACAGATACAGCTTCAAGATAGAGTTTGATCATTATGATGATACAAATACTTATTACGGTCTTGATAAGCTCTGCCTTAATAACGTAATTCAGGACAACACATATATGAAAGATTACCTTACATATACATTAATGTCTGAATTCGGCGTAGATAGCCCCTTTGCAAGCTTTGCATATATAACAATAAATGGTGAAGACTTTGGACTTTACCTGGCAGTTGAGGCAGTTGAAGACTCATTTGAGGAGCGTAACTATTCCGATACTACCGGTAATCTTTATAAGCCTGATAGCCAAACAATGGGAGGAGGAAAAGGTGAAGGCGGCAAAGATTTTGACATGGATAAAGCCAATCAGTCTGGCATGAGTAAAAGTGATGTATCTTTGATATACACTGACGATGATTATGATTCATATTCCAATATCTTTGACAGCGCCAAGCAAGACATAACAGATGAGGATAAAGACAATTTAATAGCTGCACTTAAGTCAATAAACGAGAACACGGATATTGAGAGCGCGGTAGATGTAGAAGAAGTTATAAGATATTTTGTAGTACATAATTTTGTATGCAACTTCGATAGCTACACAGGATCGATGATCCATAACTATTATCTTTATGAGAATGACGGGCAGCTTTCCATGATTCCCTGGGATTATAATCTGGCATTTGGAGGATTCGTAGGTGGATCCGATGCGACAAGTCTTATAAATTATCCGATTGATTCTCCGGTATCGGGTGGAGACATATCATCAAGACCTATGATCGCATGGATCTTTGAAAACGAAGAATACTTAGAGATGTATCATGAGTATTTTAACGAATTTATAGAGCAGTTCTATGAATCGGGAAGACTCGAAGAGATAATTGATGAAGCATACGCGTTGATTGCTTCATATGTAGAGAACGATCCTACAAGCTTTTGTACATACGACGAATTTACGGAGGGAGTTGATAACCTTAAGAAATTTTGTGCATTAAGATGCGAAAGTATAAGAGGTCAGCTTAACGGTTCGATTGCTTCAACAAGCGAAGGACAAAAAGAAGATGACGAATCACTTATAGATGGCAGTGCCGTATCAATCAGTGCCATGGGCTCTATGGGCAATGGCGGAGGTCCGGGAGGATTCCCTGGCGGCGGCGACAGCGATGATAATTCCGGTGGTTCGGATGATTCAAATAGACCTACACCACCTGACGGTAACTTCGGAGGATTTTCGGGAGGAAACGGTGAAAACGGAGGATTCGGAGGATCCAGTGCCAGCGGTAATGCGGAATTTACAATGCCTGATCGCGATAATACAGAATCCGAAGATGCTGAAGTTTCGGATGCCGTAAAGAATTATATAATGCTTGGAGGTTCTGCGGCAGTACTTTTAGGAGGTATGCTTGTAGCAGCATTTTATAAGAGAAAATAAATAGAAACCTTTATGAAAGAGGGTGGTCTATGAATAGATTTAAGCGATAATTACCATGCTAACGGGAAGAGACGTATCCATGCAGATCGTACCATATATGTTTTCATTTATAAATTGATAGTATGAAATATTATTACAAGTAAGCAATGTACCCTGCTTTACCATATTGGGATAGATTTCGTCTGGTTTATGTGACTTGTTAAAAATCCCGGTACCGATCATTTTAAGATACGCTTCTTTAAAGGTCCAAAGTAAAAGCTTTGGACCTTTTTCTATTTTTAATTCCTGTTCATTAAATACGCGCTTTATCATTGCTTCGGAAAGCTTGCGTTCATGTTCGACGTCGCAACCTATATTACAATCACATACGCAGACCAAAACTGCACCCCTTGTGTGAGAGATATTGAAAAATGGAAGGGCGGGATTGGAGAATAAAGGCTTGCCGTGCTCATTAGTCACGATTTCACAAGAATTTAAATTGATATTATATTTTTCAACAAGTATTTCGTCAAGCATTTCATACGCAAGGTCATGCATTGCTTTGTTGTTATAAGTAGCGGGATCTGTCTTTTTTAAGTATACGTAGCAGTTCATAGCTTTTACCTCGTAATATAAACCTATAGATAATAGTAACAGAAATTTTTAAGATGTAAAGAAAAAATACTTGACAGGCACACACGCACGTAGTACAATGACAAACGTGTGATGTAAAGTGTTATTACTTTACAAGGGTGAAAGACATGAACAATAATGATTCGATTCGTAAGATATATGATGTGAGTCTTCTTTACGACTTTTACGGTGAGCTTTTAACCGAACATCAGCAAAAGATATTTGAGGCAGCCAATTTCGAAGACCTTTCGCTTTCGGAGATAGGTGAGAGCGAGGGAATATCGAGACAGGGCGTGCATGATCTTTTGAAGCGTTGCAATAAGATACTTACCGATTATGAAGATAAGCTTCATTTGGTTGAAAGGTTTAAAGAGACCAAGGAAGAGGTTAAGGAGATTGAGCGAATCGCCGATTCATTGGAAAAAAATTACGATAAAGTTAAGATAGATAAGATAAAGGCTATATCGAAGAAGATATTAGAGGAATTGTAGGATGGCATTTGACAGTTTAACCGAGAAACTGACTAACGTTTTCAAGAATTTGCGTGGCAAAGGTGTTTTAAAAGAAGAAGATGTTAAAACCGCCATGAAAGAAGTCAAAATGGCACTTCTTGAGGCAGATGTCAATTTTAAGGTTGTTAAACAATTTATAAAAGATGTCGAAGAGCGAGCAATCGGTCAGGATGTCATGAACGGTCTTAATCCGGGACAGATGGTAATTAAGATTGTTAATGAAGAAATGATTAAGCTTATGGGCTCTGAGACTGAAGAGATAAAGCTTGAAGCGGGACACACCACGATAATCATGATGGCAGGTCTCCAAGGTGCAGGTAAGACAACAACTGCAGCAAAGCTTGCGGGAAAAGTTAAGTCAAAGGGTAAAAAACCGCTCCTTGTAGGACTTGACGTTTATAGACCTGCGGCTATTGAGCAGTTGAAGGTTAACGGCGAGAAGATGGGCGTTGATGTATTCGAAATGGGTACGGACAAAAAGCCTGCTGTAATCGCTAAGGAAGCGATAGAGTTCGCTAAGAAAAACGGTCATAACGTTATATACCTCGATACGGCAGGTCGCTTACAGGTAGATGACGACATGATGCAGGAACTTGTAGATATAAAGTCAGCGGTTCCTGTTAATAAAACAGTCCTCGTTGTAGACTCCATGACAGGTCAGGAAGCAGTTAACGTAGCTTCGACATTCGACGAAAAGGTCGGAATCGACGGAGTTGTTTTAACAAAGCTTGACGGTGATACAAGAGGCGGTGCGGCACTTTCTATAAGAGCCGTAACCGGAAAGCCTATCTACTATGTAGGTATGGGTGAGAAATTATCGGATCTTGAGCAGTTTTATCCGGAGCGTATGGCATCTAGAATCCTCGGAATGGGTGATGTGCTTACTCTTATTGAAAAAGCTGAAGATGCAATCGACGAAGAGGCTGCAAAGAAACTCGATAAGAAGATGAAAAAAGGTGAATTCGATTTTGAGGATTACCTTGAATCAATGAAGCAGATGAAGAAGATGGGCGGACTTTCTTCGGTACTCTCAATGCTTCCGGGACTCGGACTTAATCTTGGTGTTAATACATCACAGCTTGAAGGCATGGTGGATGAGAAGAAGATGGCAAGAGTAGAGGCAATTATTTACTCGATGACCGTTAAAGAAAGAAGAAATCCTAAGATCTTGAATCCAAGCAGAAAGAACCGCATAGCCCGTGGCGCGGGTGTAGATATTGCGGAAGTTAACCGCCTGGTTAAGCAGTTCGAGCAGACGCAGAAAATGATGAAGCAGATGCCGGGCATGTTCGGTAACGGTAAAAAGGGAAGAATGAAGTTTCCTTTTTAAATAAAGTTAATTATTAGCTTAGAATATTACGGAGGTGAATTAAAATGGCAGTTAAGATCAGATTAAGAAGAATGGGACAGAAGAAGGCTCCTTTCTATAGAATCATCGTTGCAGATGCAAGATCTCCAAGAGATGGTAGATTCGTAGAAGAGATTGGTACTTATGATCCATCCAAAGATCCAAGCGAATTCCATGTAAATGAGGAAGCTGCTAAGAAGTGGTTAGCTAACGGCGCTCAGCCAACAGAGCAGGTTAGCAAGATCTTCAAGATAGCCGGCATCATTAAATAATTAAACGCGAGGTGTACAGGATGAAAGAGATCGTAGAAGTTATCGCGAAGGCGTTGGTTGAGTTCCCTGACCAGGTAGTAGTTACCGAGAGAGAGAACGACAATGCTCTTATTGTAGAACTTCATGTAGCACCTTCCGATATGGGAAAGGTAATTGGAAAACAGGGCCGTATAGCAAAGGCCATTCGTTCTGTTGTGAAAGCAGCAGCAACAAGAGAAGATAAGAAAGTATTGGTTGATATCTTAGATAAAGCCGAATAATAAATACTTAAGCTGTCGCGAAAGCGGCAGCTTTTCTCTTATGAGGCAAAAGCACAAAATGTGATAAACGATTGTATTCTGCGTGTAAGCACTCGCATTACTATAAGCTATGTGCTATAATTTAAACAAGTATGGATTAAGTTTAAGGGAGTAATATGCAAAAAGAATTCAGAGTAGGTTCGATAATAAAGCCACACGGAGTGCATGGAGAGTTTAAAGTCTTTTCGACAACGGAAGACAATGCACGTTTTAAGAAATTAAAAGACGTTATAATAAGAAAAGGCGATAAAGAATTTAACGCGGAAGTTGTATCTGCCAAGGCGTCTGATACTGATGTTATATTAAAGATAAAAGGATACGATACACCGGAGTCAATTGAACCGTTACGTCGCGCGGATATATTTGTTACGAGGGAGAATGCCATAGAACTTGAGGAAGGCGAGTACTTTGTAGCAGATCTTTTGGGCCTTAAGGTATATTACGACAAAAATGATGACGGAGATTACAGTACATATCTTGGTGAGCTTACGGATGTTTTACAGACGGGAGCTAACGACGTGTATGTAGTAACCGATGAATCGGGTAAGGATATTTTAATCCCTGTAATTGACGATTGCATAAAGAAAGTTGATATAGTCGAAGAATATGTCCATGTGCATCTTCTTCCGGGCTTATTGGATTTATAGATTTAAAGGATTATTATGAAGTTTATAATTTTAACGCTTTTTCCTGAAATGGTAATGGCAGGGCTTACGGAGAGTATTCTGGGTCGCGCGATGGAAAAAGGAATAATTGACATAAAGGCTGTAAATATCCGCGATTATACCAAGGATAAACATAAAAAAGTGGATGACTATCCGTATGGCGGAGGCGCCGGGATGGTTATGCAGGCGCAGCCTATATTTGACGCGTATAATGATGTTATAAAGGATTTGAAAGGAACGACAAGGGTTGTATATCTTACTCCCTGGGGACATACATTTGACCAGAAAATGGCCGTTGAATATGCCTCTGCAGATAACGTAATCCTTTTATGCGGGCATTATGAAGGCGTAGACGAGCGCGTGTTGGAAGAAATAGTTACCGATTTTGTGTCGATAGGTGATTTTGTCCTTACGGGAGGCGAACTTCCTGCAATGGTTATGGTCGATGCAATATCGAGAATGGTTCCGGGAGTTTTAACAAATGAAGAATCGGGTGAAACAGAAAGTTTTCATAATTATCTGTTAGAATATCCTCAGTACTCGAGACCGGAGGAGTGGAACGGGAGGAAAGTTCCTGAGATTTTGCTTTCCGGACACCATAAGAATATCGAAAAATGGCGGCTTGAGGAGTCTATTGAAAGAACAAAGAAGTTCAGGCCGGATCTTTATGAAAAATATATTCAAAGCGAAAGGAAGTAGCCATGTCAGACATTAAAAAGACGATAGTAGTCGTAGATGATGAAAAGAGCAATCTTATTCGTGCACGTATGCTTTTGGATGAGAGTGGTGACTTTACGCCTGTACTGTTGAATTCGGGTGAAGCGTGCCTTAAGTATTTTGAGACTAAAACGGCGGATCTTGTATTACTTGATATTATGATGCCGGAAATGGACGGATGGGAGCTTATTAAGCGCTTAAAGGCAGATCCTAAAACCGAGAACATACCGGTTATATTCCTGACAGCTGATAATGCGCCTGAGACTGAAGCGTTGTGCTTTTCCCTGGGTGCTGTTGATTATACGGTTAAGCCTATTCAGCCGAAGTCCGTATTATCGCGTATAAGACGTGCGATTGAATTAAATGAGTATAGAACTGACCTTGCGAAGAAGGTTAAAGAGCAGATGGATAAGCTTGATAACCTTAAATTCGACTTCATCTTAAGTATGGCGAACCTTGTAGAAGGTAGAGATGAAGGCACGGGAGAGCACGTTAAACGTACAGCCGCGGTAGTTAAAGCTATTGCAACGGAAGCTAAGAAACGTGGAATGTATCCTGATATTCTGGATGACAAATTCCTTCGCGATGTTGGTATGGCAGCTCCGATGCATGATATCGGTAAGATTAAGATAAGTGATACAATTCTTTTAAAACCGGGCAAGCTTACAGACGGAGAGTTTGAGATGGTTAAAAAGCATACGGTATATGGCCGTGAGATTATTCATGATACCCTTCGAAATATTGAGGATAAGGCATTTTTAAATGTTGCATCCGATATTGCGGAGTTCCATCATGAGAAGTGGAATGGTAAGGGTTACCCTAAGGGATTGGCCGGCGAAGATATACCGCTCTCGGCACGAATTATGGCCATAGCGGATGTTTATGATGCTTTAAAAGAGAAACGTTGCTATAAGGAAGCGTTCCCGCTGGAAGAGGTATATAAGATCCTGCAGGAAGATGCCGGATCACATTTTGATCCGAACCTTATAGAAGTATTTATGGCTATCAAAGATGATATAGCTGACTTGTAATTATTTTTAGGTAAAAGTTATAAGATTTAATAAAATAATGCTTGCATATTCTTCCTTGACTTGGTATAATATTTTGGTCTGAAGTAGAGATGGTCCTCTGTTGCACATAAGCATTAAGAACATCGATTTATTAGGAGGAATATAAAATGAACGAGATCATCAAGAAGATCGAAGCAGCAGAGTTAAAGTCAGAAATCGCTGACTTTAGAGTAGGTGATACAGTTAGAGTATCAGCTAAGATTAAGGAAGGAAACCGTGAGAGAATTCAGGTTTTCGAAGGAACTGTACTTAAGAGACAGGGTGGATCAAACCGCGAGACATTCACTGTAAGAAAGTTCTCAAACGGTGTTGGCGTTGAAAAGACATGGCCATTACATTCACCATTCGTAGAGAAGATCGAAGTTGTAAGACGTGGTAAGGTAAGAAGAGCTAAGCTTTATTACTTAAGAGACCGTGTTGGTAAGGCAGCTAAGGTTAAAGAAATCGTAAAATAATAAGTACAACGATAAGGAACAATTACTTTGTAATTGTTCCTTTTTTCGTGTAGTTTTGGTATAATTAAAGGAGTATTATTCCATACAGGAGATTGGTTATGAGACGCAGAGGCGGAGGACTTTCGTTCGGTAAAAGAAGACACAGAATAAATGTGCCTTTGGTAAAAGAGATTGCTTTATACGCAATGCAGGTGCTTATTGTAATAGGACTTGCATTCCTTTTTGTATATTACTTTGGAATGAGAACGAGAGTTATCGGTAATTCCATGTCTCCGCAGTATAATGACGGTGAATGGCTATTAACCAATAAATTTGCTTATATATTCTCGGAACCAAAGCAAAACGATATTGTTATCTTTCTTCCGAACGGTAACGAGAAATCGCATTATTACGTTAAGAGAGTTGTTGCCACACCGGGCGATACTGTGCGCATAGCAAATGGGATTTTATATGTAAACGGGCAGATATTTGAAGAGGAAATCCAGACGGAACTTATGGATTATGCCGGACTTGTGGAAAATGAGATAAAGCTTGAAAAGGATGAGTATTTCGTCTTGGGCGATAATCGTAATAACTCCGAAGACAGCCGTTATGCGAATATAGGCTTGGTAAAGAAGGAGTATATAGTAGGAAAGGCATGGTTCTTGCTTTTTCCTCTTAAGAAAATGAAACTTATAAGATAGATTTAAGGAGTTTTTGATGGTAGAGAATAATACACCTAATATAAATTGGTATCCGGGTCATATGACCAAGGCACGTCGTGCAATGCAGGAAGATATAAAGCTTATAGATCTTGTGATTGAGCTTTTGGATGCAAGAATCCCGCTTGCGTCGAGAAACCCTGATATTGACAGCATGTCGGCGAATAAGAAGAGAATGATTCTTTTGAATAAGGCAGATCTTGCGAACGAGACGATTACTTTAAAGTGGATTAAATATTTTAAAGACCTCGGATATGAGGTTGTACCGCTTGATTCGAGAAACCGCAATAAGATGAATGATGTATTGTCATCCGTTATGGTTGCATGTAAGGATAAGATTGAGCGTGATCGTAAGCGTGGTATATTAAATCGCCCTATACGTGCGATGATTGTAGGTATACCTAATGTCGGCAAGTCTACATTTATCAATTCATTTGCTAAAAAAGCTGTGGCAAAGACAGGTAATAAACCGGGAGTTACAAAGGGCAAGCAGTGGATAAGACTTAATAAGGATGTGGAGCTTCTTGATACACCGGGTATACTTTGGCCTAAGTTTGAGGATAAGGAAGTCGGGGTAAAGCTTGCTCTTATAGGCTCAATAAACGACCAGATTTTAAATATTGAGGAGCTTTCATTAGATTTAATAGAAAGATTAAGAAAGATTTCTCCGGGTCTTGTTTCGGGCAGATTTGAAGTTGAAGAGGAAGGCAGTGCGTACGAAGTACTTGAGAATATCGGAAGACGTAGAGGAGCTTTAAAGAAAGGCTCCGAAATAGATACCGAAAAAGCTGCCAATATCCTTATAGATGAATACAGAAGCGGAAAGCTTGGCAGAATATCCCTGGAAGTACCTAAGGAAGAAAGCATATAGAGGTGACAGTAATGGAAGAAGAAACCAGAGTTCTAATTCCGGATGAGAAGGAAGAAGTGAAGACTTTAACTCCGGAAGAAAAAAAAGAGAAGAAAAAGCAAGAACGCGAAAAGAATATTAAATCGGCATTATATTTTATGATGTATTTGCTGGGAATTTTTCTCGCCGCATATCTTATAATAAACTATGTCGCACAGCGTACAATCGTTATAGGCGATTCAATGAATGAGACACTTCATGATGAGGATAATCTCATAGTTGATAAGATAACCTATAGATTCAGAGATCCAAAACGTTTTGAGATAATTGTGTTCCCATATGAGCAGGAAGAGAATACTCTTTATATCAAAAGAATAATTGGTCTTCCTAATGAGACAGTCTATATAGACGAAAGCGGTAATATTTATATTAATGATGTATTATTGATAGAAAATTACGGAAAAGAGACAATTATATCTCCGGGTCTTGCAGCAAATCCGATAACCCTTGGACCGGATGAGTATTTCGTGCTCGGTGATAACAGAAACTGCAGTCGCGACAGCAGATATGAGGACGTAGGACTTATAAGCTTTGATAAGATTGAAGGCAGAGCAATTTTTAGAATATTCCCGTTTAATAAGTTCGGTAAGATTAAGAACGGTAACGCAGAAGAAGATTAGTTCGGGGAACAAGAATAATGGCAGATAAGCTTACTAAAAAGCAAGAGACAGAAATTAAAAGACAATTAAAATACGAAAAGGAAGTTGCACGAATAGAGGCACTACGAGAATATGAAGAGAAGTATTCCGAGTATGATTTTATATGTGGAATAGACGAAGTGGGACGCGGCCCTTTAGCCGGTCCGGTAATGGCATGTGCGGTAATACTTCCTAAGGGATGTCGTATACTTGGGATAAATGATTCCAAGAAATTGAGTGAGAAAAAGCGCGAAGAGCTATATGACATTATTACCAAAGAGGCAGTAAGCTATGCGATAGGAACTGCGACACCTGAACGAATAGATGAAATTAATATCTTACAGGCGACCTATGAGGCAATGCGTGAGGCTATTAAGAAATTGTCAGTTACTCCCGATATATTATTAAATGATGCGGTTACGATACCGGGTGTTGATATAACACAGGTGCCTATTATAAAAGGTGATGCGAAGAGTATTACAATCGGTGCAGCATCAATTGTTGCAAAGGTTACAAGAGACCGTTATATGGTGGAAATGAGCGACAAGTATCCTGAGTATGGCTTTGATTCGAATAAGGGATACGGCTCTGCAGCTCATATTGCCGCATTAAAGGAATACGGTCCTTGTCCTATACACAGAAGGTCTTTTATCAAGAATTTTGTATAGTCTAAGTAAAGGTGAAAATATGCAGATATCCGATATTCTCTCTAAAGTGAATATTGATATGAATACCCGCACAATCGCTGATGCGCAAAACGTAGCACAAGTGGGTGATACGGGTGTGGTTTCTTCACAGTCTTCAGGAGACAGGCAGTTACTGGCAGAGCTTGCGAAGGGTTCAATATTTGCGGGAGAGATAACGGAAGGACTTAATGATACTGTAACAGTTACACTTTCTAACGGTGATACATTTAACGCCAGAATGGATCAGGGAGTTAATCTTTCGAAGGATCAGCTGGCATATTTCCTTGTATCTTCAAATGACAAGGGTAAGGTTTCTTTAAAACTTCTTACCCAGAATCAAAACGCTTCCCCTACAATATTAAAAGCACTGGCACAGGCGGGATTTGACCCGACCGATCGTGCTATCGATATGGTTAAGAGCATGATGGATAAGTCCATGCCTATAGATCCGGATAATGTCGGAAGCATGGTAAAGACTGCATATGTATTTAATGAGGAGAGAGTAGACGACCTTACATCGTTAAAGAAACTTGGAATTAATATCAATGAGGCTAATCTTGAACAGATTAAAAACTATGACAATGGAGAAGGTAAGCTGGAGACCCCACTTACGAGAATAGCAAAAGAAATACCTAATTTCGTAGGTAAAAGCGGCAGTAGCGATGTAATGTCAGATATTGCGAATGTTTTATCGGAAGATTTAAGCGAAGTGAAAAAAAGTCAAATTGACGGCAACAAATATATAATCAGCATTGAAGAAAGCGACAAAGCCATAGAAACAAGCGTAAAACAAAAAGTTGATATAGATTCGTTGTTAAAAGATATAGCAGCAAAGACGGGAGAAATTGATAGATGTATCGCTCCTAAGATAGATCTTTTGAGCGGAAAAGAGCTTGAAGAAGTAAAGCAACTTCTTCAAGGCGAAAACGGTGCAGAAAATACTGAAAAAGCTCAGTTACAGAATCCGGAAGAAAGTGGAAATGGCACCGTTAATAATTTAAAACAGGATTTAAATATTGAAGAACTACTAAAGAATTCACTGAAGAACACGGCAGATAATGCCGGAGATGAGGTAAATCCGGAAAAGGTTTTGGAAGAACTTAAAAACGGAGAATTGCCGGAAGATGTAAAGGAGAAAATGCAAGAGCAGACAGAGATTTCTCCTGAAAAGTTAGCAGCACAGGATTCAGCAGTAAATGATAAGCAGTATACAAAGCTCTTGCTTGAGCTTACAGAATTATTGAAGAACAATTCTTTCGGCGAAGCGGCGACAAAAGATATACTTAATTCAAAAGAGTTTAAGGGTCTTTTTGAAAAGGCCTTAAAGGAACAGTTTTTCGTAGAGCCTGATAAGCTTAAAAATAAAGAAGAGGTCGATAAGCTTTATAACAGAATCAATAAGCAGTTATCAAAGATTTACGATACGTTAAATAGCAATAAGAACGTACCTGAGTCTTTGACAAAGGATATCATAGATGTTAAGAATAACCTTTCATTTATAAATGAGGCTAATCACTTATATCAGTATGTCCAGATTCCTTTAAAGATGGCATCCGAGCATGCAACAGGTGATCTTTACGTATTTACGAATAAGAAGCGCCTTTTAAATCCGAATGAAGAGATAACCGCGCATCTTCATCTTGAGATGGAACATCTTGGAACTACGGATGTAGATATAGCATTGAAACAAAAGAAGTTACAGACTCATTTCATGCTTGCGGATGAGGATTCTTTAAACCTCGTGCTTGAGCATATAGATATTTTGACGAAACGACTTTCCGATAAAGGTTTTGCTGTAAACATCGACGCTAGTAAGATGGGAGACGGTAAGGAGGAGACCTTTATGGAGAAGATAATGGGTGCTCCGCTCCCTAAGATTAGCTATTCTAAGATGGCATTTGATGTGAAGGTATAAGGTATGGCAGAAGAAAAGGTAATCCAAAAGAAAAAGACCGCCGTTGCGCTTTCCTACGAGAAGGGTGATTCTGCGCCTAAAATCCTCGCTACAGGTACCGGTCTTATAGCGGAAAAGATTATAGAAGAAGCTAAAAAGGCTGATGTCCCATTATATGAGGATTCGCCTTTGGCTGAAACGTTGTCTAAGCTTGAAATAGGTGATGCAATTCCACCGGAACTTTATGATGCTGTCGCAGAAATTCTTGTATACGTATCAGATATGGATAAATTAAAGGAGAAGTTTTTATAATTAATGAATAAGAGGCAAGTAGGAACCACTAAGGAAGCGCTTGCTGAAAAACTCTTAATCCTTAACGGTTACGAAGTTATAGAGAAAAACTATCGTTGTCGAAAAGGAGAAGTAGATATAGTAGCAAGCCGTGACGGATACCTCATATTCGTCGAAGTAAAGTATCGAAAGACAAAAAAATACGGCCTCCCTATGGAAGCCGTAGATTTCAAAAAACAAGCTGTAATCTCAGCAGTATCCGATGTTTACAGGATACATCACAAAATCCCCGAAGATAAGAAGATAAGATATGATGTAGTCGCAATCTTAGGTGATACGTATAAGATAATTCCAAACGCTTTTGTCTATGTATCGGGCATTACTTCTAAGAGTACACGTAAGTATTAGTTATCTGTTTCCTCGTCATCAGACTTTGTGTAAACAGTACGCTTACGAGCCATTTCGTCGCTTGCAAGGTACTCGTCGTAAGTTGTAATCTTATCAACAAATGTTCCGTCAGGTAGAAACTCAATAATACGGTTAGCAGTTGTTTCAACTACCTGGTGGTCACGGGATGCAAATAAAAGCACGCCCGGGAATTTGATTAAACCATTATTTAAAGCTGTGATTGATTCCATGTCGAGGTGGTCAGTCGGCTCATCTAAGATAAGTACGTTTGATGCTTCAATCATCATACGAGAAAGAAGAACACGAACTTTTTCACCACCGGATAAGACGCGCATTTTCTTAACACCGTCTTCGCCTGCGAAAAGCATACGTCCAAGGAATCCGCGGACATATGTGGCATCCTTTATCTCGGAGAACTGAGTAAGCCACTCAGCAATCTGGTAATCGTTATCGAATATCTTTGTGTTGTCCTTAGGGAAGTAGGACATTGACGTCGTAATTCCCCATTTGTAAGAACCTTCGTCAGGTTCCATTTCACCTGCTAAGATCTTAAATAATGTAGTCTTTGCAAGAGTATTTCCACCGACGAATGCAATTTTATCGTCATGACCTACGATAAATGATACATTGTCAAGAATCTTTACACCGTCTATTGTCTTTGAAATACCTTCAACAGTAAGTACTTCGTTACCGATTTCGCGGCTAGGTCTAAAGTCAATGTAAGGGTACTTTCTTGAAGAAGGTTTGATCTCATCGAGCTCAATCTTCTCCAAAGCACGCTTTCTTGAAGTTGCCTGCTTGCTTTTGGAAGCATTTGCAGAGAAACGGGAGATAAAGTCCTGTAATTCCTTGATCTTTTCTTCCTTCTTCTTATTGGCTTCCTTCATCTGCTTAAGCATAAGCTGACTAGACTCATACCAGAAGTCATAGTTTCCAGCGTAAAGCTGAATCTTTGCGTAATCGATATCAGCCGTATGTGTGCAGACCTTATTTAAGAAGTATCTGTCGTGGCTTACCACGATGACTGTATTTTCAAAGTTAATTAAGAACTCCTCAAGCCAGCCGATAGCATCGAGATCGAGGTGGTTTGTAGGCTCGTCTAAAAGTAAGATATCAGGGTTACCGAAGAGAGCCTGTGCAAGGAGCACTTTGACCTTCATGGCACCTGTCATATCCTTCATTAATGTGTAGTGGAATTCTGTAGGTACGCCAAGTCCGTTAAGGATTGTGGCAGCGTCACTTTCTGCATTCCATCCGTCCATCTCGGCGAATTCTGCCTCGAGTTCCGAAGCACGGATACCGTCTTCATCTGAGAAGTCTTCCTTCATATAGATGGCATCCTTTTCCTTCATGACATCATAAAGGTGCTTGTTACCCATGATTACTGTATCGAGTACAGGGTATTCGTCGTACTTAAAGTGGTCCTGCTGGAGGAATGAAAGTCTCTGGCCCGGTGTGATTGTAACATCACCGCTTGTAGGCTCAAGTTCACCCGTAAGGATACGTAAGAACGTAGACTTTCCGGCACCGTTCGCACCGATTATACCGTAGCAGTTACCTTCCGTAAATTTGATATTAACATCCTCGAATAACGCCTTTTTTCCAAAGCGAAGAGAGACATTATTGGCACTAATCATCTAAAAACCTCATCTTTCTATAAAACGTGCCGCCCGATATATCACCGATATACGCATATATCAGGTAAAAGCACTTAACAATATGTACAAAGTCAACCTTTTATATTTTACAGTATTTTCTGCCGATTTCAAGTGCGAATTTGTTACATATTTATTCATAATATGGTTGCTCGAGTATGAATAACAAAATGAGTAGGCCAAAGACGATTCCAACATCAAGTAAAATAACGAATAGGAAGTGTAGAAACTTGTTCTTTGTCTTAAATATCGGTATGTAGCTTTGAATGTCCATATAGTTGCAGCTGCCGGCAACAACGCCTAAGAACATAAGGAATATAAATATACGTTCAAGCCAAAGAAGATATCCGGTTAATTCACCTATTTCCATAGTGAGAAAAAGTGCCCCGAAGAATAAATATGAGAGTGTCGCAACAATCATTTTCCATGGAGTTAATGTTCTAAATCCCGGAGGAAGAAATTGTAGTATGCCATTTGGTGCCTTCTTTTCAACAATTGGTTTTTGACATTTTAATGCACTCTTTAATGCAGTTACATTTTTATAGCGCTCTTTTGGGTCTAATTTAGTGCATTTATCAACAATGTGAGTGTATATTGTATCACGTAAATTCGCGCTGTCGAGCATTTCTTTTAACAAGATGCCTAAAGCGTATATATCTGTTTTAGGAGAGGAAGAGCCAAAACCGTATTGCTCCGGTGCTGCATAGCCTTCTGTTCCGAGTAGTACAGTGTTGCTATTTTCACTTTCGTTATAGTGTTTGGCCGCATTGAAATCAAGTAGAAACAGTTCGTTATAACCCGTTATTATAACATTGGATGGCTTTATATCTCTATGTATGATAGGCGGAGTTTGAGAATGCAGTTTTTCAAGTATTGTGCAGAGACTTATCATATAATTTATTATTTCGTCTGCAGTTAATGTGCCGCTTGAAATCATCTCAGACAAAGAGGTTCCGCATATATATTCTTCAATCACAGTAAGCCTTCCGTCTTCTTCATCAAAATCGATTATCCTTGGGGTGCCTTCAATATGATTATTGTACAATCTGCGATAAATATCGGTATTATAAACATCCAGTATCTTTTTTACACAAACTTTTCCCGTTTCTGAATGTTTTACAAGATAGATATTGTGCGATTCGTTAATTGCTGTTATTGTTTTATAGTAAGAGAGGGTGAGTCGTTTATTGATATCCAATGACATAAACCTTCTTTCCGTAGTTTACTGTTACGGATATTATTATAACAGATAGGTGATTGTTTTGGGCGAGAAAAACACAAAAAAGTTAGTCGGAATTTTGGGAAAGACGCATTTGTCGGATTTTGACGAATATTTAAGCGACAATAAAGAGAGTATGAATGAAGACTTTGATGCTTTTGCGGTATACATTAAAGAACTCTTCAGGGAAAAGCAAATAACCCAGCAGGAAGTATTTCTTCTTGCTGATATTCCAGAAAGATATGGATATAAGCTTTTATCCGGGGAAAAGCATACAAAGCAGAGAGATGTTATATTGCGAATATGCTATGCGGGAGGTCTTACATTAGAGGAAACGCAAAGAGCCTTAAAGAAGTATCAGATGCCAGAATTATATGCGAAGATTCCGCGAGATGCACTTTTAATGATTTTATTTAATGAGCATCCCGGAAGTATTATAGATGTAAATGAAGTATTAAAGGCAAACGGAATGGATGCATTAAGAACAAGCGGCTTACATGAGTAAGCCGCTTTTAAATTGCCACTGTTACGGGGGAAACGAAGATGATTTCTTAATGTTATAATCATACCGTAGTTTAAGAAAACCCTTGGAGGAGGTAGTTGAAATGAGTGAAATCAATAATGAAGTAAAGGCATCTAAACCTAAAAAACCATTCTATAAAAGGGCATGGTTTATTGTTCTTGTGGTCATTGTAGTTATAGGAATTCTTGGTGCAGCATTTGGCTCGGGTGATGATTCAAAGAAAGATAGTGACAATAAAGTGGCGACGGAAAAGGATAAGAAGAATGATACGTCTAAAGAAAATAATGATAATAATGATGATTCGAAAGATGATGATATTCAAGTAAAAGATATATACAATGTTGGTGATATTTTAAAAGATGGTGATATTAAAATCGTTTATGTATCTTCAGGTGATTATACTGAAGATAACGAATTCATGCAGCCTGAAGATGGTATGAAATATATCTTTTTGACATTTGCCTTTATAAATGCGGGAAAGAAAGATGAGAGCATTTCATTTTATAGTTTTGATTGTTATGCAGATGGCTATGCGTGTGACATGCATTACAGCAATGATGACGATGATTTGTCGGCAACACTTTCTGCGGGACGTTCAACTATGGGGTCGATATATTTCGAGGTCCCTGTTGATGCAGAAGTAATAGAAGTAGAGTATGAAACTAATGTTTTTACAAATGAGAAGATTAAATTTGCATTTGAAGGAAATAAAGATTCGGGATACGTTCTCGAAGAGAACACAACAAGAACTGAGGATGCGTATAAAGTAGGCGATATTGTTGCAGGAAGCAAGGTCAATATAAAGTATGTTTCTTGTGAAGATTACACAAGTGATAATCAGTTTATTCAACCTAAGAGCGGATATCATTTTGTGTCACTTACATTTGAATTTGAAAATACAGGTAATTCGGATAGAATTGTAAGTGCTTTTTCATTCTGCTGCTATGCAAACGGTGTGGCTTGTGATCAGACATATTTAAGAGATGATAATTTAAACGGAACTATATCAGCAGGAAGAAAGATTAAGGGAACCGTAACATTTGAGGTTCCTGATGATGCAGAAGTAATTGAAGTTGAGTATGATGATAATGTTTGGACATCAAAGAAAATAGTATTCACGGTTAAATGATTGTTATTTAATTGTTGAATTTATTTGCTCTGTTTGTTAGAATGAACATGTAAGCAATTTTGCTTATAGAGAGTATTTTAGGAGGTCTTTAGGATGGACGTAAACAATAATCCGAATGTTATGCCTAACGGTGAAGAACCTGGAAAGGGAAAAGCAATTGCCAGTTTAGTACTTGGTATTATTGCGGTTGTATTCTGGTTCTTTGGATGGGGAGCAATAGTATCAATTATTTGTGGTATTGTTGGTATTATCTTAGCTTCAATGGCTAAGAAAGATGGTAACACAAGCGGTATCAGAACCGGTGGTCTTGTTTGCTCAATTATCGGTCTTGTCGGTGGTGCGTTTGTATTTGTTGCATGTGTAGCATGCGCAGGCTTACTTGCAGGACTTGGAACTTTATAAATTGAAACCAGTTTAACAGAATTGATAAAGGGCGTCTTTGACGCCCTTTGTTATTATAAGAAAATGGATTATTTATATATTTTTGGAAGACAGATACCTGTTTATGGCCTTATGGGCTTGATTGGCGTATCGGCAGGCTTTTTCTATATAGCTTTTGCTTGTAAATATAGGAAAAAGAGCATAGATGACAGTATTTATATATACGTATGGGCGTGCATTTTTGCAATGCTTGGCGCAAAGATATTGTATCTTATTATTGAGAGTAAGAATATAGTAACGCTGATAGCAGATAATTCGGATAAGATAAAAGATATAGTCATAGCATATCTAACCGGAGGATTTGTATTTTATGGAGGGCTTTTTGGAGCAATTATCGGAACTGTTATTGCGTCAAAGTATTTCGGAAAAGATATAAAAGAGCAGCTTAATATATTGATTCCCGTAATGCCACTTGTGCATGGATTCGGAAGAATAGGGTGTTATATAGTCGGATGCTGTTATGGCATGGAGTATGATGGAATATGCGCAGTGAATTATGTGAGCTCATCATATGCACCTAACGGTGTAGGGCTTTTTCCTGTGCAGTTAGCAGAAGCTGTTATAGATTTTGTGATTTTTGGAGTATTGTTAGTCTTTCTGTTTTTGCATAAGCTGGAAGATAAGTATATTTATATATATCTTGTTTCATATTCCGTAGCAAGATTTGTATTGGAATTCTTCCGCGGTGACACATATAGGGGAAAACTCTTGTACTTTTCAACATCGCAATGGATAAGTATATGTATTGTGATGGTCGTAGTTGCGATTTTATTAAAAGACAAGTATAAACGTATATAGATGAATTTTAAGAATGGCGCTAAAAATATAATTATATCATTATTTAAGTACTAATTATTGGACTAATGCAATGGTAGAATTTTATGACAAAAAAAAAGACTTCTTACGAAGCCTTTAAGCACACACTGTGCAGCCGGATGAACCGGCGGATTGAGTTAACTTTTATTTGAACTCGCAGTACAAATTCACAGGGGACTGTGAATTCACTAATATAATAATATAACAAAGTGAGGGTGTCAATATGAAAAAGGTAAAATATTATCTTGGATTGGATGTAGGTACAGATTCGGTTGGATATGCTGTTACAGATAAAAAATATAATTTACTGAAATTTCATGGAGAGTCTGCATGGGGATCGCATATATTTGATGCGGGTAAGACAAATGCGGAAAGACGTGGATTTAGAACCGCAAGAAGAAGACTGGAAAGAAGAAAGCAAAGAGTAAATTTATTACAGGAAATTTTTGCAAAAGAGATTGCAAAAACGGATGAGCGCTTTTTCTTTAGATTAGCGGAAAGCTATAAGTATAGAGAAGATGCTGAAGATGAGTACACGCTATTTAATGATAAAAATTATACAGATAAACAGTATCACAGTGAGTATCCAACAATTCATCATCTTATAGTTGAGTTAATGAATAATCCTGCGCCACATGATGTTAGATTGGTTTATTTGGCGTGCGCGTGGCTTGTTGCTCATAGGGGACATTTTCTTGATAATCTTGATGAAGATAATGTATCAAAGATTGCAGATATTACAGAAACGTATGAGAACTTAAATGCGTATTTTAGGGATAATGGTTATACCATTCCATGGAGTACGCCTGATTTAATTGAACTTGGTAACGTTTTGAAAAGTAAGACAGGAATTAGAGTTAAGGAACAAAAATTAGCAGAGGTTTTACTCGAAGGCCAAAAGCCTAAGAAAGATGTAACTGAAGAATTTCCATTTAATCTTTACTGTATTATAAAATTGCTTGCGGGTGGTTCTTGTAAAGTAAAAGAATTATTTGCAAAGGATGAATATGCAGAACTTGACTCTTTTTCTTTAGGAATGGATGAAGAAAAGCACCTAGAATTGGCATCGGCTATAGGTGATGATTATGAACTTATTGCGCAATTACGTTCTTTATATGATTGGGCAATACTTAATAATATATTAAATGGCGCCACGACAATTTCTGAGGCAAAAGTCCGTATTTATGAACAACATAAAGCAGACCTAGAATTATTAAAACAAATTGTAAAAGATTATATACCGAAAAAATATGCGGAAATATTCAGAGATGCAAAGAAGGATGCGCCTAATTATCCGGCATATGTATATCATGTTGAAAAAGGTAACCCAATGGATGTAAAAAAGGCAACCGTAGATGTTTTTTCAAAAGAGATATTAAAAATTTTAAAAGAAGTTGAAGGTAAAGTTAAAGAAGAGGATAAAGCATCGTTCGATGACATGATGGAACGTTTGGCACTTAATACCTTTTTGCCAAAGCAGAAAAATACGGATAATAGAGTTATACCGTATCAGCTATATTTATTTGAGCTGAGAAAAATTTTGAATAACGCGGAAAAGTATCTTGCTTTTTTAGGAGAAACCGATTCTGATGGAATAACGAATACTGAAAAGATTATAAGCACATTTAAGTTTAAAATACCGTATTTTGTCGGACCGTTAAATAGGCATTCAGATAAGGCTTGGCTAGAAAGAAAACCTGGAAAGATTACACCGTGGAATTTTGAGAATATGGTTGATCTTGATAGAAGTGAAGAAAACTTTATAAAAAGAATGACAAATAAGTGTACTTATCTTCCAGATGAAGACGTATTACCAAAGGATTCTTTATGCTATCAGAAGTTTATGGTATTGAATGAAATCAATAATATCAAAATTAACGGAGAAAAAATACCGGTAGAAGTCAAGCAAGGTATATATACAGATCTTTTTGAAAAGAAGAGAAAAGTTACGCGACGTGCAATAATAGAGTATTTAATAAGTAATGGATATCTTAATAAAGGCGAGGAGGATGCGTTAAGCGGTATTGATGTTTCAATCAAGTCGTCTTTAAGTTCTAAGATTGCTCTGAGTAGATTATTAACTACTGGACAGATTTCTGATAAGGATGCTGAACGTATAATAGAACGTTCGGCGTATGCAGAAAATAAGAGTAGATTGTCAAAGTGGTTGGAAAAAGAGTACCCGAATATATCTGCTGAAGATCGGAGATATTTATGTAGCTTAAGATTTAAAGATTTTGGAAGACTTTCACGTAAATTTTTGACAGAACTTGAAGGTGCATATGATACGGGTGAGATAACTACAATTATATCTGCCATGTGGAATACGAATGATAATCTAATGGAGATTATAGCTACTGATAAATATAAATTTAAAGAAGTTATTGAAGAATATCAAAGGGAGTATTATACGGAGCATAAGTCGACATTAGAGAGCAGACTTGACGATATGTACATTTCTACTGCGGTAAGACGCCCTATATACAGAACAATGGATATAGTTAATGATGTTTGCAAAGCTTTTGGTAAACCGGAAAAAATATTTATTGAAATGACAAGGGGCGAAGATACTAGTAAAAAAGGGAAAAGAACGAATTCGAGGCTCGAACAGATACAGGAGCTTTATTCTGCGTGCAAGAATGAAGAGGTTCGAGAGTTAAAAAAGCAACTTGAAGCGATGGGTGAATATGCAACAAATAGATTGCAGGGAGATCGATTATTCTTATACTTTATGCAGTTCGGAAGATGTGCATATTCTAATGAGCCGATTCAGTTGGAAGAATTAATGCAAGGCTCAAAAAAATACGATATAGATCATATTTATCCGCAGGCTTATGTTAAGGATGATAGTATTCATAATAATAAGGTTTTGTGTTTGTCGGAGTTAAATGGTAAAAAGAAAGATGTTTACCCAATTAGCGCCGAAATAAGAAATAAAATGAAAGATATTTGGGCTTGGTGGTATAAGTCCGGAACTATTACAGAGGAAAAATACAAACGATTAACACGTTCGACTCCGTTCAGTAATGAAGAAAAGTATGGATTTATTAATAGGCAGATAGTTGAAACATCTCAGTCAACAAAGGCTTTGGGAATATTGCTTGGAGAAAAGTATCCTGAGGCAGAAATAGTATACTCAAAAGCTGGTTTGGTAAGTTCTTTTAGACAGCAATATGATATTTATAAATCGAGAACTTTTAATGATCTTCATCATGCTGTTGATGCATATTTAAATATAGTAACCGGAAATGTGTACAACATGAAGTTTTCAAAAAGTTTTTTTAATGTTGATATGCAGTATAGTATGAAAACGGAGAATATTTTTAAATATCCTGTAAAGATTGGAGACAAAACGGTATGGGATGGTGAAAATATGCTTAGCAAGGTTATATTTACTGCTAAAAAGAATAATGCGCATTTCACAAAGTATTCCGCCATGAAGACAGGTGGATTATTTGATCAGATGCTTGTGAAAAAGGGAATTGATCTCGTACCTAGAAAAGTTGCTGATGCTGCTTTATTAGATACGACTAGATATGGTGGCTTTAATAAACCAGGTGTCGCCTTTTATATTCCGACAAAATACAGAACTGGTAAAAAAGAAGAGATTATAGTATTGTCGGTTGAATTAATGTGTAAAGATAGGTTTTTGTCAGACGCAAATTATGCTAAAGAGTATGCAATTAAACGATTACAATATATTCTTTGTAAAAAGGTAGATGATGTGGATTTTCCAATGGGAATGAGACCATTGAAGGTAAATACAATTCTTGAATTTGATGGTTATAAAGCTTGCATTACCGGTACGGCAAATAAAGGAAAAATATTATTATTACAGGGAATAATGCAATTATCGTTAGATGATTATTGGAAAGGATATACCAAGCGTTTGGACAATCTTGTAACCAAAATGCAGAATGATAAGAAATACATATTTGATTCCGAGTATGATAAGATAACTGCGTTAGATAATTGCCAACTTTATGATAATCTTATGAAGAAGTTTGAAAAAGGGGTTTATGCTAAAAGACCAAATTCACCATATGGTATTTTGAAAGATGGTCGCGAAAAATTTGTGAATCTTACAGAAATTGAGCAGGCAAAGGTATTGTTGATAATCGTTCAATTATTGGGAAGAGTATCAGGTGCGAGTGATTTGAGTTTGATAGGCGGAAACAAAGCTGCAGCGGCAATGACAATTAGTACGTCGATATCGAATTGGAAGAAGAATTATTCTGATGTTAGAATAATAGATCAGTCACCATCGGGATTATGGGAGAAGCAGTCCGTTAATTTGCTTGAATTATTATGAGTTGGAGAACGGTAATAATAAGTAATCAATCAAAACTCGATTATAAGATGGGATATCTTGTCGTAAGAAATGATAGCGAAACCAAGCGAGTTTTGATGGATGAGATAGCAGTATTATTAATCGAGAATCCGGCAGTTTCATTGACCGGATTCTTGATTGAGGCTGCAATGGAAAAGAAAATTAAAGTTATTTTTTGTGATTCGAAGAGAAATCCTGTTTCAGAGTTAATACCGCATCATGGAAGTCACGATAGTTCATCTAAGATACGAACTCAATTTGCATGGAATGATGCTGTAAAAGCAGTTATATGGCGCGATATCGTAAGCGAAAAGATTAGAAAACAGGCGGATTTTTTATTTGAACTAGGTAAAACGGAGCAGGCTGATATGCTTTTTGAATACTTAGATCAGGTTGATTACGGAGATGTGACAAATAGGGAAGGACATGCGGCAAAAGTATACTTTAATGCTCTTTTTGGACTAGATTTTACACGAAGTGCGGAAATACCTATAAACGCCGCTTTAAATTATGGCTATAGTTTGATTCTTTCGTCTTTTAATAGAGAAATATCCGCTAATGGATATCTTACGCAATTAGGGATTTTTCACGATAATATGTTTAATCATTTTAATCTTGCGTGTGACTTTATGGAACCTTTTCGAATATTGGTGGATAGATATGTTTATGAGATGAAACCGGAAAAATTCGAAAAAGATGAAAAACATCAAATTTGGAATCTTCTTGATAAGCGTGTGTTGATAGATGGACAAAGTCAACTTTTACCAGATGCAATGCGCATTTATACTAAAAGTGTATTAGATGCGATAAATGATAATGATTCGTCGGAGATTAAGTTTTATAGCCTAGAGGGATGAAATGGCAGGGTTTAGATTTATGAGGTTAATGGTGTTTTTTGATCTTCCGGTTACGACGGCTGAAGGATTAAGGAATTATAGACTGTTTCGTAAAGCTTTAATCAAAAATGGATTTATTATGTTGCAGGAGTCGGTATATTGTAAAATGATGACGAGCCCGACTATGGAATCATCTGCGAGAAAGGTTATTTATGATAATAAGCCGCCGGAGGGATTGGTTCAAATTTTGTCTGTAACAGAAAAACAATTTGTGAAGATGGATTATGTTGTAGGAAAGAATACAAGCGATATTATAGATTCTGAGGAAAGGCTTATTGTATTATGAAAGTTGTATTGCCGGGTATAAATAGATGCTTTGAATGCTGTGAAGATAAGGTTCAATCCTTGATAATTGAGAATCCTAAATTGTTTTGTAAAATTATTTCTGATATCGAGTGGCAATTAGAAGGAAATCAAGGAAATTGCGTAGTATCAAAAGATGATAAGGTGCTTGAAACTGGAAAAGCACTAGAGTTAATAGCACAGTTTATTCCGTTTGACATTAATAGAAAGACGCTTATTAATAAGGCAATTGCTGAGATGTCAAAGATTGCGGTAAATGATTATAATTACGTTAAAACAATGGAATTGATGGGCGGAATAGAGCAGTATTGCAATGCACTTGCTTTTGAGATGCCTGGAAATATTGAGATTGCCCAAATAAATGTGGATGCACTTTTAAAAGCAGCGGGAGTAAAGTTTTCAGATGATTATGAACGTTTATCGGAAAAATTATTGGATTATTTTGAGTTGGTTAAAAGGTATGAAACTGATAAAGTTTTTGTTCTTTTAAATATTCATTCGTATATGGATAGTGGTGAGATTGAAGAATTCCTAAAGGAGGTGGTTGCACATAGGTATAACGTTCTATTGATAGATGGCAAGGAATACGAACTGTCAGAAATGGAAGAACGATACATTGTGGACTCGGATTTGTGCGAGATTTCGTAAGATATGTATATATTTGCTGAAGTTTTGTGCTTTTGATATTTGTGATATAATGAGTTTGTGACAGTCCGCTGTGAAAAACCCAGAATTATGGCGATTGCAGGTCGTTTATGGGTGTAGGCCTATATTATAATTTGAGGTTTGAGAGCAGTGCAAATTCACAGGGGACTTAAACCGAGATCGCAATAGCAGAGACGAGATTAAGGTTTGAGAGCAGTGCAAATTCACAGGGGACTTAAACTGAGCGTGATCACAAGGCGGTCGTCGTAAAGTTTGAGAGCAGTGCAAATTCACAGGGGACTTAAACTATGCCGTCCGCGTTTAGTCCATCGGATGAGTTTGAGAGCAGTGCAAATTCACAGGGGACTTAAACTGTCAACCGTTGCAGGGGGTGGAAGCCGTGTTTGAGAGCAGTGCAAATTCACAGGGGACTTAAACACGCTATCCGGTTGGCGTA
>JAFRZM010000016.1 GCA_017442585.1 Lachnospiraceae bacterium | reverse complement strand
TAGGTAAGGTTAATATGGCCTTAACCACACAGAGTATGATTGATGAGTTTAAGCCTGATTATGTATTAAACACAGGTATTGCGGGTTCTTTGGATGCAAAGATTGATATCGGTGATGTTGTGCTTGCAACGGAAGCGGTAGAGCATGATATGACTGTTGAGGCATTTGGATATAAAAAAGGCCAGGTTCCGGGCATGGATGTATTTGCTTTTCCTTGCGATGAAAAACTCCGTAAGATTGCAAAAGAATCCTGTGAAAAGGTCAATACAGATATTAAGGTATTTGAAGGAAGAATACTTACCGGGGATATGTTTGTTGCAGGGTCTGATGTAAAGGATGAGCTTAAGAAAGAATTCGGCGGACTTTGTACGGAGATGGAAGGTGCAGCCCTTGCGCATACGGCCTACTTAAATAAGGTTCCGTGCCTTATTCTTCGAGTTATATCAGATAAAGCGGATAACAGTGCGGAAATGGATTATCCGACATTTGAAGCAAAGGCAGCAAAGGATTCGCTTAATCTTACAAATGAATTTATAAGGAGACTTTCATAAATGAAAAAGTTACCGAGAAGCATATATGCCATAGCGGGTGTTGTAGTTCTTCTTATGGCCGGTATTATATATGCATGGTCTGTCATGGCAAGCGTCATTAACAGAGAATTAAATATTGACCAGGGAAGTTTATCGCTTACATTTACTTTAGTTATGATAACCTTCTGCCTTGGTGGTTTGCTTGGAGGAATAGCAGGTAAGAAAACATCTCCGAGAAATCTTCTTTGGATTGCCGCAATCCTTTTCCCTATGGGATTAATTATTTCCGCATATACAAACGGAGTAATTCTTTTATATCTTGGATTTGGTATAATTTCAGGACTGGGATCGGGTATTGCTTATAATGTGATAATGAGTACCGTATCAAAGTGGTTTCCGGATAAGCAGGGCTTAATCTCGGGCATCTTGCTTATGGGATTCGGACTTTCAAGCTTTATTGCAGGTAAGTTATTTGTATATATGAATCCTGAAGGAGACGTTACGTCCTGGAGAAGTGCATTTAAGTTATTTGCTATAGTTATATTTGTAGCGATGGTTATTCTTTCATTCTTCTTTGTATTACCGGGAGAGACGGTATCGGGAGGCGCTAAGAAGGCAGGAAGACAGCCTGCACTTGATATTCCTGCAAAGAAAATGATGAAACATAAATCCTTTTTATTGTACTATCTTTGGGCTATACTCACTACAGGTGCAGGCCTTACGATAGTATCGCAGGCAAGCGGTATGGCGAAAGAAGTAAATGGCGGACTTTCAGCAGGAACGATTGCCACAATCGTTGGTATCTTAGCTATAACGAACGGTCTCGGACGAGTTATAATCGGTGCGCTTTTTGACAAGATGTCATTTAACACGGTTATGATAATAGATATGGCAACATTTACCATATCTTCCGCAGCACTTATGGTAGCGGTAAAGAATAATTCTGTAGTGCTTTTAATAATCGGATTTGTGCTTTGCGGAATAGCATACGGCGGAGTTCCGACCATCAATTCCGCAATAATAAGCGATTTCTTTGGAAGAACAAACTTCCCGCTTAATTATTCGATTACGAATACGAACCTCATAATAGCCTCTTTTGCCTCAACTATTGCAGGAAGGCTTTATGATACGAAGGGTACGTATTTTAGCGTGGCAGTTTTAATGATTATATATGTGATGCTTTCGGTTGCGGTATCACTTTTTATTAAAAGACCGGATTCTACGGAGGTATAGATTATGGAGAAGATCGCTTCATTTACTATCGATCATTTAAGATTATTACCGGGTGTGTATGTATCAAGAAAGGATGACGTAAACGGCAACATCCTTACGACATTCGATATAAGAATTACAAGACCTAATTTTGAACCGGTCTTAAATACTGCGGAGATGCATGCGATGGAGCACCTTGGTGCCACATTTTTAAGAAATCACGCAACTTGGGGCAGCAAAACCATATACTTTGGACCGATGGGCTGCAGAACAGGTTTTTATCTGATATTATCAGGCAACCTTACATCGGAAGATATCGTGCCGCTTCTCAGAGAAATGTTTACTTTTATGGCAGATTTCGAAGGTGATGTGCCGGGACAAAGTGCGAAGGATTGTGGCAACTATCTTGATATTAATCTTCCTATGGCAAAATATGTGTCAAGAAAGTATTTAAATGAAGTATTGGACAATATTACGCCGGATAGACTTAATTATCCGGAATAAATATAAAAAGAGAGGGTATATAAAATGAGTACGAAGAATTTAAAGAAGCGTCGTGATGCGGTTGCTAAGATGATGGATGCAGGTTCTGTTATGATCCTTTATTCAGGTAAGGAAGTTCATGTAAGCGAAGATGAGTATTACATGTTCGAAGTTAATAAGAACTTCAGATACCTTACAGATATCGATCGCGATAATATGGTGTTATTCATCGACAAGACAGGTAAGAAGGTTACAGAGACACTTTTTATCGAAGAAGCAGATCCGTTGATGGAGAAGTGGTACGGTAAAAAGCTTACAAAAGATGAAGCTAAGGAAATAAGTGGTATTGAAGATGTAAGATTTATTGATTCGTTTGATAACATGCTTGCAAGAATGCTTACTACATGCTGCATTAAGAATGCATATTTTGATCTTTATCATCATGATGCTTCAGACGAGCTTGATTTTAATCATAAGAGAGCAATGGAATTCCATAAGAAGAATCCTGCAGTAGTATTAAAGAACGCATATGAAATAATTGGTTACCTTCGAATGTCTAAGGATGCCGATGAAGTTAAGCGTATATCACATGCAGTTGATATGACACGCCAGGGCTTAGAGGCAGTTATGAAGGAACTTAAGCCGGGTATGTATGAGTATCAGGCACAGGCTATATATGAGTATACAATCCATTATCTCGGATCATCGGGTCCTTCATTCCCGACAATTGCAGGTTCAGGCTACAACGGAACAATGCTTCATTATGAAACCAACAGATGCGAGTGTAAGGACGGAGATTTATTGTTACTTGATCTTGGTTCAAAGGCTGATGGATGGTGCTCCGATATTACAAGAACATATCCGGTAAACGGTAAATTCACAAAGCGTCAGAAGGATGTATATAATGTAGTACTTGAAGCTAACCAGCATATTGCAAAGATTGCAAAGCCGGGTATGACTTTAAGAGAACTCAATGATGAGTGTAAGAAGGTCCTTGCAAAGGGAGCCAAGAAACTTGGACTTATCAAGGAAGATTCAGAACTTTCAAAGTACTATATGCATGGTGTTGGCCATCACTTAGGACTTGACGTACATGATGCATCAACGTACGAAGGTGTTAAACTTCGCCCGGGTTGTGTTATAACTGATGAGCCGGGACTTTATATCGATGAAGAGTGTATCGGTATCCGTATCGAAGACGATCTTCTTATTACGGAAGACGGATGCAAGGTACTTTCAAAAGATATTATTCGTAAACCTGATGAAATCGAAGCATTTATGGCAAAGAATAAAAAGGGTAAGAAATAAATGGCATTAAATCTTATATTGGGTAATGGGGGCAGCGGTAAGACCGCTTCCCTCATGGACCTTGTCCTTAAAAAAGCTGAACAGAATAAAGACGACTTATTCTTATATTTGGTACCGGAACAGTTTACTTTAAGTACCCAGAATAGTCTTGTTATGCGCTCAAAAAACAAATGCATCATGAATGTTGATGTCTTGTCGTTTGAGCGTCTTTCATATCGCGTCTTTGAAGAGCTTAATATCTCTAATAATGAAGTATTGGAAGAACTCGGTAAAGTTCTTATTCTTCGTAAGGTAGTTCTTAATGCGAAGGATAAACTTAAGGTCTTTAAAAAGAAAGTAGATAAACCTGCATTTCTTGATCAGGTTAAGTCAATGATTACCGAGTTTGAGCAGTATGGTGTAAAGACAAAGGATCTTAGCGATTTTATCGATAAAAGTGAAGAAAGCTATCTTTCACTTAAATTAAGCGACCTTCTTACGATGTATGAGGGTTTTATAGAAGACATCGAGGGAAGATATATTACTTCTTCGGGATTGCTTTCAAGATTATCGGAAGTGGCAGAAAAGTCGAACCTTTTGAAGAACGCAACAATTTCTTTTGACGGATACACAGGATTTACGCCTGTGCAGGCTGAGTTTTTGCGTGCCATAATGCCGATGACAAAGGATATATATGTGACGGTTACAATCGATAAGGCCGAGGATCCGCTTAATATAAGGGGCGAAGAAGAATTATTCTATATTACAAAAAAATATGTAAAGACGTTAATTGATGCGGCAAAGTATACCAATACGGAAATCAGCGATTTTATATACACGGAGGATTCTTCTAAAATGCGCTTTAAAGAGTCACCGGATCTTGCGTATTTGGAGAAGAATATTTTTAGAGGAAAAGTCTCGGGATATAAGGCTAAGGCAAAGGATATAGTAGTAAGACCATGTCTTAATCCGCACGAAGAACTTTACTTTGCGGCAGAAAGAATTAAAGACGGCGTAAGATCGGGCAGAAAGTACGAGGATTTTGCAATATGTACGGCTGATATTGAAACGTACAGTGACTATGCAAAGAGTATATTTGAAAGAGCGGGAATCCCTGTATATATCGATAAAAACGAACCGATAACATATCTTCCGTACGTTCAGTATGTGCGTAACCTATGTGAAGTAATATCGGAGGATTTCACTTTTCAAAGCGCTTTTTCCTATCTTAAAACAGGAATGGGCGACATTACGATAGACGAGGTTGAAGAATTAGAGAATTATTGCCTCGCTGCAAGAATTAAGAATTTTAAAGGTTTTTTATCACCGTTTGTAAAGAAGAAAAACAAGATGACAGACGATGACTTAAGTGCCTTAAACGATATAAGAGAAAGGTTTGTTACACCTTTAATTAATCTTAGGAATCTTTCGCATAGAAAGAATGTTACGGTAAGAGAGTATGCAAACGAACTTTTTAACGTGATTAAAGGAAAATGCGAGGACATTAAGCTTTATAAAGAAGTTATAAAGGTTCTCGATAAGGCAGTAAGCCTTATGGGAGAGGATGTTGTTACATTCGATGAGTTTTATGAGATTATCGATGCGGGATTAAATTACGTTAAAATGCGTAACATTCCTATGGGCGGAGATTACGTTATAATCGGCGATATTGAAAGAACGAGAATAGAAAATATAAAGGAACTGTTTCTAATCGGTGCAACAACCGATAATATCCCGAAGGTGGCGCTCGGAACAAAGTGTCTTACGGGACGCGACAGACAGGAATTAAAGGAAAAGGGTCTTGAAATCGCCGGAACAGAGCACGAGAGGGCTTTTACTCAGCAGTTTTATCTTTATATGATAATGTCAAAGCCAGAAAATAAGCTTTATATTACATATCCGGTGCTTGATATGGAGGATATGGAAAAGTCTCCGTCATACCTTATAAGAAAGCTTACAAAACTATTCGGAGATCAGATAATCGATAAAGAAGATAAAGATGTCTACGTAAACCCGGAATATGACTTTACAAAGCTTATACTTGATATTTCAAAGAGTAAGGTAGCGATAAAGGATAAAAGGCTTTTGGCTTATTTTATGAAGCAGGGAGGCATCTATAAGGAACTTATCGAATTGTTATGTAATAATGTTGCATATGGTGAAAATATTGAACCGTTATCAAAGGAAGCGGTAGAAAATTTATATGGGAATATGCTTTCCGGAAGTATATCAAAGTTCCAGACATTTTCAAATTGTCCGATGCAGTTTTATTTAAGCTATGGTTTACATCTTGATGAAAAGGATGAGGGGGAGTTTGACAGTCTTGCCCGGGGCAATCTTTTGCACGGTGCACTTTATGAGTTCTGCACGGAACTTATAAATAACGGTTTAGATATCGAGACGATAGATGACGTATATATTGCGGAGCATGTGGCATCTTCTTTCGAAAAGGCTGTGAAAAAGGTCGATATTGATGAATTAAAGGAAACCAAAAGGAATCTATATACGGTAGAGGTTTTGTGGGGAATATTAATCAAAACCGTGAAACGTATGAAAGAAATCGCAAAAGAAACAGGACTAAAACCTGTATTTGCGGAAAAGAAATTTATCCTTAATGACGATGGTATGGAAGGTGTAAAGGTAGATAACGATCATGTAATAAAGATGAACGGAACTATCGACCGTGTGGATGTTAAAGATGAGGATAAAGAGCTTTTATTTAAGATAATCGATTATAAGAGCAGCAGCAGGACCTTTGATATTTCAAAGGCATATGACGGTGTGGAATTACAGCTTCTGACATATATAAATGCAGCGTACAATCTCTTAAAAGAAAAGTATAAAGATAAGGATATCAGTATGGCAGGCTCGTACTTTTACGGTCTTAAGAACCCTATAGTAAAGGATTCGGGAGACGATGAAAAGAACGAGAAGGAATTAAGAAAAGAAACGTCGGAAAGCGGAATAACGGTATTTAACAACGAAGGTAAAAAAACAAACGATAAGTACGATGAAAACGAGATAGAAGTTTTAAGAGAATTTGCAAATCATAAGGCAAGGGCTATTGCGAAAAGAATTCTTGCGGGAGATATTAAAGATAGTCCATACAAGGAAGGATATGACCGTACTGCATGCGGATTTTGTCCATATAAGGGTGTATGTACCTTTGATACTTCGTTTAAACGCTGTGAATACAGGGTTAAAACGAAGGGTGATAAGGATGAAGTGCTTTTAAAGATGCAAAAAGACATCAAAGGAGAAGAAGGTAATGAGTGAGTTTAAATTAACTCCGGCTCAGCAAGACGTTGTTGATGCAAGAGATTGTGATGTGCTTGTGTCCGCAGCAGCAGGTTCAGGTAAAACGGCTGTGCTTGTAAAACGTATAATGGGCAGGATTACTGATAAGGAAAACCCGATAAATATCGATGATCTTATGATTGTTACCTTCACAAATGCCGCTGCGGCGGAAATGAAGGAAAGAATTGAGAAGGCATTAGATGCGCTTATAGACGAAAACGCAAATGATCAAAATCTTCAAAAACAGGCGGGATATATAAGAAACGCAAAGATTACGACAATCGACGGATTTTGTAATCAGTTTTTACGTGAGCACTTTTACCTTATAGGGTTTGATCCGGATTTTAGAATTGCTGATGAAGGTGAAGAAAAACTTATAGAAGAAGAGGTTTTAGACCGTGTATTAAACGAATTCTATGAGGAGGACGGTGACGATTTTAAGAAACTTCTTGAAAACTACGCGACGGATAAAACGGATGAACGTATAGTTGAATTCGTAAATAAACTTTATAAAGCTTCCGACAGTCAGGCTTTTCCTTTTAGATTTCTGGATGAGTGTCTTAAGAATACGACTTCTACCAATGTTACAAAGGTGGAAGACCTTATGCTTTTTGATTATTTTTTAAAAGGCGTATATAAGGCGCCGCTAACGTATGCGTATCAAAATGTAAAAAAGGCTGTCGCTCTTTCCAAAGAAGATGATTATTTAAAAAAAATCACAGAACATGCTGAAAGTATAAGGGATCAGATTAAGATGATGCTTGATGCAAATTCTTTTGAAGAAATAGCTAAGGCGTGCGCCGCATTTGATCCGGGAAGGCTTCCGACCGTTAAAATAGATGAAGAGGATGAGGGGCTTTTAGCGTTAAAGACTGAAGCAGTGGGTTTTCTTAATGAAGCGAAAGCGGTTGCGAAGGATATAAAAGCGGGATATCAGGGCAAGGATAAGGAGTCTGTTCTTAACGAAATAAAAGAGCAGGAATATGCAATCGAGACATTAATTAAGATTACGAAGCGATTCTTAGAAGAAATGCTTAAGGAAAAGCGCGCAAGAAACGTAATGACGTTCTCGGATCTTGGATATTATACGTTATCACTTTTATATGACGAAAAAGGAAACGTTACGAAGCTTGCGAGCGAGTATGGTGCAAGATTTAAAGAGATAATGATCGATGAGTATCAGGATTCGAATATGCGCCAGGAATACATTATGCAGGCATTCCTAAAAGATAACGACAATAATCTTTTCATGGTCGGTGATGTCAAGCAAAGTATATATAGTTTCAGACAGGCTGTTCCGGAGTTATTTATTAAAAAGTACGATTCGTTTAGTAAGGATAAGAAAGCTAAAGAACGTCTCTTAGTGCTTGACAGTAACTTTAGAAGCAGGGAGAATATTTTAAACTTTGCAAACGGTATATTTAAACATACAATGCGTAAGGAACTTGGAGACATTGAGTACGATGAAGATGCCAAGCTTAAATACGGTGCGACATATTACGAACCTACAAAGGATGAACTAATACCGAAGGTAGTGCTTATTGACAAGGAAGATGCGGGAGACGAAGCAATAGGCTATGAGATAAAAGCTATAGCCGACGAGATAAGAAATATTGTTGGGTCACTTGAAGTTACGGATAAAGAAACCCATGAGCTTAGACCTGCAAAGTATTCCGACATAGCAATCCTTACAAGAAGCAAAAAGCTAAATGTCAATGTGTTGCAGGAATTAAGTGCAAATAACATTCCGGCTGTAAGCATAGACGGTATGGGTTATTTTGATGCAATGGAAGTACGAACGGTTATTAATATACTTTCGCTTATCGATAATACGAGAAATGATATCAAAATAGCCGCAATACTTACGTCACCTATTATAGGGTTAAAGCACGCAGATCTGGCTGAAATTTCTTCGGGAAGTGACAGACGGAGCTTTTTTGCCAAGGTAAAGGATTATGCATCGCACGGTAAAATTAAGAATATAAGGGAAAAGGTTAATGAGTTTTTTGACCTTATAAACGGCTTAAAGAAAATGGCAAAGATTCTTTCCGTGCACGACCTTATCATAAAGATACTTGAGATGACATCATATGATAAAACAGTGGCACTTATGGAACATGGAGACATAAGGGTCAAGAATTTAAATATGCTCATAGAAAAGGCCAAAGCATATGAAGAGTCATCGTTTAGCGGATTAAATAAATTCCTAAGATATATAGACCTCCTGGCTAAGTATAATATTGATACAAAGCAGGCTATGGATACAGGTGACAAAGGTGCCGTAACACTTATGTCCATGCATAAGAGTAAGGGACTTGAGTTCCCTATATGTATAGTTTTGTTCCTTGGTAAGCAGTTTAACGATATAGATCTTAATAATTCGGATATTTTTATAGATCCTAAAGGAATGGTCGGATTAAGAGCTTTTGACGGAGAAAAGCGTATTAAGAAAGATACATTTAATTTCAGAGTGTTAAGAGATAAGAAAAAGGCTGAAAGCCGTGCGGAAGAGTTACGTATCCTTTATGTAGCTTTAACAAGGGCAAGGGAAAGACTTATTATAACAGGCTCAGTTAAGGGAGCAAGAGATTATAAGAATACCTTTAATAAAGGTTTTGATGACACAAAGCGTCTTAGTGCAAATACCTTAAAGGGTGTGAAAACGTATCTTGATATTATACTTCCTGCATTGACAAAGATGGATGAAGGCATTGATTTTGCTTTTGAAGTGGTTGATATAAACGATGATGGAGTAACTACGGATAAAGCGGATTTTAAGCCCGAAAACGATATAAAAGTGCTTATAAATGATGCAGTATCCACCGTAAATGATGCGGATATAGAAGCAATCGATAAGATTTATGGCACAAAAGAAAGAAAAGTCACAGATGTAAAGAATAAGCGTAAGGTATCTGTATCTGAAATAAAGCATAAGTTTATGGAACTTGAAAGAAGAGAAAATACAGATACCGAGTATAAGGAATACGTTAAGGAAGAACCGGAGGATATAATGCCGGAGTTTCTGGGTGGGGTTGAAGAAGGACCGAATGAGGGAGCTTTACTTGGTACTTTGACGCACCGTGTAATGGAATGCCTTGATTTTGGAAGTAAGATGCTGGAAAATCCGTCAGTCGATAACATAAGACTGGAAGTTGCAAAACTTGTCGAAAGCGGTCTTGTTGAATCCGAAGCTCTTGAAAAAGTTAATTTTAAGCGCATCGAAGATTTTTTACGTTCGGACGTGGGTAAAATTGTAAGTGAGGCGTCCCTTAAAGGTCGCGTTAAAAAAGAGCAACCGTTTGTAATGGCAATAAATCCAAGGGAAGTAGGGTATGAAAGCGATGACGAGCACATTCTTATACAGGGAATAATCGATCTTTTCGTAATAACCGATGACGGCATAATACTACTTGATTATAAGACGGATAAAGTGCATTCGGATGAGGAACTCGTAAAACGATATAAGGTTCAGCTTGATCTATATAAGATTGCGATAGAAAAGCAGTATGAAATGCCGGTGAAAGGAATATATGCGTATAGCTTTTGCCTGGGTAGGAATATTGCATTTTAGCGGAATTATATTATAATGTTATTTAGTAGTTTTATGTGATTTTGTGAGGTATGTATGGCTGATTTTAAACTTGTTCTGGCATCGAATTCGCCAAGAAGAAAAGAATTACTTAAAAATGCAGGATTTGCATTTGATGTTATTCCGTCGGATACCGATGAAAAATCGACATGTAAGAATAATGCGTCGTTTGTAAAGGATCTTGCAAGAGGCAAGGCAATGAATGTGGCAAACCGTATAAAGGGTGATAATAAATACAAAAAGGGCGAAGTAATTGTTTTGGGCAGCGATACGATAGTTGCATTTGACGGTGAAGTTTTAGGAAAGCCTAAGAATAAGAAGGATGCTGAAAAGATGCTTAAAGCGTTAAGCGGAAACAAGCATTATGTGTATACCGGTGTGTGCCTTATAAGACTTTTTGACGGCAAAATTGTCGAAAAGACGATATTTAATACTAAAACTGCAGTTTATGTGTATCCATTGACTGATTCGGAAATCAAAGATTACATAGCGACGGAAGAACCTATGGATAAGGCAGGAGCTTATGCAATTCAGGGGCTTTTTGCAAAGCATGTAAGAAAGATAGACGGAGATTACAATACTGTTGTGGGACTTCCGACAGGTGAAGTCTATAGAGCAATAAATGAGTTAAGAGGTGTGTGATATGAGAGAATTTGAAGATCATGTTCTTAAGACATTTATTAAAGATCAGGCCAAACTTCTCGGAAGAGATGAATTTACGACACTTGATGAAGCGGATGAATTCTTAACGGATTGTATGGCTGTTAAGTTAAAAACGATAGATGAAGTTCGCGAATACTTAATTGACGCGGGAATGGATGCATATGGATTAAGTGATGAAGAACTTTTGGCAGAGGCAGAGGTTTTCGCACTTGATAACGGGGAATATCTGGTTGTGGAAGGATGAGAAAATGAGGAAAAAGAGCATAGCGATTTTACTATGTCTAACCCTTGTTCTTACGCTTTTTACGGGTTGTAAGAAAATGGAAGTGGTATGGGAGTCCAATCTCGGTGAGAATACCCTTTTGAAAATTGAAAAAGAAACGGTAAGTGTAGAAGAAGCAAAGCTTATAATGCTTAGTTTGAGGAATCTTTACATTGAGGCCATGGGCGAAGAGCTGATAGATTCCGCGCAGAATGTCAGCGACTTTGAAGATTACTTAAGGCGAATAGTTTTATCGGAACTTGCAAAGACGAAAACAATGGTTTTACTTGCGGGTGAAAAGGGAGTTACTCTTTCCGAAGATGAGAAAAAAACTGCCAATAAAGCAGCCAATGCTTTCTTTGATGAACTTACCGATGCAGAAAAAGAGTACATAGCACTCGATGTAGAGGATATTGAAAGACTTTACATGGATTATGCATTATCTGATAAGCTTTACAGGACTCTTTCGGGTGGTGTAAGCAGTGAAGTAAGTGATGATGATGCGAGAGTAATGAAGGTTAAACAGATAGTCTTATCGGTTAAAGCAAATGCCGATGAGATAACATCAAAGCTTATGGCAGGCGCAGATTTTACCGAGCTTGCCAATCGTTACAGCGAAGTCTCATCAAGAGAGTATCTTTTGTACAGACAGGATATGAGCGATCTTGTATATGCTGCGATTTCATCGCTTAATGACGGTCAATACACTCCGTGTATAAAAGAAGACGGTAAGTATTACTTTTATTATGTTGTAAGTAAAATCGAGAGAGAAGAGACCGACGAGAATAAACTTGTCATTGTCAAAGAGCGCGAAAAAGAAGCTGTTGATGATGTATACGAGGAATACAGAGCCGGAATAAACTCTTCATACAATGAGACGGTGTTAAATGCGCTTACGATAAAGGACGCAAAGGGGATAAACACCGCAGGATTTTTTAAGATATTTAATAAATACTTTCCTAAATGATATGAGATTGGAATTAAGTTTAAAGGATAGGGACAGTTTAGTATGAGACTTTTGGATATTGTGCCGGGTACTAAAGTAACAATAGAGGCGGAACAAAACGGAAAGGTTTTAAGATTTCATCAGGATATTAAAAAGATAACTGAGAGCGAGAGAAGACTCCTTATCAGTAAGATAGGTTCAAATGTAGATTATTGTATAATCGAGCCGGTTATTATCAAGGGTAAAATGGTCTCATTTGCTGCAAATGGCGTAACATACCGTGTTACCGGAATAATTGATAATAATCCTTACAGATGGACAAACATTAACATAGCCAGGGTGAGTTTCAATTCATCGGGACTTGCACTGGTTATCTATACGTTAAACATGGGTGCAAGGTTTGAACGTCGTGGAGGATACAGACAGTATATCGGTGTAAAGGGCGTTACGCATACTCTTTCACAGGGAGCTGTAAATAATATCCTTATACATGATATGAGTCTTGGCGGAATCGGACTTATTGTGCCAAATTCTTTTAAGGCTCTTATAGGAGAGAACATAAGAATTCAGTACGTTGATAATGTTAAGGAACATTCACAGACTAAATTTGTGAAGTTCGATCTTCGTGCAAATGTAGTGCGCGAACAGCCACTGGATAAAAATACGAAGGTTATAGGATGCGTATTGACACAAGGTGACAGAAACGCAATTAGCTCTTACTTAAGCGCTAAGCAGCGTAAATCTATACATCATAACACCCAGAAAAAGGGTGAATAAGAAAGGAAATGGTAATAATGGAAAAAAGATCGGGAACGCTTACAATTGACAGCGAAAATATATTTCCGATTATTAAGAAATGGCTCTATTCGGATCAGGATATTTTCGTAAGAGAGCTTGTGTCAAACGGTTGCGACGCCGTTACAAAGCTAAAGAAACTCTCACTTATCGGAGAGTATACTCTTCCTGATGATTATAAGGGAAGAATAGATGTAGTTGCAAATGATAAGGATAAGACATTAAAGATTACCGATAACGGTATCGGAATGACAGCGGAAGAAGTTGACGAATATATTAACCGTATAGCTTTTTCCGGTGCAACGGATTTTATAAATACATATAAAGACAAGACTAATGACGATCAGATAATCGGACATTTCGGACTTGGTTTTTATTCTGCATTTATGGTTGCAACGAAGGTTACTATTGATTCGCTTTCTTACAAAGAAGGTGCGACTCCGGTGCATTGGGAATGCGATGGAGGCACGGAGTTTACACTTTCTGAAGGCAGTAAAGATGCTGTAGGAACTACAGTTACACTCTACATTAATGAGGATTGTTATGAATATGCAAATGAATATAGAGTAAGCGATGTACTTAAGAAGTATTGCTCGTTTATGCCGACCGAGATTTATCTTACAAACCCAAACAAAGAGCCGAAAAAGGACAAGGACGGCAATATCGTAGTTGAAGAGCCGACACCTGTAAACGATACGACTCCGCTTTGGACTAAGAATCCGTCAACTTGTACTGATGAAGAATATAAGGAATTCTACAGAAAAGTCTTTATGGACTACCGTGAGCCTTTATTCTATATTCATTTAAATATGGATTATCCGTTCAATTTAAAAGGAATTCTCTACTTCCCGAAGTATAACATGAACTACGAGATGGCAGAGGGCGTGATAAAGCTTTATAATAACCAGGTATTTATTGCAGATAACATTAAAGAGGTTATTCCTGAGTACTTGTTACTTTTAAAGGGTGTAATCGATTGCCCGGATCTTCCGTTAAACGTATCGCGTTCGGCACTTCAAAACGATGGATTCGTAAATAAGATTTCTGAATACATTTCAAAGAAGGTAGCTGATAAGTTATCGGGTCTTTGCAAGACAGATAAAGAAAACTACGAGAAGTACTGGGACGATATAGGTCAGTTTGTAAAGTACGGATGCCTTAAGGACATGAAGTTCTGCGACAGAATGAATGATTTCATTCTCTTTAAGGATTTGGAGGAAAAGTACGTTACAATTCCTGAACTTATGGTACAGGAAGAAAAGAAAGAGAACGAGCCGGAAAACAAGGAATCTGAGGACAAAGCGCCTGAGAATACAGAGATTAAAGACGAAGATAAGACTACAATCTACTATGTAACGGATAAGGTTGCACAAAGCCAGTATATTAATATGTTTAAGGCGAATAATACACCGGCAGTAATCCTGGATAGTCCTATCGATACACCGTTTATAACAACTTTGGAACGGCGTAACGAAAAGTATAAGTTCATGCGTATCGATTCCGAGCTTATAAATGATGCAAAGGAAGATGTATCTGAAGAGGATTTAAAGGCTGAAACTGAAGAACTTGATAAGATCTTTAAGAAGGCTCTCGGAAAAGATACAGTTAAGCTTGATGTTACAAAGCTTAAAGATGAGAATATTTCTTCAATTCTTATACTTTCCGAGCAGGCACGCCGTATGCAGGATATGATGAAAGCGTATGCTATGGACGGAATGGATCCTTCCATGTTTGGAGGAGAAGAAAAGCTTACACTTAATGCCAACAATGCATTGGTTAAGTTTATCTTAGAGCATAAGAAATCTCCTAAGGTTCCGATATTCTGCGAGCAGTTATATGATCTTGCACTTCTTGCAAATCGTCCTTTAACTGCAGAAGAAATGACAAGATTTGTTAAACGATCAAACGAGATAATGCTTGAATTATCGGAGAAATAATTAAATATTCCTGGTAGATTAACTCAGTAAAAATAAAGCCTCAAGCAAATGCTTGGGGCTTTTTGATGTTTAATTACTTTTCGTCTTTTAAATTATTCTGAGCAGTTGAAAGCATAAGCTTAATACGGTTAAGCTGATTAACTTCCGAAGCGCCTGGATCGTAATCAATGGCGACGATATTGGCTTTAGGGTAAAGAGAACGGATTCTCTTTATAACACCTTTACCTACCACGTGATTAGGAAGGCAGGCAAAAGGTTGTGCGCAGATAATATTCGGAACTCCGCTGTTTATAAGTTCGAGCATTTCACCTGTTAAGAACCAACCTTCACCGGTTTGATTGCCTTCTGACACAATAGATCTTGCGGCATGACCAAGTTCCGTGATATGTGCTTGCGGTGAGAAGTGCTTGCTGTTCTTAAAGGCTTTTCTTGCAGCACGTCTTATAAACTCAAGATAGTAGATTGTAAGACGTGAGATAATTGCTTCTTTCTTACGTGTTCCTAAGTGCTCTACCTTAAACTCCGTATTATGGAAGCAGTAGAGTAAGAAGTCAGTAAGATCAGGAACTACAGCTTCAGCACCCTCTTTTTCGAGAAGGTCTACCACATAGTTATTGGCAAGAGGAGAGAACTTAACCAAGATCTCGCCTACGATACCGACCTTAGGCTTTTTAATATCTTCACGTATAGGAAGATTGTCAAAGTCTTTAATTATATTTCTACATAATCTGTTAAATGCCGACCTTGCAGGTGGGAGCGGACTTGTTATAAGTCTTATTGCTTTGTCCTCCCATTTTTTATGAAGTTCGTCTGCAGACCCCGGTACTTCTTCATAAGGACGCATACGGTAAAGGCATCTTAAGAAGATATCTCCGATGGTAAGCGCATACATTGCGCGCTTAAGAAGTCCCAATGTTATATTAAATCCCGGGTTTTTCTCTAGTGAGCTTACATTAAGAGAAATTACAGGGATATTCGGATGACCTGCTTTTTCCAAGGCACGACGGATAAATCCGATGTAGTTACTTGCGCGGCATCCGCCACCTGTTTGCGCGATAATGATTGCGGTCTTTTCAAGGTCGTACTTGCCTGATTCTATAGCATCCATTATCTGACCGACAACGATAAGAGAAGGATAGCATGCATCGTTATTAACAAACTGTAGGCCCTTATCTACAGCGGCTCTTGTATCGTTGCCGAGTACTTCAAAGTTATATCCTGCAGCTTCAAATGCCGGACCTAAAAGTGAGAAGTGAATAGGTGACATCTGAGGGCAAAGGATTGTAAAGCGTTTCTTCATTTCCTTTGTAAAGATAACGCGATTGTAATTTGTCTTTCTGATTATACGTTTTTTATGTTCTCTTTTTCTTACGCGGATAGCGGAAAGAAGAGAACGGATACGTATTCTTGCTGCACCAAGGTTCGATATTTCATCAATCTTAAGGCAGGTATATATCTTATCCGAGTTGGTTAAAATATCGTTTACACAGTCGGTGGTTACGGCATCAAGTCCGCAGCCGAATGAGTTAAGCTGGATAAGGTCTAAGTTATCTTTAGTTCTTACATAATCAGCGGCTGAGTAAAGTCTTGAATGGTACATCCACTGGTCCATTACGATAAGCGGACGTTCCAGCTTTCCAAGGTGCGCAACGGAGTCTTCCGTAAGCACGGCAACACCGTAAGAAGTTATAAGTTCCGGGATTCCGTGGTTGATTTCGGGATCCAAATGATACGGACGACCTGCCAATACTATGCCGTGTCTTCCTGTTTCTTCAAGGTATTTGATTACTTCTTCGCCTTTTTTATGAATATCAAGCTGCACATTATAAAGCTCAAGCCAGGCCTTATGAACAGCTAAAGTTATTTCTTTTTCAGGTATATTAAATTCACCTGCACCGAATATCTTCATGAGCTCTGAAAGGAGTGTTTCCTCAGATTCAAAGCTTAAGAACGGGTTTAAGAATTTAACTTTTCCGGATGTAATTTCATCAACGTTATTCTTGATGTTTTCTGCATAAGACGTAACGATAGGGCAGTTATAATGGTTGTTGGCTGCCTTAAATTCATTACGCTCGTATGGAACGCAAGGATAGAAGATGAAATCGGGATTTTTATTTATAAGCCAGGTAACGTGTCCGTGTGCAAGCTTAGCAGGATAGCATTCTGATTCGCTCGGAATTGACTCGATACCAAGTTCATATACTTTTCTTGTCGAAAGAGGTGAAAGTATGATAGAGAATCCCAATGTTGTAAAGAATGTATGCCAGAACGGGTAGTTCTCATACATGTTTAAAACCCTAGGAATTCCGACAGTACCACGAATTGCTTCATCAGGTGAAAGCGCGCGATAGTTAAATATACGGTTAAGCTTGTACTCGAAAAGGTTCGGTACATTCTCTGCGTTTTTATCTTTGCCTAAACCTTTTTCACAACGGTTACCCGAGATATATTTTCTGTTATTGTTAAATTTATTGATTGTAAGAAGACAGTGATTTAAGCAACCCTGACATCTTATAAGTGAAGTCTCGTATGTGAGGTTATTTAAACCTTCAAGGTCAAGGGTTGTGGTTTCAAGGCCTTCTGCGTAACGCTCTCTTGCAACAAGTGCGGCACCGAAAGCACCCATGATACCTGCGATATCAGGGCGAATAGCCTCATGCTTACTTATAAGTTCAAGTGAACGTAAAACCGCATCGTTATAGAAAGTACCGCCTTGAACAACTAAGTTTTTACCGAGACTTTCTGCAGAGGTAAGCTTAATAACTTTAAACAGAGCATTCTTAATAACAGAATAAGCAAGACCTGCGGAAATATCTGCAACGCTTGCGCCTTCCTTCTGCGCCTGTTTGACTTTTGAATTCATGAATACGGTACATCTTGTACCAAGGTCTATCGGATGAGCGGCAAAGAGAGCCTCTTTTGCAAAGCGCTCAATCGAATAATCAAGGCTCTTTGCGAAGGTTTCTATAAATGAACCGCAACCCGAAGAGCATGCTTCGTTTAAAAGCACGGAATCAACAGTTCCCTTTTTAATCTTTATGCACTTCATATCCTGGCCGCCTATATCAAGAATACAGTCAACATCAGGATTAAAGAAGGCTGCAGCATAGTAGTGAGCGATTGTTTCAACTTCGCCGTGATCGAGCATTAAGCCTTCTTTCATAAGCGCTTCGCCGTAGCCTGTAGAACATGACTGTACAATAGTACAATCTTCAGGCATAAGGGAATACATTTCCTTTAATGCTTTGACTGCTGTATTAAGCGGGCTTCCTTCATTGCCGCTGTAGTATGAGTAAAGAAGGTCACCGTCCTTACTTACAAGAGCAATCTTTGTGGTTGTGGAACCGGAGTCGATTCCGAGAAAGCATTCACCGTGATATTCCGATAAGTCAAGGCGCTTAACTTTTGCCTTTTCGTGACGATCCTTGAACTCCTGATACTCGTCTCTGCTTGAAAACAGCGGATTAAGGCGGGCAACTTCAAATTCCATATGAAGGTCGGAGTTTAAACGCTCAATTATATCATCTAATGGATAGCATGTTTTCTCATCATAGTTTAATGCGCTACCTAAAGCGGCATAAAGATGTGAGTTATCAGGATATATAGTATGCTCGTCATCAAGCTTCAATGTACGTATAAAAGCGTTTCTAAGTTCGCTTAAAAAGTGTAAAGGACCGCCTAAAAACGCTACATGACCGCGAATTGGTTTTCCGCAGGCAAGACCTGAAATTGTCTGGTTTACGACTGCCTGGAAGATAGAAGCTGCCAGGTCTTCTTTTGCGGCACCTTCATTTATCAAAGGCTGGATATCGGTCTTTGCAAATACGCCGCAACGGGCAGCGATAGGGTAGATTTCTTTAAAATCTTTTGCATAGGTATTAAGGCCCGGTGCATCTGTCTGCAAAAGAGATGCCATCTGGTCGATAAATGAACCCGTACCGCCGGCACAGATTCCGTTCATTCGCTGTTCTACATTGCCGTTTTCGAAATAAATAATTTTGGCATCTTCACCGCCAAGCTCTATAGCAACGTCTGTTTTAGGTGCGTATTTTTTAAGAGAAGTCGATACTGCGATAACTTCCTGTACGAACGGGATTTCTAGATGCTTTGCAAGTGTAAGACCGCCGCTTCCCGTAATTATAGGACATACGTCAACGCTTCCCGAAGTCTCTTTTGCAAGAACCAAAAGAGAACGGAGAGTTTCGCGGATATTCGCATGATGACGCTTATAGTCCGAAAATATAAGATTGTCGTTGTTATCAAGGAGAGCGACCTTAACAGTGGTCGATCCTATATCAATACCTAGTTTGAACACGTTTTTCATTCCTTTACATATCTTTATTATTATCTAATAAAATATCCCAAAATCCATTTTATTTTACTATATATTTGAGCAAAAAACAAACAACATTTTTTAATAAGAAAGGTTACTTATTGTCTAAGTTGTCTGAATTCTTGAAACAAATGAGAATTAAAACGTTTTCGAACCCTTGTAAAATTGACAAAAACAGGCGCTCGGACTATAATAAAATGGTTAATGTGGAGGAATATGATGACTTTTCTAAATAAGCTTGAAAGAAGGTTTGGGAAGTATGCTATACCGAACCTTATTATATACATAATCGGTGCATATATTATAGGTTTTGCACTGTATTATCTTGGCAATAATGTTAATGCAATAGGGTATCTTACACTTGATCCGTATTATATTATACATGGACTCCAGTTATGGAGACTGTTTTCATGGTTGTTTGTTCCTTATTCGGTGAGCATTTTATCGCTTATATTTATGCCGATGTTTTATTTTTTCCTTGGAAGAACGCTGGAACAGGTGTGGGGAACATTTAGATTTAATGTCTATCTTATAGGCGGAATATTGATGACGGATGTAGGAGCATTCATATTGTTCTTTATACTTAAAGCGGTCACTGGAATAGATATTCCGTTTGGTGCAACATTTGGTAATCCGTTTTCAACATATTACCTTAACATGTCATTGTTCCTTGCTTTCGCGATGACTTTCCCGGAACAGAAGGTATATATATACTTCGTAATTCCGGTTAAGTATAAATGGATGGCACTCGTTTATGCGGGATTCCTGGTTTACGAATTTATCGTAGGCGGCTGGGTCGGAAGAGTGGCTATGCTTTCGTCGTTACTTAACTTTATAATCTTTTTCTTCATGGCACTTCGCCATGGACCGATGAAAGCAAAGGTACGACAGGCTGTTAAGCCAAAACGCCATGAGGGCGTGATTGATGCCAAGTTTAAAGAAGTGGCAAAAGAGCCGCGACATAAATGTGCTATCTGCGGAAGGACCGAAAAGGACGATCCGAATTTACAGTTCAGATATTGCAGTAAATGCGACGGAAACTATGAGTATTGTCAGGAACACTTATTTACTCATGAACATATACACATCAAATAGGGGGATTGAATAATGGACAATATAATGTCAGGTCTCGAGAAATTCGGTTTATCTACTACTGATGACATGTTTAACGACATGTTCGAAGAAGGAAAGAAAAAGACAGTTGATGAAAACGGCGAAAAAGTACCTGAGGAATTACCTACTGAGAAGGACTTTCTCCTGAAAAAAGGTGTGAGATGCCATATGTGTGATAAGACGTTTATGACATTACAGGTTAAAAACGGACGTGTAAAGCGTCTTGATTCCGATGACGATTTAAGACCGAGATATCAGTATATTGATACATTAAAGTATTCTTTGATTTCATGTCCTTATTGCGGATATACTGCACGTACCGCAACTGCAGATACTATGACATCAGTTCAAAGAAAGCTTTTACAGGAAAATGTGTGTGCAAAATTTAAGCCTGCAAAGGGACCGGAAGATTTACCTGAATCATATACATATGATGAAGCTTTGGAGAGATTCTCGCTTTGCTTATTTAATGCGGTGGCAAAGAAAGACAAGATAAGCGAGAAGGCTTATATATGTCTTAATATTGCATGGCTTCTTCGCGGTAAGGCAGAAGAACTTGCGGCAAATGCTGAAACTCCAAAGGAAGAGGTTGAAAAGGTAAAAGCAGAAGAAGCAAAGTATTACAGTCAGGCATATGACGGATTATATAAGGCTATGCAGACGGAATCATTTCCTATGTGCGGAATGGACGAAGCAACAATCTCAATTCTTCTTGCAGAAATGTCATTTAAGCTTGGTAAGGTAGAAAACGCAGGACGTTTGGTTTCCAGTGTACTTACTTCACCTGCTGCAAATCAGCGTATGAAGACAAAGGCACTTAACCTTAAAGAGAAGATTATTAACGAGATGAAGAAGAAGAAAGCTGCCGGTAAATAAGGTGGATGTGTAATGAATGAAAGAATTGTATTATTAATTCCGGCACTTAATCCGGAAGATAAACTTTTGGACGTCATCGACAATGTTAAGAATGAAGGGTTTACAGGCCCTATAGTTTTGGTTGATGACGGATCAAGGGAAGAAGTTAAAAATACAATATTTAAAGCGGCAGAAGATAAAGGCGCGATAGTTATACATCATGCAAGAAATCTGGGTAAGGGTCGTGCATTAAAGAATGGTTTTAATGACGTCTTAGTAAGATTTCCCGATTGCATCGGTGTTATTACGGCTGATGCGGACGGACAACATCTTGCTCAAGATATTGTGAAATGCGCCGATATATTAGATAAGAATCCGAATGATCTCATTTTGGGTTGCAGAGATTTTGATAAAAGCAATGTTCCGGGTAAGAGCGTTGCGGGTAATAAGTTCACAAGACTTTCGATGCGCTTTTTGTGCGGGGTAAATGTTAAGGATACCCAGACAGGCCTTCGCGGAATACCGAGAGAATTTATGATGCATCTTCTTGATATTCCGGGTGAACGATTTGATTATGAAACCAATATGCTTCTCGAGACAAGAATCGAGAAGATAAATATTACTCAGTATGATATTGAGACGGTATATTTCGAACAGAACAGGAAGTCTAATTATAGACCTTTGATTGATTCTGTCAGGATATTCATGATATTCCTTAAGTTTTGCATGTCGTCACTTATAGGGTGTATCGTTGATATAGCGTTATTTACCGTATTTAATATATTATTAAAGATGTCCGGTATGGATATACGGATATCGATACCGACGGCAACATTTCTTGCACGTGTAATATCTGCATTTACCAATTACATGCTAAATAAGAAAGTTGTGTTTAAGACTAAAAATGAAAAGAGCAACAGCGCAGTTAAATATGCAATTCTTTGTATACTGCAGTTGTCATTGTCAGCCGGCTTGGTTTTGATTTTAAAGACCTCGTTTGGCGGTGTAGAAACGCTGTGGAAGATTTTGGTGGACGTCTGTTTGTTTTTTGCAAGCTTTCAGATACAGCGAAGGTTTATATTTTGATTAGAGAAAGGAATTATGCTATGGAAAAGAAGGTAATCAAGAGAATTTTAGCGATGAGTGCCGCAGTTTTAATGGCAGTATCGCTGATACTGCCTGCATTTTCTTACGCAAAGACTAACGAGACGGACAAGGGAACGTTCCATATAGACTGGAACAAAGCGGAGATTGTGGAAGCGGGCAAGAGCATCCCTGCATACGGAGTATTAAAAGATGCCAACGGATATTATATATATGCCGTAAGTTCGACAGAGATTGATACATTCAATTTCTTCGTAAAGTATACTGACGGTACGTATAATGCCATTATATTTAAGAACAGTGAAAGCAAACTTTTTAACATAAATAATACCGAAATTAAGGGTGGAAAATATGCTGTCCGTATCAAAGATGATGTACGTTACGCAGAGCTTTTTGTACCGTATTCATTTTTTGAAAGCGACGATTTTATCCTTGCAACACAAGATTACGGTTATGTTATATATGAGGATGTGACAGGCGAGGCCAAAGCTATCACTTATAGTTTTAATATAAAGGATGCTACAGACTATATCGCAATGTCTACATATTCACCAAAGAAGCCGGAAAACTACGAAATCGTGACAGCTTCAAAACCGGAGCCTGATTATACGGATCTTGGTGATACATATAACGGGATCGAAATAGACGGAGATTTTAATGACTGGAATGCAGTTACAAAGTATAGATTGGACAATTCCATCATGGATTTCCTTGTAAACGGTAATGATGCAACCATAATAAGTGCAATCGTCTGGGATGGCGATACTGCATATATTTATATTCGAATATATGGTAGTTTTATTTCGAAGGGAAGTATCCAAAAACTTGGAATCTCACAGCGTAACAATACTAAGTATTATGTAAGAACGGATACGGGTGAAGAATTAACTTTCTCAATCACAAAGACCGGTTCAAAAGCGTATTATGGTACAAATGTCACTGTAAACGGTGCCGGTGGCGCAGAAATCGCTGCTGACTATGACGATTGGTTTTTTGGCGGCGATTATCAGTACGAAATATCGGTTCCTTTAAAGAATCTTACAAAGAATGCTTCAACAATTGTATTTGGTTCGGATATTACAGGTGATCTTACACTTCCTGTAGGAAATATAGGAAAGGTCGAGGATGATCCGACAAATGATGAAAGCGATATAGTTATTGACGGTGATATTTCTGATTGGGGAAATCTTCCGTATCAGTATATTTATTACTGTGATGCAAAGTTAAATAACGGAGATTATTGTGGTACGGATAACCCTTATACATATCCGTATTATGAATATTTTGATTATAACCATAAGGGATATTCGACTGCTTCTGTATATTTAAACGGGGATAAGCTTTATGGTCATATCAATTCGAGAACGGACAGAAGTTCAACCAGATTATTCTATGAAATAAAGGTGAGAATAAACGACTCACAGACGATATCGCTTTATTCGGAATATCATTACAATACGAATTACAATGTGCAGGGCGCATGCTCAGGTACATTTGATTTAAAGGATGCATCAGGCAATGTTGTCGGAAGACTGTATTGCAGGGATGAAAGAAGAACAAGCTACTACGGAAACGGTGTCAGATATAATATGGATGAAGAATTCTATATTGATATGGCTGCACTTGCTTCATCGCTTGGACTTGGTACGAACGAACTTAAATCAATAGAGTTGCAGTTTCCTTATATCGGATATCAGTGGGTTAAGGTTGCGGGAACATCAACTGCACCGTTTATCGGTATTTTGATTTGTATTTCAATTGTCGGTGCAACATGGTTTATCAGATTCATGAAGAATAAAAAGGCTAGCGCGATTTAATGAAATATGTTGTCGGAGTAGTATACTTAGCTATACTAATATATGTACTTTCAGTTTTTAAAAGAGGTAAGCTGCAGTTCTGGTTTTATATTGTAGGAAGCATGGGAACGTTTCTTTTCCTTATGTTTTACTTAAGACCTGTACTTACAATGCCACTTGCACGTTCTGTTGCAGCACTTTCCGGACTTGTCGGGGAGATGACGGGACTGTTCTCGGCATATTTTAAATACGGAATCATATTTGTTGACTCTGCATATGGAGCAATCACATTACAGATCGATTTTGAGTGTTCGGGAATCATAGAGATTCTTGCATATCTGTCACTTCTATTGTATTACAGAGTTTACGATATGGTTGAAAGATTTATATATAGCATACTTGGAATACTTTATATAATAATTGCCAATGTAATAAGAATTATAGTTATATGTGCCGTTATCCATTACAACGGACCTGAGTATTATTTTATGGCACATACAATTGTTGGAAGAATAGTGTTCTATGTATTGTCTATTCTTTTGTATTTTTATGTATTTACTAAGTCACAGATTCTACGACTTAAATTAGGTAAGTTTTCATATGGACATAAAGACAAGACTGATTAGTTCGATACTCTTTTGGGCGGCATGGATAGTTATCCCGATTTTACTCGAGATAATTCCGGCATTCGGAAGTATGCTGGTGCTTATTAAAAGACGTATTTACACTAATAAGACAAAGGCGCCAATTAAATATCCGGAGATTACTTTAATCGTTCCTGTCTACAATTCACAGGAATCGTTGGAAGAGTGTATAAAGTCGATTAATGACTGTGATTATCCGAATAACCTTATCAGAATTTATTTTGTAAATAATAAGGGACAGGATGACAGTATATCGGTATACAGAAAGTGCCAAAAAGAGTATTCCGATCTTCGTATGACATGGCTTGACTCCGAACAGGGTAAATCCCGTGCGTTAAACCTTGCGCTTTATAACAGTGACGGTAAGTATATTATAAATATTGACTCTGACGGTCAGCTTGAAAAAACCGCACTGACGCATATGATTGACAGATTTGAGGAGAACCCTGATGTCAACTGTATGACGGGTGTTATCATGATAAAATATGATAATATCCCTGAGACAAAGGACAGATTCCTAAGACTTGTAAGAAGAATGGAGTTTTTGGAGTACGGACAGGCCTTTTTGGCAGGAAGAAATTACGCATCGGAGATTAATGCGATATATACTTTGTCAGGTGCTTTCTCCGCATTCAGAAAGTCTGCAATACTTAAGTCGCATCTTTATAATACGGATACGATTGCTGAAGATACGCAGCTTACTATGCAGATGCGATATGACAGAAAAGAAAAGATCAAATTAAGTGAGAAATCTATATATATCACAGATCCGATAGAAGGTATAGATAAACTTTATACTCAACGTCAGCGTTGGCAGAGAGGTTCTTTGGAAGTATCAAAGATGTTTGCCGAAAAGAAGCTTGGAATGGGGCATCTATTATCTGACATAAGTGTAAGAACGCTTCTTTACGATCATACTTTTTCTTTTCCGAGAATTGTCTGGTATTTGGCATTGATTTGTCTTTTGTTTACCGGTTATTCGGGAAAGACGATTGTTGTTGCAAGTTTATTTATGATGGGCTTATATACATTATGCTCAGTGCTTTATTTTATTGCAGCGGCAGGTTTTTTGAAAGATTTTCCGAAGATGCGAAAGCAATACCTGAGTCAGTGGTATCTGGTTCCGTTTTTGCCATTATTTAATCTTTTGAATTTCTTTTTCAGATTTGCGGGTATTATTAACAGTATTAATACCACAAGTGCCTGGAAGACAAAAACACTTACGGACGAGAAAAAAACCGTACGTGATATCGTAAGGGACGATACAAAGGGAATAAGGCGTTTTATACAAAACCTTAAAGATATATTTGATGACGAAAGCATTGATGATGTTGTATTTACATTTGATAAGCTTGGTGCCAGGAATCTTGTGATTTCTGTCACACTTATTACGCTTGCTTCATTGTTTTCTATTGCGGTGATGATAATTATCGCAACTGTACATACTTATATTTAGTGGTGGATTAAATGGGGAATGAGAAATCTGAAAAAAAACATATAAGTGCCTGGCTCATATCGCTTGCGGCAATTATTATAGCAGGAATTCTGGGCGCTTTGGCCTGGAGACAGGTTATTAGATATGAGGAAGGTATTCTTGATATTTATGCTATCCAGCAGGACGGTTATGTTCAGGTCGTTTTAAACCAGATTAATCTTTTGGAGCCTGATCAGGATACGAAGATAGTTGAAAACATAATCGGTACTCTTGATGCATCATCCAATAAATATTGGACGTTATCAAAGATGGAAGCACTTATTTTCGTTAAGGATATTAATGAGACAAACAGGTATAAAGGTTTTACCACAAAGTCTTATTATGCAACCGACTCAGCTATGGCTTTTATTGATACGCTTGAAATCAATAAAGTAAGCCACATGAGAATCAAGATTGATGAAAAAAGATATATAGCATCGGGTGTTGAATTCAGTTACAGCGATAAGACGTACAGAATATGTCTTTTAACCAGTGAAGATGTTATATTGGATCATAATGCATATCTTAGAGCGAGAGTTACGGTAGCGATTCTTGCAGTTTTACTTTTGATAGTGTTCATTCTCTTTATTTCCGCATTATCGAGAAAGATAGAAATGTACTACAAGAAGATAGTGGAAATAAGGGAAGAGAATAAATCTTTACGTGAGATTATAGAGAGACTCAATCATCAGATCAATAAAGACAATCTTTACGATACAAGAAAGGTTTCGTTCCAGATAAGCGCGTTACCTATTCTTATAAGTAAGATGAAAGATACGGATGTATATCCGCTTTATGTTGCGGTATTATCGTTTGATTCAATAGCAGAGCGTGATGATTATCTTGTTAAGTCACAGCTTGTACTCGATAAGAGTGTGTTCAGATTCCAGGTGGATGAACAAAGAGTGCTTTTGATATTTGTATCGACACCGCTTGAATCTGATGCGATACATGAGCTTTTAAGTTTGTCGGAGAAGACAAGACTTGATAATGAACTTCGCTTGGAAGTTAAACCGGATAAAGATTTACTTGAAATAATTAAGGAGTTAATGTAGATAATGGATGCCAGAATGTTTCACAAATATCGCTTTAAATTCTATTTAAACGCGAGCCATTATATAATAATAAACGGCAGACAGGGTGATGTTCATCCGCATACGTGGGAGATCATTATTGAAGTCCTTATTCTGAAGAAAGAATTTGTCGAATTCAATATATTTGAGAGAAGTATTGAAAGGTTCTTCCAGCAGTATCAGAATCAGACAATGAACAATATTCCGCCGTTTAATACGATAATGCCTACATTGGAGAATCTTGTGGAATATTTCGGTCAGGAGATAAGGATACTTCTTCGTAAAGAAGGTGGTGAACTTACTCAGATAGAAGGTAGTGAGACGCCGACAAGAACCTATATTATCACATACGAGCATGACGCTGAGTTTTCCGACAGTATTGAAGCGATGACTAAGGATTCTGTAGATGATATGTTGGGTAAAATGCTTGATAATGCGACAAAGCATTAATTATAGATGCGGTAGTTTGGAGCTATTAGATGAAGAACAGTATTAGATTAGCGCTTATTATATTAGCTTATGGTATAGTAGCTGCGATAATTGTATATTTTACGGCTAAAAGCGGAACGTATCCTGACGGTGCAGATACGATGTTCTATGTTTACAGAAGTGATGCACTTTATCATTCAATAAAGGATAACGGTATATGGTATCCGCTTTGGAACCCGTATTGGTATAACGGAGTCCAGATATCGAGATATTGGGCTCCGCTTTGTACGTATGTAATGGCGGGGTGTCAGGCACTTTGCGGCGGCAATCCTTATAACGGATATCTTGTATTTGTGGGACTTATATATTTCGTGGGAGCTTTGACCTGGTTACTTATAGGATATAAGCATGACAGAATAGCCGTAGGTGCATTGATAGGATTCTTGTGGGGCATTTTGCCGAATAACCTTTTCCAGATATATGACGAAGGCGTTTTGGTAAGATGTATGATACTTACATTTTTGCCGGCGTATATAGCTGCGATGTATGATTATCTGTCATTAAAGAAGTACACGGGACTTCCAAAGATGTATATTTATATGATATTAATGGTCATGACGCACATGGGATATGCGGGAATGGTGGCTCTTTCTACCTGTTGCTATCTTTTGATGGACATGATAGTTAATAAGATAAAGTTCAAAAATGTCATGTACTGCGTTTTTGCCGTTGTAGCGGCTATGGCGACATGCGGAATATGGCTGTTGCCGTCTTTGGTCGGAGGTATTACTTCGACAGACAGTTCCCAGATTATGGCATCATACTTCCAGTCGTTAAATAAGACCTTAAATCCGTTTTACGGAATCTTAAGCGGATATGACAGATGGGCAGATCACCAGCAGTTTGCATATTTTGGAATAGTAATGTTTATTTTCTGCATACTGGGTGTTATTTTTTCAAGAAAGAGGCAAAAGAGCACATTTATTACTGCGCTTTTAACGGTAGTTCTTACATCACCTGTATTTTATCCGTTTTTGGCCAAGATGCCGGGTGGTTCGATGCTTTGGATGTTACGATTTATATCAATTGCGCTTTGTTTTGCGCTTATTGGGCTTTTCTTCTGGAATTCAATCAGAAAATCAATATATATAACGATATGTGCATTGCTTTTGATTGAAGCTATTCCGGGAATGAGGATGATTACCGTTCATAATAACGGAGTAACCGCAGAAGAGCGTTATGAAGATATACTTGACAAAACACTTATCGGTGAAGCGAGAGAAATAACTGTACAAAGACTTCAAAGTGAAGAAGGTCTTGGTATAATCGATTACGATCAGGCATACCTTATTGCAGGTTATGAATACGGAGAGAAGAATATTCAATATTCTTTAGGACAAGGTATTCAGTCGGCAATCACATATAGAAATATAGTTCAGCAAAACCAGGCGCTTGATGATAAGCATTTTGTTTATTTCTTTGACAGATGTCTCGAACTTGGAGATGATACGGTTTTACTTAATGCGAAGAGATATGATAATGACGAAGAAGTAATAAAAGATATGGATGATGCGGCCGAGAAGTCCGGATATGAACTTGTAGACACAAGAAACAGTGAGCGTTTGTATCATTTAAAGGATGTTACCGGTAACTTCGGTGTCGTTACAGATTATAAAGCTATAGGTATCGGTCAGGGTAATACGAATGTGTCATTGGGTTTTCCGTCTGTAGAAGAAACGCTTGATCCAAATCTTAATCACTATACATTTGAAGATTTAAGAAAGTACGATACAATAGTTCTTACTGATTTCACTTATGATGATAAGCAGGAAGCGGAAGAGCTTGTGCGTAAGTTAAGTGATGATGGGGTAAAGGTAATTATATTTGCGGATAAGCTACCTGTGGACAGAATGTCGGGTATGCAGTCGTTCATTGATATATCATGTCAGTCTATCGTGTTTAATAACGGTTATCCGGAGTTGTCGATAGGCGATTATGTTTTCAACCCGGATCTTTTTCCTCAAGGATATACAAATTGGAAGACCGTATATATAAACGGACTTGATAATGAAATAGGAACCTTTGTGGACAGCGGTAAGACGGTTGCATTTTTGGGTACCAAGTACAATGACAATATAATGGTTGTCGGAATAAACCTTTTCTTCCATTATCAGCTCACAAAAGATGAAACTGTCGGAATGATACTTTCGGAGTACTTTGGGCTTAATAACGACGAGGTACCGGAACGAAGGATAGTTCCTCTTGAGGTAAAAGCGACCGAGGAGGGAATTACGATAACTTCGCCTGAGGATGACGTTGATTCGACGTTTGCATATCATGATATATTCGAGTCTGAAAGAGAATTAAAAGAGAAAAATAATCTCTTATATGTCGATAGCGGAACGACTAAGATTACATTTAAATATCCGCTGCTTTTGAAATCGATTCTGGCATCTATACTTGGTCTTATTATGGCTGTTATAGTATTTGCAATATCAAGAAAAGATTTCTTAAAGGAAAAATATAAATTGCATGTAAGCGAAGAAGAGTAAAATGCAGTAATTAAGGAAGGTTTTAACGGCCTTCCTTTTTTCGTGATAATATTTTTGGTAAGTCGATAAAATAGTGAAAAAATTTTCCTATATTTGTTGACATCACGTATAGGAAGTGATATCTTATAGTCATGGTGTTAGCACTCCTAAAGTTTGAGTGCTAATAAGGAAAGAGGAAGGAGACTAAACGATGGTAGATGTAAGCAATATGCCACCACTTGATGACAGAAAGCATAAGATCCTGATGCTTTTGATTCAGAACTACCTTGAGACAGGTGAGCCTGTAGGTTCACGTACGTTATCGAAGCTTTTAACCGATAATCTTTCCTCTGCGACCATAAGAAATGAGATGGCAGATCTGGAAGAAATGGGATATCTAACATCTCCTCATACATCTGCGGGACGTATTCCGACAGATATGGGATATCGTTTCTACGTAAACGAAATCATGAACGAGCATGACAAGAAAATCGAAAGCATGGAAGAGTTCGTGATTGAGAAGACCGAGAAGATGGAGAAGGTCTTACAGCAGGTTGTAAAGACTTTGGCAGTCAATACCAACTATGCGACGATGATAACTACACCGTCTACGAATAAAAACCGCGTTAAGTTTATTCAGTTATCGCTCTTTGAAGAATGCAAGCTTGTGGCCTTAATCGTTATGGACGGCAATATCGTTAAGAATAAGGTTATAGAGCTTAATGAAGGAATTGACCAGGAAACGATACTTAAGCTTAATCTACTGCTTAATACGACGTTAAACGGCCTTTCAAAAGAAGAAATAAACTTAGGCGTTATCGCCAGAATGAAAGAACAGTCCGAAGGTTATCAGGAAATAGTAAATAACGTACTTGATGCAATAGCGGAGGCATTTACCGAAGATGAGGACTTGGAAGTTTATACATCAGGTGCGACGAATTTAATTAAGTATCCTGAGCTTGCAGATAAAGACAATGCTGAAAAGCTTTTGCTTGCTTTTGAAGATAAAAGCGAACTTCGTGAATTCCTGGAAGAAGCTAAAGAAGACGTCAGTGAAGACGGAATTAGGGTTTATATCGGTGATGAATCAAATGTATCGTCAATGCAGGATTGCTCGGTAGTTACTGCAACATATGATTTAGGAAACGGTATGAGTGGTCACATCGGAATCGTAGGACCGAAGCGAATGGATTACAAGAGCGTACTTGAATCGTTAAAGAACATTAAAGAGCAATTGGACTCAACCTTTAAGGGAGAGAAAAGGATAGAAAAAAAGAAGAATTAAAGTGAGGGAAATGTAATGCCGGATAAGAAAAAAGCATCTAAGGAAGATATCAAGAATTCCAAAGAGGGCCTTAAATTCGCAAAGAAGAAAAGAGCCGAAAAGGAAGATGTCGAAATTGATGAAGAAGTTGATGAAACTTCAAAAGAGTCGGAGACTGAAGGAAGTATAGCCGATGAAAAAGAAGTAAAAGAAGAAAGTACTGATGCTGCAAAGCCTGATAAAAAGGATGAGCAGATAGCAGAGCTTAAAGACAAGGTAATGCGTCAGATGGCTGAATTTGACAATTACCGTAAGCGCTCCGAGAAAGAAAAGAGCCAGATGTTTGAAACGGGAGTTAAGAGTACCGTTGAAAAGATTTTACCTGTTATCGATAATTTCGAGCGCGGACTTGCTGCAATTCCTGAAGAAGAAAAGGGAAGCTCGTTTGCGGAAGGAATGGATAAGATTTACAAGCAGATGATGACAGTTTTCGATGAAATGGGCATTAAGCAGATTGAAGCTGTCGGTAAAGAATTTGATCCTAATCTTCATAATGCAGTAATGCATATTGATGATGAGAACCTCGCGGAAAACACAATAGTTGAAGAATTCCAAAAGGGATATATGTATAATGACCAGGTGGTTCGCCACAGTATGGTTAAAGTTGCAAATTAAGTTATTTTCTATATATTAGGAAGGAGTAATTATCATGGGAAAAATAATTGGTATCGATTTGGGAACAACAAACAGCTGCGTTGCAGTTATGGAAGGCGGTAAGCCTGTAGTTATCGCCAATACAGAAGGAGCAAGAACAACACCTTCTATAGTAGCATTTACAAAGACAGGTGAGCGTTTAGTCGGCGAACCTGCAAAGCGTCAGGCAGTTACAAACTCTGACAAGACAATCTCATCAATCAAGAGAGAGATGGGTACAGATTATAAGGTTGACATTGACGGCAAGAAGTACACACCACAGGAAATTTCAGCAATGATTTTACAGAAGTTAAAGGCAGATGCTGAAGGATATCTTGGTGAGAAGGTTACAGAAGCAGTTATTACTGTTCCGGCATATTTCAACGATGCACAGCGTCAGGCTACAAAGGATGCAGGTAAGATTGCAGGTCTTGATGTAAAGAGAATTATCAACGAGCCAACAGCAGCCTCTCTTGCTTACGGTCTTGATAACGAGCATGAGCAGAAGATCATGGTTTACGACCTTGGTGGTGGTACATTCGATGTATCAATCATTGAAATCGGTGACGGTGTAATTGAGGTTCTTTCAACAGCAGGCGATAACCGTCTTGGTGGTGATGACTTCGATAAGAAGATTACAGACTGGATGATCGAAGAGTTTAAGAAAGCTGAAGGAATCGACCTTTCAACAGATAAGATGGCATTACAGCGTCTTAAAGAAGCAGCAGAGAAGGCTAAGAAAGAGCTTTCATCCGCTACAACAACAAATATCAACCTTCCGTTCATTACAGCTAACCAGGATGGTCCTAAGCATTTCGATATGAATCTTACACGTGCTAAGTTTGATGAACTTACACATGACCTTGTAGAAAGAACAGCAGAGCCTGTAAAGAGAGCACTTTCCGACGCAGGACTTAACGCATCAGACCTCGGTCAGGTATTACTCGTAGGTGGTTCAACAAGAATCCCTGCAGTACAGGACAAGGTAAAAGCTCTTACAGGTAAGGAACCGTCTAAGACACTTAACCCTGATGAATGCGTAGCACTCGGTGCTTCTATCCAGGGCGGTAAGCTTAATAACGAAGAGGGTGCAGGTGAAATCCTTCTTCTTGATGTAACTCCGCTTTCACTTTCAATCGAGACAATGGGCGGTGTTGCTACAAGACTTATCGAGAGAAATACAACTATACCTACAAAGAAGAGTCAGATCTTCTCTACAGCAGCTGATAACCAGACAGCTGTTGATATCAACGTAGTACAGGGTGAGAGACAGTTTGCCCGTGACAACAAGTCACTCGGACAGTTCAGACTTGATGGTATCCCGCCTGCAAAGAGAGGTGTCCCACAGATCGAAGTTACATTTGATATCGATGCAAACGGTATCGTTAATGTATCAGCTAAGGATCTTGGAACAGGTAAGGAACAGCATATCACAATTACATCAGGTTCAAATATGTCTGATGATGATATCAACAGAGCAGTTAAGGAAGCAGCAGAATTTGAAGCTCAGGATAAGAAGAGAAAAGAAGCTGTTGATACAAGAAACGATGCAGATGCATTCGTATTCCAGACAGAAAAGGCATTAGAGGAAGTAGGAAGTTCACTTACAGATGCAGATAAGGCTCCTGTAGAGGAAGACTTAAAAGCATTAAAAGCACTTCTTGAAGCAAATCCACAGGCAGAAGAAATGTCTGAAGATACAGTAGGACAGATTAAGGCTGCCAAGGAAAAACTTATGAACTCTGCTCAGAAGGTATTTGAGAAGATGTATCAGCAGGCTCAGGGCACAGCAGGTGCTGCCAACGCCACCGGCGCAGGCCCTGATATGGGCGCTGCAGGTCCTGATATGGGTGCAGGTGCTGCCGGAAATACCGGTTCTAATGATGACAACGTAGTAGACGCAGATTATAAAGAAGTTTAATTTTAGTAATACATTGCTTACGGGGCTGCGATTATCGCAACCCCTTAAGCACTAATTTAAAGGGAATAAGTTATGGCAGATAAAAAGAGAGATTATTATGAGGTCTTAGGCGTTGAAAGAACCGCTACGGACGAGGAATTAAAAAAAGCATACAGAAATCTCGCTAAGAAATACCATCCGGATATGCATCCTGGCGACAAAGAATGTGAAGAGAAGTTTAAGGAAGCATCAGAAGCCTACGGTGTATTATCCGATAAGCAAAAGAGAGCACAGTACGATCAGTTCGGTCATGCAGCCTTTGAACAAGGCGGTGTAAATCCGGGCGGATTTGATTTCTCCGGTATGGATTTCTCGGATATATTCTCGGATCTTTTTGGCGGAGATATATTCGGATCATTCTTCGGAGGCGGACGTTCAGGCGGCCGTGGTGGTAACGGACCTCGTCGCGGTGCTTCACTTCGTGCGGCTGTACGTATTACGTTTGAAGAGTCAATTTTTGGTACTGAAAAAGAGCTTGAGATAACCTTAAAAGACGAATGTACGACATGTAATGCTACAGGTGCCAAGCCGGGAACCACACCGACATCATGTACAAAGTGCGGTGGCAAGGGTAAGGTAGTATATTCACGTCAGTCACTTTTCGGAACTATGCAAAGCGTAGATACCTGTCCTGACTGTGGTGGTAAGGGTAAGATAGTTAAAGATAAGTGCCCTGATTGCTATGGTACGGGATATATTGCATCAAAGAAGCGTATAAAGGTATCTGTTCCTGCAGGTATTGAAAGCGGACAGCAGATAAGAATCGCCGGTAAGGGCGAGCCTGGTATTAACGGCGGAGAACGTGGAGATCTTCTTGTTGAAGTTATCGTTTCAAATAGCAGTAAGTTTGAGCGTGAAGGTATTAATCTTTACTCGCATGAGAAGATGAGTATGGCCATTGCGGCTCTCGGTGGTGAAATGGTAGTTAATACAGTTGACGGTGATATCATCGCAACGATTAAGCCGGGAACACAGACAGGAACCACAATGAGATTTACAGGAAAGGGTGTACCGTCACTTAGATATAAAGATAAGCGCGGTGACCTTTATGTAACATTTGACATTGCTGTACCGACGTCACTTAATTCAGCTGCAAAAGAAGCGCTACGTAAGTTTGATGAAGAAACAACCAATTCACTTCATGCAACAGAGAACATTAAGACAACAGACGGTACAACAAAGAAGAAAAAAGGCTTTTTTAAATAGATAAAAGAATGATTAAAGTGAGAAATACGTATCTACGATATATATTGCAGGTACGTATTTTTTATATATTTTGAAAGAGCATAAAAAAATTTATCTTGTTATCGAATACAAGATATTGTATAATTTATGTTGAAAGTGGGTAGAAATTGTGTCCTGCCCGACGGGTAAGTCTTTTTACCCGGTGCAGCCCTTAAACTTATAGTTATTTGTAGTAAGGATTATGGTGATAATATGGATCAGCCAAATTATACGGCAGACAACATTAAAAACGCTGTTAACCAATGGCTCTTTCAGGATGCGGTAGACATAGAAAAAGAAAAGGCAGAGCTTAAAGATGAGCGCGAGCAGTTAGAAGCAGAGCGTAAGCGTATCGAAGATGAAAGACGTGCTCTTGAAGATGTGAAAAGAAAGATTGATCTTGAGCGAGATGATCTTAAACGTCGTACTGAGATAGAAAACGCGAGACTTGAGCGCGAGAATTCACTTTTTGAGATGAAGTGGCGTCTCATGGAAGAGGAGATTGTCCGACTTGAGAAAGAGAAGCTTGAAGTGGCTCAGCTTCGTGAAGAATATACGCCAACAGTCTCGATTCAAGGATCGGAATTTAGAAGCAGCGTGCTTTTCTCAGGTGTTTCAAATGAGCTTGAGCTTAAGAAACGTTATAAAGATCTTATGAAAATCTTTCATCCTGATAATGTGGCCGGAGACGATGCTACGGTATGTAAGATTAATGATGAATACGAGCAGTTAAAAAGCGAATTCAGAGCAAGATATTAGGATGATATAATAATTATTAATATGCGGTTAAAGAGAAGCATAAGGTTATGCTTCTCTTTTTTAGGTAAATTTGATAATTTGACGAACAATTGTTACTAATTTGTTGAAGTTACGAGGGATATGGGATATCATTTAATATGTATTTTTATATAAAACTGTTTAGGAGATTCTAGATGTATACAACTTGCCTTGTCATTCAGTGGATAACACTTTTTATAGTAATAGCGGAAGCTGTCAGCATATTTACAAGGATGAATAACAAAGCCCATTATTTTTTGTTTATAAATTGCGTGGGAATGGTGATTTCAAGTATAGGCTGTCTTATGTCATTCTATGCGAATTCCGGAGATGCATATTATCAAAATATTTTGCTGTCGTGGGGAGGCAAGATAGTTATCGTTGTTTCCACGTTCCTTTTTATCGAGAATCTTTCAAAGTATAGAATGCCAAAGATTGTTCCGATATCAGGGGGCGTTTTTGGCGTGGTAACTTTTGTAATAATGCTTACAACAGAGCAGACAAAGTTATTCTATATAGAAAAAAGCTTTGCAACAGATAACGGAATAATCCGTTTTAATTATGTAAAAGGCATATGGTATTATCTGTGGGATGCCTTTGTCTTGGCAACCGTTCTTTTATGCATATATATGCTTGTAAGATCTTTACGTAATGAACAGGATGTTCAAAAGAAGAAGCAGTATAGGTTATTTATATATGCTCTTGTTGTAGAAGCTGCAATGGGCTTTGTGCTCATGCTTCCGATTACGTGGTATTATGACCTTAACCAGGTGGGATTCATATTATGTGCTCTTCTAAGTATGGTTGCAATATTCAGAAGTGATTTAATGGATACGGTTATAATGGCTAGGGAATATGTAATCGATGAACTTTCCGCAGGAGTTATCGCAGAAGACACTTCGGGTGATATTGTATATTACAATAAACTCGCGGCAAAGATTATGCCGGTGCTTAGGTATAATAGAGTCGAAGCATTATCCAATGTAAAGAATATTATAAGAGAGGGCGGAAATGTCACTATAGGTGATAGAATCTATACGATAGAGGACAGGCCGTTCTTCGAAAAGTCGGGAAACGAAAGGCATATCTATGCGATAATAGATTCTACAGCACAGTTTAGGCATATTGAAGAGATAAGAGAGCAAAAGGAAATGGCTGATAAAGCCAATAAAGAAAAAGCTGACTTTCTTTTGGGAATGTCCAATGAGTTAAAAACGCTGATAAATGCAGTTATATCAAAGAGTGAACTTATCTTAAAAGAAAGCAGCGAAGATTCCGTAAAGGAAAAAGCAACAGGTATTAATTATGTCGGAAAAACTTTGAATTCGGTTGTTAATGATATTATAGATTATAGTAAGCTGGATTTCGAAAAGATGGAGGTTAACCCGATAGAGTATAGTCCGAGGAGCTTTTTCCTGGATATACTTGATGTAATAAAGTCGAGAACGAAGGATAGAAAGCTTATTCTTGAAACGAATATATCTCCTGATATTCCGAAGACTTTATATGGTGATGGTGCCAAAATAAAGCAAATACTTTCAAATCTTCTTGCAAATTCATTTAAGCATTCTGCGAACGGAATAGTAATGCTTAGAACGAATGTGTATAAGCGCATTAATGAAGACGATGAAAAGTTCGCAATTCTTCATTTTGAAGTTGAAGAGTGCACTACAGGACTTAATGATAATATAAGTAAATTGTTTACCTTGTCTGAGGGTGAGAAAATTGCAGACAGTAATAAACCGGAAGAAGGACTTGGAGTTTCGATTGCAGATAAGATACTTACAATGATGGATTCAAGACTTCTTTTAAAGAAAAGTGATCGTGGCGTTCTGGTTTATTCGTTTAACATAAAGCAGAAAATAGTTGATGAATCGGCTATGGGCGATATAAATATGAACGTTTGAATCCATAAGAAAAGATACGACTGCAATAATGGTTTCGGACTACAGAGCATAGTTTAGGCAGGATGAGTAATTGAAGTACAGAGAATATACGATTAAAACAACAACCGCTGCAGAAGATTTGGTTGCGGATATTTTAAATGAACTTGATTTGGAAGGCGTTGAAATAGTCGATAACGTTCCGGTATCTAAAGAAGATAAGGAAAAGATGATAATTGACGTGGACATCGAACTTCCGCCTGATGATGGAACAGCAACGGTGAAGTTTTACCTTAATGCGGATGCATCAAAAGAAGAGATTGAAAGTACGCTTAAAAGCATCAATGAAGGTCTTGATGAATTAAGGGATTTTATGGATATAGGTGAAGGCATTATCGTTGAAAAAGATGTCAATGATGAGGACTGGATTAATAACTGGAAGAAGTACTTTAAATCGTTTTATATCGATGATATATTTATTCGCCCTTCGTGGGAAGAAGAGCCAAAGGTTAAAGATTATAACGTAAGCGTTATAATTGACCCTAAGACGTCTTTTGGTACGGGACATCATGAAACAACCATGCTTTGCATAAAAGGCATGAGAAAGGTTATAAAAGAGGGCGATGACGTACTTGATATCGGTACGGGTTCCGGAATCCTTTCAATTATAGCCAATAAGTTTAATGCAAAGCATACATTGGGTATAGATATCGACCCTATATGTGAGGAGACTTTCTATGAGAATATGGAAGTTAACGGTATAGAGAAGTCTAAGTACGAGTATATAACGGGTGATATGATAAGTGACGGTGCGTTACGTGACCGCGTAGGATATGAGAAGTACGACGTGTGTCTTGCAAATATCTTGTCTGACGTTATAATACCGATGGCGCCTTATGCATTTAAAGCAACAAAGAAAAACGGATTCTTCGTTACAAGCGGTATAATCGACTTTAAGGAAGAAGAAGTTTCGAAGGCATTAGAAGATATAGGCTTTATGATTGTAGAAAAAATACATCAGGGTGAGTGGGTAGGTATAATCTGCCGTAAATAATATGTTTCAGTTTTTTATTGATGAAAGTAATAAAAATGATAACTTAATATATGTGACCGGCGAAGATCTTCATCACATGAAAGATGTTGTGCGCATTTCACCGAAGGAAAAAGTGCGGGTAAGCGTAGGCAAGAAAAGTTTCATTGCAGAGCTTTCTAATTACGAAGATGATAGAGCAGTATTAAATATCCTGGAAGAAGTACCGTCGTCGGAGCTTTCTCTTAATGTTACGCTTTATCAGGGAATGCCAAAGGGTGAAAAATTCGAGTTTATCATCGAAAAGGCAACGGAGCTTGGTGCAACAAGAATCGTTCCCGTAATGATGGAAAATTCTGTTGTAAAGTTAAAAGAGGATAAAGTCAAAGGAAAGATAGAGCGTTGGCAGAAGATTATCGAAGCTGCCGCAAAGCAATCTAAGAGAAGCGTTATTCCACTGATTTCAAGCCCTATGCCCTATAAAGAAGCCTTGGAAGATGCGAAATCCTGTGACTTGGTACTGGTGCCGTACGAGAATGAGCGCGGAGTTTCTTTTACGAAGGAATTATTAAGTGACGTGCGAAATAAAAAGTCGGTGGCAGTGTTCATCGGGCCCGAAGGAGGTTTCTCCGATAAAGAGGTCGCGTTAACCAAAGAATATGGATACAATCTTGTATCACTTGGAAATAGAATTCTAAGGACAGAAACCGCAGCAATTTGTGCGTTAAGTTTAATAATGATAGAAGCAGATTAGAAAAAAACGTCGGAGCAATTTTGCCCCGACGGTTTTTATTAATATTGCATTATTTATAATTTTCCAAGTATTGGTTGAATATACCTTTGAGCTTAAATCCAAAGCAAAGTATCATTCCGAGTACCGCGCCGAGTGCACCCTGAAGTATTTCATACGGAAGCTTTGTAATGGCATCTGCATAAGTTGAATATACGTAGATTTTTCCTAATGTGTAACCAATAACCATTATAACTGCTCCGACTGTAACTCCTATACCGGCCGCAATTCTCTGATGCTCTTTAAAGGTATGGTGTGATATGAGTGATATTACAACAGCCTGGAGTCCGTGCGTTACAAGTGATACGAACATCGGAAGCGGGTAGAAGATCATATCGCCTAAGAAAGATCCTACACCACCAGCCAAGAATGCCTCAAATGGGTTAAGCAGTATTGCCGCAAGGCATATCGCTGCATCACATAGATATAAGTGTCCGCCCGGAACCGGAATTCCGAAGGATGACAGTATTATATTTAAAGCCATAAAGACAGCTGTTATTGTAAGTCGTATTGTAGCATTTTTTCCATTCTTATACATTATGTGAGTTCTCCTTTACATTTCCTGAAAACAAGTATATCATTTGATTGAACATATAAAATAACCAAAGCGGGAGAAAAATATATAACCAGATGAATTATGTAATTGATAAAAAATCACAAATTCCAGCATATATACAGCTGTATAATTATTTGTCGCACGATATAGTCGAAGGTGTATACGTGTATGGCACTAAGCTTCCGTCGAAACGAATAATTGCGGAAGATGTAGGTGTCAGCGTTATAACGGTCGAGCACGCACTTATCCTTTTAAACGAAGAAGGCTATGTTCAGAATAAAGAGCGAAGTGGCGCTTTTGTAATATATCGTGACGAGAACTTTTTAAAGGAACCGATAAAGCATCTTAAATCAGGCAAAAGACCTGAAAATATAAGTTACGATAAGGGTGAATTTCCATTTTCCGTTCTTGCCAGAAAGATGAGAAAGGTTCTTCTTGATTACGGTGATAAGATACTTGTCAAGTCGCCTAATCAAGGGAGCATAGAGCTTCGAGAAGCGATTTGTCAATTTCTTGCAAGAACAAGAGGTATTATGGTTTTGCCAAATCAGGTCATAGTGGGCTCCGGAGCAGAATACCTTTACGGACTTATAGCGCAGCTTTTTAAAGAAGAATCGATAATTGCTATAGAAAAACCTTCTTATGAAAAAATAAGGCAGGTTTATGAAACGATGGGATTAACGTGTGATATGCTGTCTTTAAAGAATAATGGGATAGATACAAAAGAACTGGAAAAAACAAAGGCCAAAGTCCTACATATAACACCTTTTAATTCGTTTCCATCGGGAGTTACGGCTGATATCTCTAAGAAAAAAGAGTATCTTCGTTGGGCAAAGGAGAGAGTGGGAGTATTAATAGAAGATAATTACGATTCTGAACTTACGGTTTCAAGAAAGATGGAAATGCCGTTATTTTCAATGGATCCGGAGGTAAAAGTTATATATTTAAATACGTTCTCGCAGACTTTAGCGCCTTCGATGCGTGTCGGGTATATGATTTTACCTGAAGAATTATTGAAGGAGTTTAATGAGAAACTTTCCTTTTATTCGTGTACAGTACCGGTATATGAACAATATGTTCTTGCAGAATTATTAAATAACGGCGATTTTGAGCGTCATCTTAATCGCGTCCGTAGAAAACGTCGTAAGCAGGCAGATATATAAAGCATAAAAGTATGATATAATAAGGCTATCGGGAGAGCATATGCCATGAACACGAATTGAAATTGAAATCTTAAGGTTTTTATAGTACAATAAAATTTGCTGTTTTTTAGTTTGGAAGTATATTCAGAGGATATAAAATGGAAGCGTATGTAGATAACAGTGCGACGACAAGGGTGTCAACGCCTTGCATCGAGCTTATAAATAAAATAATGCGTGAGGATTACGGCAATCCATCATCACTTCAGATGAAGGGAGTTGAAGCAGAAGAGTATATCTTAACTGCCAGAAAGCAAATCGCAAAGTCTCTTTCCATCGAGGAAAAAGAGATCATCTTTACTTCATGTGGAACGGAATCCGATAATATGGCACTTATAGGTATTGCAAATGCTTATAAGAGGGACGGTATGCATATAGTTACGACAAAAGTCGAGCATGCAGCGATTATTTCAACTTGTAAGTACCTGGAAGATCAGGGATTCGAAGTTACTTACCTTGATGTCGATAAGTACGGCAGAGTTTCCGTAGAAGATGTAAAAAATGCCGTAAGACCGGATACAATCCTTGTATCTATAATGTATGTTAATAATGAAGTCGGCGCAGTAATGCCTATAAAAGAAATTGCCAAAGTCATAAAGTCAGTAAACCCTAAGACTTTATTGCACGTAGATGCAATTCAAGCCTTTTCCAAGATTGATATAAGACCACATAGAGACGGAATTGACCTTATGTCTGTAAGTGGTCATAAGATTAACGGGCCAAAGGGTGTAGGTTTCCTTTATGTAAAGGATAAGACAAAGATTAAGCCTATAATTCACGGCGGCGGCCATCAAAACGGCCTTCGCTCAGGTACCGAAAATGTACCGGGAGTTGCCGCACTTGGGCTTGCTTGTGAACTTGCAACAAAGAATATAGAAGGTAAAAGAGAATACTTATTCGGCCTTCGCGATCGCCTTATAGAAGGATTATCCGCTATAGACGGCGTAATTATTAATAGCGATGTGTCTCATGATAATGCGCCGCATATTTTAAGTGTATCGGTGCCGGGAGTAAGAGCGGAAGTGTTGCTTCACTCATTGGAAGATAAAAAGATTTACGTATCTGCGGGTTCTGCTTGTTCATCCAATAAGCCTGCGGTATCAGCTACACTTAAGGCAATGGGATTGGATAAAACGCGTCTTGAGTCAACGGTAAGAATAAGTCTTTCTGAAGAGAACACTAAAGAAGAGATAGAGTATGTAATAGATAGCTTCAAAGAGCTTGTACCGGTACTTTTGAAGTACCAGAGGAGGTAATTAATGGTTTCATCATTTTTAATAAAGTACGGTGAGATTGCAATTAAGGGTAAGAATAGGCACTTATTTGAAGATGCGTTAGTCACACACCTTATCCATGCATTAAAACCTGTAGACGGCGAGTTTTTCGTGTCAAAAGTGCAGGGAAGAATATATGTAGACGTTACATCAGATACGTATGATTATGATCATGCTGTATCCGCAATGACAAAGATATTCGGTATAGTAGGCGTAAGCCCACTTTATCAGATAGATGATAACGGCTACGAGGACCTTGTACAGAATGTATTTAAGTATATAAGAGAAACATACGGTGATGAAAAACTTACATTCAAGGTAGTTGCGCGTCGTGCAAGAAAGGATTTCGAGAAGAATTCTACTGAGATTAACGAAGACCTGGGTGGAAGAATACTCGATGAATTTCCGAATCTTTCCGTAGATGTACATAATCCGGACTTTTACCTGTCTATTGAAATAAGAGAAAGAATAAATATCTATTCAAAGACAATTCCGGGACCGGGTGGTATGCCTGTAGGAACCAACGGTAAGGCGATGCTTCTTCTTTCGGGAGGAATCGATTCTCCTGTTGCGGGATATATGATTTCAAAGCGTGGCGTATCACTTGAAGCTACATATTTCCATGCACCGCCATATACGTCAGAACGTGCAAAGAAGAAAGTTATAGATTTAGCTGCAATAGTTGCGCGTTACAGCGGCCCTATAAAGCTTAATATCGTAAACTTCACCGATATTCAGCTTTATATTTATGAGAAGTGCCCACATGAAGAATTAACGATTATCATGCGTCGCTATATGATGAAGATAGCAGAGCATTTTGCTAAAGAAACTCATTGTCAGGCATTAATTACAGGTGAGTCAATCGGTCAGGTTGCATCACAGACTATGCAGTCACTTGCATGTACGAATGAAGTTTGCACACTTCCTGTATTCAGACCTTGTATCGGTATGGATAAGCAGGAGATTGTTGATATATCCGAGAAAATCGATACTTACGAGACATCGATACTTCCGTATGAGGATTGCTGTACGATATTTGTTGCAAAGCATCCTGTTACAAAACCGAATATCAATGTTATAAAGGCTTCCGAGAAGAATTTGGACGAGAAAATCGACGAGCTTTACGATGAAGCAATTAAATCTACAGAGACAATAATGGTATACGCAAAATAACGAAAGGATTATTATGTTACGTGCCGCATTACACAATCTCGGTTGCAAGGTTAATGCCTATGAAACCGAGGTTATGGAGGAAATGTTAATAGAGAACGGTTACGAAATCGTTGATTTTGACGACATAGCGGACGTCTATGTCATTAACACCTGTTCTGTAACCAATATCGCTGACAGAAAGTCCCGTCAGATGATCCATAAAGCGGCCAGAAAAAACGAAAATGCCTGCATCATTGCGGCAGGCTGTTACGTTCAGACTGCAATAGATGAAGCGGTAAACGATCCTGATATCGACATAATAATCGGCAACAACGAGAAAAATAAACTGATACCGTTACTTAACGAGTTCTTTAAAAATAAAGGTAAAGTCGAAGCCTTTAAGGACTTAACGGAGGCAGTACCTTACGAAGAAATGCTTTTACCTAAGACACATGAGCACACAAGGGCATTCATTAAAGTACAGGACGGATGTAACCAGTTTTGTACCTACTGCATAATCCCTTACGCAAGAGGCAGAATCAGAAGCAGAAGTATAGATGATGTTTTATCCGAGGTAAAAGCGCTTGCCGAAAACGGATATAAAGAGATAGTAGTAACAGGAATCCATATCTCATCTTACGGAAAAGATACGGATTCATCTTTGATAGAGCTTCTTGAAGAAATTGATAAGGTTGACGGAATCTCGAGAATAAGAATAGGCTCTCTTGAACCTATGATTATTACAAAGGAATTTGTAGAGCGACTTGTAAAAACGAAAGTCACACCGCATTTTCATTTGTCGCTTCAGTCGGGTAGTGATACGGTACTTAAGCGCATGAATAGGCATTATAGTGCGAAAGAGTATTATAATGGAGTAGGGCTTTTACGAGAATACTATGAGCATCCGGCAATCACAACAGATATAATCCTGGGATTTCCGGGAGAAACTTTGGATGAATTTGAAGAGACATGTGATTTTGTAAGACACGTCAAGTTCTTTGAGACCCATTTGTTTAAATATTCGAAGCGTAAGGGTACGCCGGCAGCAACCATGCCAAATCAGATATTGGAAGCCGAGAAGGCAAGGAGAAGCCATATCTTAAGCGAGATACAAAGCGAATATAAGAAGGAATTTATGGAATTCTATATCGGTAAACCTGTAGAGATACTTATTGAGAATAGCGAAGAAATAGACGGTGTAAAGTATTACGTCGGATTAAACAGGGAGTATGTAAGATTCCTTATTCCGTGCGAAAGTAATGAACTTATGATCAATGAATTCACAATGGTTACAGCGGAGTCATTCTTAAATTCCGATTCGCTGCTCGCTAAAATTTCTTTATAAAAGCACAACCTCAAATAATATTGCGTTTTGATTAAAGATATATTACAATATACTTTAGGTGTTTTGGATATAGGATAGAAAGGTGCGTGAACTATATGGATAACCTTAACAGCACACAATTCTATAAAGTTGAGAAGGAGCAGGAGTTACCGGTTTCCGAGGTTTTAACTAATGTTTATAACTCTCTTAAGGAAAAGGGTTACAATCCTGTAAATCAGATCGTGGGATATGTCATGAGCGGTGATCCGACATATATCACAAGTTATAACAGCGCGAGAAGCCTTATGATGAAGGTTGAGAGAGACGAGATAGTCGAAGAGCTTCTTAAGTTCTATCTTGCAGAAAAGTTTGGAGAGAATTAATTATTGAGAATCTTAGGACTTGACTACGGATCCAAGACAGTAGGCGTTGCTGTTTCGGATCCGCTTCTTCTTACAGCGCAAGGTGTAACAATTTTGAGGCGTGAGCAAGAGAATAAACTTCGCCGTACACTTGCGGGTATAGAGGAATTATGTAAAGAATATGAAGTAGGCCTTATTGTACTCGGATATCCGAAGAATATGAATAATACCGAAGGCGTACGTTGTGAGAAAACCAAAGAGTTTAAAGAAATGGTTGAGAAAAGGACAGGTTTAACAGTAGTCCTTGAAGATGAAAGAATGACGACCATGATGGCTGATCGTGCCATGAACGAAGGTGATATAAGGGGCGAAGACCGGAAAGCGATAGTTGATAAACTCGCTGCGACCTTTATATTACAGTCATATCTCGATCGCCGTAAAGATAAAGAAAAGGAATAATACTATGGAGAAGATCAAATTCTATGATCAGGCTTCTAATGAAGAAGTTGAACTTTTTGTAATTGAACAGACTAAATTTCAAGGCGATACCTATCTTCTTGCTACGGAAGAGGAAGACGGGGACAGTGATGCCTACATTATGAAAGAAGTATCTGATAAAGAAAATGAGCTTTTCTACGAAATGGTTGAGGATGACGAAATACTCAATGCATTATCGAAGATTTTCGAAGAATTGCTTGAAGACGTTGACATCCTCTAATTAAAAAGGAGCGATGTAATTGAAAGATAAAGATAATAGATTAAAGATCATTCCTTTGGGCGGTTTAGAGCAGATAGGAATGAATATTACTGTCTTTGAATACGGGGACAGTATTATTGTTGTGGATTGCGGTATGTCATTCCCGGAAGACGAAATGTACGGAATCGACCTTGTAATCCCGGATGTAACTTACCTTGTTAAAAATATTGATAAGGTAAAAGGTTTTTTCATAACGCACGGACATGAAGACCATATCGGAGCCTTACCGTATGTGCTTAAGGACGTTAATGTCCCGGTATATGCGACAAGACTTACGATGGGTATTATCGATCATAAATTAAAAGAGCATAATATCATAAATGAAGTCAAGCGCAAAGTCGTAACTTACGGTCAGACGATTAATGCGGGAGATTTTAGAGTTGAATTTATAAGGACAAACCACTCAATCCAGGATGCTGCTGCACTTGCAATTTATTCACCTGCAGGTACGGTTGTGCACACGGGAGACTTTAAGGTTGATTATACACCGGTATACGGAGATGCAATCGATCTTCAGCGACTTGGTGAAATAGGTAAAAAGGGCGTACTTGCACTCATGTGTGATTCCACAAATGCTGAGCGTCCGGGCTTCACACAGTCTGAAAAGACGGTAGGACGTACGCTGGATTCGATATTTGCGGATAATCAGAATAAGCGTATAATCGTTGCCACTTTTGCCTCAAATGTCGATCGAGTTCAGCAGATCATAAATACTGCGGAGAAAAACGGACGTAAGGTTGCGGTAGACGGTCGTTCGATGGTTAATATCATCAACACCGCATCGGAACTTGGTTACCTTAAGGTTCCAAAGACAACACTTATAGATATAGATGAACTTAAGAATTATCCGGATGAAAAGACGGTTATTATAACGACGGGAAGCCAGGGAGAATCTATGGCTGCACTTCCAAGAATGGCTGCAAATATTCACAGAAAGATAGCGATAAAGCCGAATGATTTAATCATATTCTCGTCTCATCCGATACCGGGTAACGAGAAGGCGGTATCACGTGTTATAAACGACCTTTATCTTAAAGGTGCGGATGTAATATTCGAAGATACACACGTATCCGGACACGCTTGCAAAGAAGAGATAAAGCTTATATATTCACTTGTTAAGCCACAGTATGCAATTCCTGTGCACGGTGAATATAGGCACTTAATTGCTCAGGCACATATTGCTGAAGAACTCGGTATTGAAAGAGATAATATAATTCTTCTTTCATCGGGTGATGAATTGGCACTTAGTGAATTCACAAAGACTATAACACCTAATGCGGTGCCGTCGGGAGCAATTCTTGTTGACGGTCTTGGCGTCGGTGATGTAGGTAATATAGTGCTTCATGACAGACAGAGACTTGCCGATGAAGGTATTATAATCGTTGTTTTGTCTTTGGAAGCAAATACAGGTACAGTACTTGCGGGACCTGATATAATATCAAGAGGATTCGTATATATAAGAGGTTCGGAGCTTTTGATGGACGAACTTACGGCTGTATGTAAAGAGACTGTAAGCCGCCTCGAAGATGACGGAGTTACAGACTGGAATAAGATAAAGACTGAGATTAAGAACGATCTTGGTGATTTTGTATGGACCAAGACGAAGAGGTCACCTATAATATTGCCTATTATCATGGAGATTGAATAAAGTCAAGGGAGGAGTTTATGAACTCTAAATTTATACTCAAGGTCATATCCATTTTGACAAGAATACTGCTTATTCTGGTAGTTATCGCAGCTGCGTTTTTGATAGGCAGAAAGTCATATGAATTCGGTTATAGAGTATTTGCCGAAGAGCCGATGACAGACACAGAACACGCCAAAAAGATTAATATTCAGATAACCGAAGGAATGTCAAATAAAGAGATAGCTAATATGATGGAGGAAAAAGGCTTATCCAGAGATGCGCGTCTTTTCTACATTCAGATGCTTTGCTCTGATTATAAGAAAACAATACAGCCGGGGCTTTATATTCTTTCAACGGATATGACGGCTGAAGAGATACTGTCTATCATAGGACAGGTAAATGAAGAAACAAAGAAAGCAGATTCTGATGACTCGGGTCAAAGTTCATCAAAGGATCCAAGCAATATAGGTAAGTAATGATAGTTAACGAAAGGTTTTCGGCATATATAGATACGCTTAATACGGGTAACAGCGGAGAGCTTTACGAATTAGAAAAAGAAGCAATAGCGACATACGTGCCGATAATTAGAAGTGAAACACAAAATTTTATAAAGACGATCTTAAACCTTAAAAAACCGACGGCAATTCTCGAAGTGGGAACTGCCATCGGCTTTTCTGCGGTTTTTATGATAAAAAATAATCCTGTAGATTGTCATATCACAACGATAGAAAACTACGAGAAAAGAATCCCGATTGCAAAGGCTAACTTTGAAAGGTTTAAAGTCAGCGATAGGGTAACGCTTCTTGAAGGTGATGCTGCGGATATCTTAAAGGAATTAGACGGACAGTTTGATTTAATCTTTATGGATGCGGCAAAGGGGCAGTACATTAAGTTCTATGATGACTGTAAGAGACTGCTTAAACCTAACGGAATATTGCTTTCAGATAATATCTTACAGGAAGGCGATATTATAGAATCGCATTATACGATAGAGCGAAGAAACAGAACAATCTACCATAGAATGAGAGATTACTTAAGGCTTCTTACACATGACGATGATGTTACAACATCCATAGTACCTATAGGTGATGGTGTTGCGTTTACGGTATTAAAGGAGAAATGATTTTGAGAAAAGTAGAATTACTGGTGCCGGCAGGTTCTTTGGAAGTATTAAAGGTGGCCGTAACGTTTGGCGCGGATGCGGTATATATAGGTGGAGAAGTGTTCGGACTTCGCGCCAAGGCGCATAACTTTTCCCTCGAAGAAATGAAAGAGGGAATTGATTTTGCGCATGCGTCAGGCGTTAAGGTATATGTAACGGCAAATATTTTAGCGCATAACGATGACTTGGAGGAAGTTAGAAAGTACTTAAAGGAACTCGGCGAGATTAAGCCTGATGCGTTAATTATATCGGACCCGGGAATCTTTACGATTGCGAAAGAAGTACTTCCTGATATGGAAATTCATATCAGTACGCAGGCTAATAATACAAATTACGGAACGTATAATTTCTGGCATCGTCTCGGTGCGAAGAGAGTTGTTTCTGCGAGAGAGCTTTCTTTAAAGGAAATTGCTGATATAAGAAAGAATATTCCGGAAGATATGGAGATAGAGACATTTGTGCATGGAGCAATGTGTATTTCTTATTCCGGAAGATGTCTTTTATCAAACTTTATGGTCGGACGAGATGCTAACCGCGGAGAATGCACACATCCTTGCAGATGGAAATATTCCGTTATGGAAGAGAAGCGCCCGGGCGAGTATTTCCCGGTATATGAAAATGAGCGTGGAACCTTTATCTTTAACAGCAAAGATTTATGTATGATAGAGCATATTCCGGAGTTGATCGAAGCCGGAATTGACTCGTTTAAGATTGAAGGAAGAATGAAGACTGCGCTTTACGTTGCAACTGTTGCAAGAACATATCGTAAAGCGATAGACGATTATATGGAATCTCCTGAAAAATATAAGGAGAATATGCACTGGTACCTTGATCAGATATCTGATTGTACATATAGACAGTTTACTACAGGATTTTTCTTTGGTAAGCCGTCGGAGGAATCTCAGATATATGATAGCAATACATATTTAAAAGACTATACTTTCCTTGGAATTATCGGAGATACAGATAGTGAGGGAAGATATATTATTGAGCAGAAGAATAAGTTCTGTGTAGGTGAAACTATCGAGGTCATGAAGCCTGACGGTGAAAACATTGAGGTAGTTGTCAAACGTATTGTAAATGACGATGGTGAGGATATGGAATCCTGTCCGCATCCGTTGCAGCGTCTTCATATCGATCTTGGTATAAAGATGGATCGCTTTGACATCTTACGAAGAAAGGAAGAAGAGACAACTACGTAGAAAGCGGTTATTATTAAGGTTTATGAGAAAACAAAAAGAATAGTTTACGAGGGGAAAACAAATGACTTGGTTTATTTTTACTTTATTATGTACTTTTTCCTGGGGCCTTGCGGAGTTATTTTATAAAAAGGGTGCCAGACCTGACGAGAAATATTCTCATTTGAAGATTGTAGTAACTGTAGGTTTTGTATTCGGACTTCACGCGATATTTACGCTTCTTACAGGCGATATCGGATTTAATCCGAAGAACATTCTTATATACTTTCCGGTAGCACTTTGCTACATTTTATCGATGGCACTTTCGTATTTTGGTATGCGCTTTATTGAGGAATCGATATCTGATCCTATTGAGAATACGTCAGGCGCTATTTGTGCACTTCTTGCGTGTGTATTCTTAGGTGAAAAAATCGCAGCAGGATCTGCGATAGCGATAGTGCTTATTCTTATCGGTATCCTTGGAATCGGATATCTGGACAATACCGGAACTACCGATCGTAAAAAGGTATTAGGTAAAAAGATGGCAATTGTAGCTTTTGCAATGCCGTTTTGTTATGCAATAATCGATGCCATCGGTAGCTTCCTTGATATTTTCTATCTTGACGAAGTGGCACAAAGCCCGTTAATCGATATTACGGAAGATACGATTGAAAATGTTGCGAATACGGCGTATGAGCTTACATTTTTTGCCGTAGCAATCATTCTTCTTATATTCATGAAGGCTAAGAAAGTTAAGTTTGAACTTCCTAAGCAGCGTGATAAGGTATTGGCAGCTATCTTCGAGACTGCGGGACAGTTCTTCTATGTATTTGCGATGAGTGGAAACGGAGCAATTGCAGCACCGATTATTTCATCGGTATGCGTTGTATCGTTGCTTCTTTCGAGAATATTCCTTAAAGAGAAGCTTACCTGGAAGCAGTATGTGTTCTTGTTCCTTGTAATTATCGGAATTATCATAATCGGAATTATTGATGGAGACTAATATGACAAGTCAGATAATATAATATGGCAAGTCAAATGATATAACTGCTCGCACGGACGGCGTTATATAAGAAATATAAAAGGGACTGATTGTTTAGTAATCAGTCCCTTAATATTTAAAAATCTATAAAGTTCGCAATTGTAAGCAGTGCCATTGATTCAATTACGACTCCGATTCGTGGAACTATGGTTACATCGTGACGACCTGTAATCTCGAGTTCACAAGGATTGCCGTCGCGGTCAATTGTATGCTGTATACGTCCGATAGAAGGCGTAGGTTTTATGGCAGCATCCATGATTATATTTTCGCCGGTGCTTATACCACCAAGGATTCCGCCTGCCATATTACGGGCGGTTTTAAGGCGGCCGTCCGTTAATCCGACAAATTCATCATTCATGGCACTTCCGCGGATTTTTGCAGCATTAAATCCCGCACCGAAAGATACACCCTTAACTGCTCCGATAGACATAATCGCATAGGAGAGTGCGGCATCAAGCTTTTTAAATACAGGCTCGCCAAGTCCTGCAGGGACACCATGCAGTATGAGCCGTATCGTTCCGCCAATTGAATCTTTATCCTCTTTCATCTGCATTATAAGCTTAAGATGCGATTCGGTAAGCTCATTATCAAATACGCGTAATCCACCAAGAGATGTGATAATTGATTCGGAGGTTATGCCAAATTTATCTTCTAAAACCTGCGCAATTATTCCACCTGCACAAACCCGGGTTAATGTTTCACGGCCTGACGCACGCCCGCCACCGACCGGAATTTCACCATACTTTAAGTCGTATGTCACATCGGCGTGTCCCGGACGATAGACATTCTTTAATTTATCATAGTCATTAGAATGAACATTTTGATTAAGAAAATCAATAATTATAGGGGTACCGTCTGTTATGCCGTCAACTATACCGCTATTTATAATCGGGATATCTTCTTCATGACGGAGGGTTCCACCAAAATTGTCTACAGGTTTACGCCTTTCAATAAACGCATTTAATTTATCAAGATTGATTTTTAATCCTTTAGGTAATCCGGATAGAGTAAGGCCTGTTTTTTCGTCATGAGATGCACCGTATGTAGTTAAAACTATTTTTTCGCCAAAACTTGAACCGTTCATAAAAAACTCCTTATAAGCATACGTAAAGAGTGAAAGTATTATTATAAATACCATAAGATAAATTCTACCATTCTTTATCCAAGTGTGCTATATTTATTTAGTACGATTATATACTTTAAGAAGAGGTTTATTAATGAAAGTCGGTATAGTTACTATCAATGGTTTATTTAATTACGGCAACAGGCTTCAGAATTTTGCAGTAAGCGAATATTTAAGAAGCCTTGGATGCGATGCAAGGACACTCGTTCCGCAGCCGTATTCTTATAGATATCCAATGACAAATGAGGAAAAAGAGATTGAAGTTAAGATTGAGAATGGCGAAGATCTTTCCTCAGTAAATAAGAATCTTATAAAGCGCTATAATTTTAAGGCGTTTAACGAGAAATATATTCCGTCGGATTTGATAAAAAAGAAAAAGTATGACGACGAGATCGTAAAAAAGTACGACAAGTTTGTTACGGGTTCCGATCAGGTTTTGAACCCGACATTCAGAAGTTCTTTGGGACAGATGGAAAATAACCTTTTGATGTTCGCTCCACCTTATAAGAGAGCGACGTTTGCGCCATCTCTCGGAATGGAAGAGATTCCGGAGAAGTTTAAAGGCATGTTCTATGATGCACTTACGAAATTTCCGATGTTATCGGTCAGAGAAGAATCTGCTGCGGATATCATAGAAAATTTAACGGGACGCCGTCCTAAGGTAGTTATCGACCCGACACTTATGGTAGACAGAGCACGTTGGGAAGAAGTGGCAAAACCTTTGGCAGGATTTGATTATGACAGTCCGTATATCCTTTATTATTTCCTTGGTGATAAGTATGTCGAGATGCCGGTAGAATTAAATACCGCATTAAACAGAGAGAAGTCGCAGTATAAATTAAGAGAAGTCGTAATAAACGATCCGCAAGATGAAGTGGTTAAAACGGCAGGACCGGCAGAATTCCTTGATTTATTTAAGAATGCGTCACTTGTTGTAACGGATTCATTCCATGGAGCAGTATTCTCGATTATATTTGGCAAGCCTTTTGTTACCGTACAAAGAACAGTCAGAGCGGGAAATGAAGAAATTGATATGTCAGGTCGTATAAAGACACTTCTTAAGGAACTCGGTCTTGAAAGAAAGCTTCTGAAGACTAACGGCTTTACACATGAATCGATTATGGAAGCAGATTACAATGAATGCTATGGAAAGCTTCGATTATTACAAAATGAGCAGGCCGAATTTTTGAAGGCGGCATTGAAGGTAGTATAAACTTAAAGGTCAGGAAGAGCAATGAGCGAGAAATCTAATGTATTTAAAGCTATGAGCGAATACGAAACCAGGATGTTTCGTGTTGATCATGAATGCGATATATATAATCCGGAATTTTTAGAGTTTGAGCACGGTGCGGATATCGTGCTTTTGCCTGGTGCCTATATAGAATTATTCGATAAACTTTATGTAGAAGAGGGCGGAAAACTTTATTGCCCTGTAAACTCTCATCTTACTGTCAAGATGAAGACGGTAATAAGATCCGGTGAATCCATTATGCTTAAAGAAAATGAGGAAAAAGCTATATGATGTGGTGGCTTGAGAATAAAGACTGTACAGGCTGCGGTGCCTGCACGAATATTTGTGAAAACAAGGCTATTACTTTACAGGAAGATGAAGAGGGTTTTATTTATCCTGTAATCGATAATGAGGCTTGCGTAAATTGCGGTTTATGCAAGATGGTCTGCCCTGTCGAAAAACAAAAAAATGATTCTTCGTTTTATAAAAAATCCGAAGTTTGCGATGTTTATGCCGGGTGGAGCACGGATAAGGAAGTGCGTATCCTTTCGACTTCGGGTGGTGTATTCTCGGTACTTGCAGAAAGAACATTAAAAGAAGGCGGACTTGTAACGGGAGTGCGCTTTAATGACGCTCTTGAAGCGGAGAATGTCCTTATAGAGTCATTAGACGATCTTGCGGCACTTAGAAAGTCGAAATACATTCAGTCAAATCCTAAGGATATTTATAAAAAGGTTAAGGAAGCGCTTGATAACGGCAAGAAAGTTATGTTCTGCGGAACTCCGTGCCAGGTCGCCGCTGTAAAAGCATATATTGGCGATAATGACAATCTCTTAACTGTAGACTTCGTATGTCGTAATACCAATTCATTATCTGCCTATAGGTCATATATTCGTTCCATAGGCAATCATAAGCATGCGGACGTTATAGAAGTGGTATTCCGCGATAAAGATGATACATGGCAGAATTATTCTACAAAACTTACCTTTGATGACGGTACGAAGAAGAATATCAATCGTAACGAAGATCCTTTTATGAGAGCCTTTATTCTTGATAATCTTACACTTCGTCCTTCGTGCGAAGATTGTAAGTTTCGCGGATTTGACAGAGGTTCTGACATAACGCTCGGTGATTACTGGGGAGTACGTTCCGAGTGGGATGATAAATGCGGTACATCGCTTGTTATTGTACACACAAAGACCGGTGAAGAAGTATTAAATGCAGTGTCGGATGACCTTGTGCTTCATAAAAGCAATAAGGTAGAGTGTGAAGAGAAGAATAAGGCAATAACCGATTCCGTGCATAGAAGTGCTTATGCTGAAGAATTCTATAAACGCGTAAACGCCGGCGAGGACTTTATGACGATTGTAAACGACCTCGAAGAAAAAGAACTTGTTAAAGATAAAGATAAGCGTAAGGTATCGGTTTATATATTCGGTGACGACGAGAAAAAGCGTAATAAGACAATTGCGGTATTGAATCAGTCAAAGGACGTAAATATAGAGATAATCCCACAGATTAAATCGGATAATGAGATAAGAGATTTCTTACATCTTGCAACAGGTAACCTTATTTCTATTATCGACGCGGGTGACTATGTACACGACGATATGTACAAGACCGCATTTAAAGAGATAGAAAAAGGTGCGGATGTCGTAATAATGGGTCTTAAAGAGATGGTAGACGGTAAACCTACCTGGCCGATGAAAGATGCATTTAAGGGATGCGGCAATGCAACGCTTTTATACGACAGCTTTCTTCGTGAATACGGAAGGGAGAGCGCTTTTACCTCATACGGTGATTTCTACTCGAATAAGGTGTTTAGAAGATCGGTATTTGATAATGTCGAGGTAAAAGCGATTAATCACGAGTATGTCGGCCTTTCGACATTTATGATGCTTATCGACTGCAAGGATAATATCAAGAAAGTAGCTGCGATACCGCAGTCATATGTGGATAAGGATTATGAGGATGCTCATGTCGGCAATATCAACTGCGATGATTTTATAAATGACGTATATAACCTTTTAACTAAGATGGAGAAAGGCCCGAAGACGTTATTTAATCTTGCGGTAATGCGTTGTTTTGAGACAGAGTGCTTTATTGCCAAGGAAATGCATCTTAGAAACTTTAAGGGTGCTTTAAATAAGCTTCACGTACATCTTACAAGTTTTTATCCGAATCTTATAGAAAGCGAGAAGCTTTTTAACGAGAATTTTACGGAACTTGAAGAATACTACGAAGATGTCCTTGCACTCAAGCGCGAATATAAGCATAAGGCGTTTGAAGACGAGAAGAAGTACAATGCATTAAAGTATGAATATGATTCTCTTATGAAGAAGAGGTTTGTGCGCATAGCATTAAAGCTCGATGCATTTATTAAAAAGATAAAAGGCATCTTCGGATTTAAAAAGAAAGAAACAAAGAAATAACGGTGATAACATGTATGAATTATTAAAAACGGAAGGACGTGCAAAAAGAGGCCGATTCACTACGGTACACGGAGTTGTTGAAACTCCTGTATTTATGAATGTCGGAACGGTTGCGGCGATTAAAGGCGCAGTTTCGACAGACGATCTTCGTTCAATCGGGACTCAGATAGAGTTAAGTAACACCTATCATTTGCACGTACGTACCGGTGACGAGACGATAAAAGAACTTGGCGGACTTCATAAATTCATGAATTGGGATAAACCGATTCTTACGGATTCGGGTGGCTTTCAGGTGTTCTCTTTGGCCTCGATGCGAAAGATAAAAGAAGAAGGCGTAACCTTTAATTCTCATATAGACGGTCGCAAGATTTTTATGGGGCCTGAAGAATCGATGAAGATCCAATCGAATCTTGCATCAACTATTGCAATGGCGTTTGATGAATGCCCGAACGCTTTGGCTGAGCGTAAGTACGTGGAGGATTCTGTTGCAAGAACCACACGCTGGCTTCATAGATGTAAGAAAGAGATGGATAGATTGAATTCTCTTGAAGATACGATTAATAAGAACCAGCTTTTATTTGGAATAAATCAGGGTGCAATATTCGATGATATCAGAATCGATCATGCCAAGGCGATTTCGGAACTTGATCTTCCGGGATATGCGGTAGGAGGACTTGCGGTTGGTGAAAGTCATGAGCAGATGTATCATGTGCTTGATGTAACGGTACAACACTTACCGCAGAATAAGCCAACTTACCTTATGGGCGTAGGAACACCGGCGAATATCCTGGAAAGCGTAGATCGAGGAATCGATTTCTTCGATTGCGTATATCCGTCAAGAAACGGACGCCACGGACATGCGTATACACATAAGGGTAAGATTAACTTAAATAATGAGAAATATAAGTTGGATCAGAGGCCTTTGGAAGAAGGATGCCAATGCCCTGCATGTAAGAGTTATTCAAGAGCTTATATAAGACATTTGCTTAAGGCAAAAGAAATGCTCGGTATGAGACTCATGGTATTGCATAATCTCTATTTTTATAATCACCTTATGGAAGAGATACGTAATGCTTTGGATGAAGGAAGATTTAAAGCATTCAAAAATGAAATGCTTGAATCTTTAAAAGAAGAGGGAGCAGAGTAACTTTAGAAATATTTAATAATTATATCCCTTGAAGAGTGAAGGTATTTTTAGTAAGATGTTAAATAGAAGTTTTTAAAACGGAGGGACTAGTAAATGATGATTTTAGCAAACACAGGATCAAGCACAGCCAGCACAATTTATACAATAGTCATGGTTGTCGTACTCTTAGGACTTATGTATTTTATGATGATAAGACCTCAGCAGAAGGAAACTAAGAGAAAGAACCAGATGATGAAAGAGATGGCTGTAGGTGATACAGTTATTACTACAAGTGGTTTCTACGGTGTGTTGATTGATATCTGTGACGAAGACACTGTTATCGTTGAATTCGGTTCAAACAAGAACTGCAGAATTCCAATGCAGAAGAATGCAATTGCTGCAATCGAAAAGCCGGATAGCGCACAGTAATGAATTTAAATAAGGCATATGCGAACCGCATATGCCTTGTTTTGTCTAAAAGAAAAAATATATCTAAGGGGGACTAAAATGTTAGATTTAAAGAAACTTCCAATGTATGAATTGGTTAAAGAAGAAGAATTGCCGGGTATTCATTCAAAGGGTGTGTATTTAAGACACATTAAGACCGGTGCAAGAGTTTGTTTATTTGAGAATGATGATGACAATAAAGTATTCTGTATCGGTTTCAGAACACCACCTGAAAACCATACAGGTGTGCCGCATATTATAGAGCACACTGTACTTTGCGGTTCTGAGCGTTTTCCATCAAAAGATCCGTTCCAGGAATTAATTAAGAGCTCACTCCAGACATTCTTAAACGCAATGACATATAACGACAAGACTATATATCCTGTTGCAAGTATGAATGATAAGGACTTCCAGAACTTAATGGAAGTATATCTTGATGCCGTATTTAAGCCGAATATCTACAAGCATGAAGAAATCTTCATGCAGGAAGGCTGGCATTATGAAATAGAAAATAAGGAAGATCCGATTGTTATAAACGGTGTCGTATACTCTGAAATGAAGGGCGCTTTTTCCTCAATAGACGAGCATATCGACGAGAATATTAATCGCAATCTTTTCCCTGACACAACATATTCAAAGTGTTCAGGCGGAGATCCGCTTAATATTCCGGAACTTACAAGAGAGTATTATCTTGATTTCCATAGAAGATATTATCATCCGTCGAACTCATATATCTATCTTTACGGTAAGATGGACATGACGGAGAAGCTTCTCTATATCGACAGAGAATACTTAAGCAATTATGAGAAGCTTGATATTGATTCTGAAATCAAGTTACAGAAGGAATTCGATGCACCGCATGATGTAACGGCAGAGTATCCAATCGGCGTTGATGACGATCCTAAGGATAAGACATCATATTCATATGCTTCACTTATTACTGATGCAACATTTGATCCGGAAATGAGAGTTGCATTTGATGCGATTGATTACATCTTAATGAATATGCCGGGCGCACCGTTAAAGCAGGCACTTTTGGATAACGGTCTCGGTAACGATGTAAGCGGATACTTCTCAACATATAAGAAGCAGTGTTCATATCTTATCTTCACAAAGAATGCGCCTGAAAATACAGCAGATAAGTTTAAGAAGGTAATTAAGGACACATTAAACGATATATTAAAGCAGGGTCTTAATAAGAAGGCTATTGAGGCTTATCTTAACAGAACTGAGTTCTCATACAGAGAGCAGGATACGGGATATACACCAAAGGGACTTATCGTAATCGATTCATCATTTGAGACGCTTTTATATGATGATGACAAGCCGTTTACATTAAATGACTTAACGGCTGTATTCCCTGCATTAAAGGAAAAGCTTAAAAACACAAGATATTTTGAAGAATTAATCGAGAAGTACTTAATCGGCAATAAGCATGTTGTATATCTTACACTTAAGCCTTGCCCTGGTATGACTGCAAAGCAGGATGAAGAGTTGGCTAAGAAGCTTGCAGATATGAAAGCAAAGATGAGTGATGCTGAAATTGAAGAACTCATTAAGAAGACAAAGGCTTTAAAGAAGTATCAGTCAGAAGGATCAACACCTGAAGATATAGCAAAGATTCCGGTATTAAAGAGATCTGACCTTAAGGAAGAACCGGAACCTATCGTTAACGAAGTAAAGAAGGTTGAAGGAACCGATGTATTATGGCATGATATCGAGACTAATGGTATTCATTACTTCTCATTCATGTTTGATATTAACGGACTTCCTGTAAGATTATATCCTTATGCATCACTTTTAAAGGATGTATTTGCTCTTCTTGATACGGATAAGCATACATATTCCGAATTATCAAGCGAGATTGATTTTTATACAGGCGGAATAACTGCATCTCTCGGCGGGTTCAGAATGGCAGATGAGAAGAAGGATGATAAGTTCTTCATTTCTCTTAAGGCTAAGACATTATACGGCAAGATGGATAAGGCCGTAGAGCTCATGAAGGAAATCGTAGAAGGAACAAAGTACGAATCCGATAAGCGTATGAAAGAAATCTTAGCTGAAGCTGTATCTCGTATGAATGAGGAAATTCAAGCGGCAGGTCATAGATATTCCATGGGACGTGCAGGAAGCTATTCTTCAAAGTATGAGTATATTATGGAAATCACAAGCGGTATTGCTTATTATGATTTCTTAAAGGATATCGTAGATAACTTCGATGCACGTAAGGAAGAATTATATAAGACATTGCGTGAAGTTGCGGGATTCGTCTTTGACGAGAATAAGCTTATCGTTCAGTCCGGTTGCAGAAAAGAAGAGTTTGATAAGGTCGGAGATCTTATTAAGATTATGAAGCCTGCACTTAAGGGAACCGGTAAGACATACGAGAAAGAAGAAGTTAAGCTTGAAGTTAAGCTTGAAGTTAAGAACGAAGCTTTTACCTCATCTTCAAGAGTTCAGTATGTTGCATGTGCCGGTAACTATAAAGACAAAGGTTATGAGTATGACGGTGCATTAAGAGTACTTTTGGGTGCTGTTAATAACGATAGCCTTTATATCAATGTGCGCATCAAGGGCGGTGCGTACGGTGTATTCATGATGGCTGATAAACTTGGACGTCTTGCATTTGGTTCATACAGAGACCCACATATCAAGAGTACATTAAAGGCATATAATGAGGTTCCTGAGTTTATAGAGAATCTTGATGTAGATGACGATACAATGACAAAGTATGTAATAGGTGCTATGGGCAAGATGGATACGCCACTTTCACCTTTAGGAAAATGCGAGTATTCGGCAGCTGCATACTTTAGGGGCACTACGATAGATGAAATAAGAAAAGAACGTAAGGAAGTTATAAATGCTACACTTGCCGATTTAAAGAAGTTTGCGCCTATGGTACGTGATGTACTTAAGGACAACAGAATCTGTGTAATCGGTAACGAAGGCAAGATTGAAGAAGATAAGGATATCTTTAAGACTATTCGTAAGTTATAAGAGGAAAGGCAATAAATGCAGGAATTAAAATCAGGATTTGTAACAATAATCGGACGTCCGAATGTCGGCAAATCGACATTGATGAACAACATCATAGGACAGAAGATTGCAATAACATCGAATAAACCGCAGACAACGAGAAACAGAATCCAGACTGTCTATACAGACGAGGATAAAGGTCAAATCGTCTTTACGGATACACCGGGAATTCATAAGGCTTCGAATAAGCTTGGTGAATACATGGTAGAAGTGGCGGAGCATTCACTTCACGATATGGATTGTGTATTATTCCTTGTGGAACCGTCCACTTTTATCGGTGCAGGTGAAAAGCATATAATTGAGGTTATTGAAAAGAGCAATATTCCTGCAATACTTGTAATCAATAAGATTGACTCCGTAAAGAAGGAAGATTTACTTGCGGCAATCGATGCGTATAGCAAAGAGTATAAGTTTGACGAAATTGTTCCTGTGTCTGCGAAGACCGGGGACAATGTAGACGAACTTATAGACGTGATATTTAAGTATCTGCCGTACGGACCGTACTTTTACGATGAAGATACGATAACGGATCAGCCGGAAAAGCAAATAGTATCCGAGATGATTCGTGAAAAAGCACTTCATGCGTTAAATGAAGAGGTACCGCACGGAATCGCCGTAGTTATCGAATCCATGAAGGCAAGAAAGAAAATCATGGATATTGAAGCCACAATCATATGTGAGAGAGAATCGCATAAGGGCATCATAATCGGTAAAGGCGGCGAGATGCTTAAAAAAATCGGCACGAATGCGAGATTCGAAATCGAAAAGATGCTTGATATGAAGGTTAATCTTAAGCTTTTTGTAAAAGTTAAAAAGAACTGGAGAGATAACGATCTCTTAATCAAGAACTTCGGATACGACAAGAAGAAAATTGATGAGTAATGTAAAGCTTTATGAGTGATAAGATAGAGTTGACGGGCATGGTGCTTTTGTCACAACCTGTCGGAGATTACGACAAGAGAATAGTGGTTTTGACAAAAGAATTCGGTAAGATTACCTGTTTCGCAAGAGGTGCGAGAAGAGTAAACTCTGCGCTTTTAGCGTCAACGGATCCTTTTACATTCGGAGATTTTGAGCTTTTTCCGGGTAAGGACGCATATTCTGTCGCGAAGGTTACAGTTAAAGAGCATTTCAGGGACTTAACCGAGAATCCTACGGTTGCAATGTACGGGTTTTATTTCCTGGAGGTTGTAAACTACTATACTCGAGAGAATTTAGATGCAACAGATTATCTTAAGCTCTTATATGTATCACTTAAAGCACTTTTATCCGATAAGGTGAGTCTAAAGCTTGTAAGAAGGATATTTGAGTATAAGGCTATGCAGTTATTCGGAGAGTATCCTGTGCTTGAAGAAGAAGACGGTACGCATACGAAGGCTTGTAAGTATGCTTTCTATTATATTGTGCAGAGCCGTATCGAAAAGCTTTATACGTTTACGGTTACGGATGATGTGCTAAAAGAGATGGGAGAGGTAATCGATAAGTTTCGAGATACCCATATCGACAGGAAATTTAATTCACTTGAAATGTTGCATTTACAAATCGATTGATACGTTGTATAATAGACGTCGTTTGAGTTTTATAAAGAGGACGGATTAAAATGAAGAAATTTAAAGGATTACTCCTTATAGGCGTTATTGCACTTATGCTTGTCGGATGCGGTAAGACATTTGATACTGACGAAAGCGCCGTATATGTTAAAAAAGGCGGCAAGATAATAGGCGCAAGTGTCGAAGAGTTTGATGAAAGTAAATATGACAAGGATGAGCTTTCAGTATTTATCGATAAAGCGATAGATGAATATAATAAAGAGCATTCATCGGGAAGCGTATCTTTGGGCAAGCTTACTGTAGAGAATAATAAGGCAACACTTTTCCTTGCATATGAATCGCCTTCGGATTATACAGAGTTTAACGGCGAAGAAATCTTTGTCGGAACAATAGTTGATGCTATGGCTGCAGGATATGATTTTAATGAATTATACTATGCGGTTAAGGGAACAGAGCTTGGCGACCTTACATCAATCGATAAGATTGACGATGACCTTAAGGTAGTTATTTTAAAAGAGCACATTGGCGTAAAGGTTGATGGTACGATAAAGTACATTTCTTCCAACCTTAAGATCAAGGATAAGAAGACTGCAAAAGCTAAAAAAGACGCATCAACCGAATATACTGTAGTAATCTATAAATAGGAGTTTTTACCTCGTAGAAAGACACGGGCAGGAACTAATATTCCTGTCCGTTTTTAATAAAATCTACTAAAAAAATTTAATGTTTGTTTAAAATATTTGTGAAATTAGGAGTACCGAAGTTGTTAAAAATATGATAGAATATCGTGTGCGACAAATTTAGAGAATTTTATAGGAGGAATGAACACATGGCTAAATGGGTATATTTATTCAGTGAAGGTAATGCCGATATGCGTAATCTTCTTGGTGGTAAGGGTGCAAACCTTGCGGAGATGACTAACATTGGTCTTCCGGTTCCACAGGGATTTACAATCACAACAGAGGCATGTACACAGTATTATGAGGATGGCCGTGAGATCAATGCTGAAATCAGAAGTCAGATTGATGAGTATATTATAAAGATGGAGGAGATCACAGGTAAGAAGTTTGGTGACAAGAAGAACCCATTACTTGTTTCCGTACGTTCAGGTGCCAGAGCATCAATGCCTGGTATGATGGATACAATTCTTAACCTTGGTCTTAATGAAGAAGTAGTTAATGTAATTGCAGAACAGAGTAATAACCCTAGATGGGCTTGGGATTGCTATAGAAGATTTATCCAGATGTACTCCGACGTTGTTATGGAAGTTGGTAAGAAGTACTTCGAGGAATTAATCGATGAAATGAAGGCTAAGAAGGGCGTTAAGCTTGACGTAGACCTTACTGCTGATGATTTAAAGGAACTTGCAGGACAGTTCAAGGCTGAATACAAGGCTAAGATCGGTTCTGACTTCCCGGATGATCCAAAGGAGCAGTTATTTGGAGCTATTAAGGCGGTATTCCGTTCATGGGATAACCCTCGTGCAAACGTATATCGTCGTGATAACGATATCCCTTATTCATGGGGAACAGCCGTTAACGTACAGTCAATGGCATTTGGTAACATGGGTGATGATTGCGGTACAGGTGTTGCATTTACACGTGACCCTGCAACAGGTGCTAAGGGCTTATTCGGTGAGTTTTTAACAAATGCACAGGGTGAAGACGTTGTTGCCGGCGTACGTACACCTATGCACATTTCAGAAATGGAGCAGAAGTTCCCTGAAGCATTCGCTCAGTTTACAGACGTATGTAAGACACTCGAGTCTCATTATAAAGATATGCAGGATATGGAGTTTACTGTAGAGCATGGTAAGCTTTATATGCTTCAGACAAGAAACGGTAAGAGAACAGCTCAGGCTGCTTTAAAGAT
>JAFRZM010000004.1 GCA_017442585.1 Lachnospiraceae bacterium | reverse complement strand
TCAATGAAGCTCACAACACATACTATAAAAAGAAGTAACCTTCCGATTCCCATCTTATTAAGTACGCCAAATACTCCGCCAACCCAAGGCATTGTAATGTCAAACTGCGCAAGTATAAACGCTACTGCAGCAGCGACTATTATTATTCCCCAGAAAATTCTTCTGCCGTTATGCTCTGAACATAACTTTCCGTCATGATATTCATATTCCATAACTTTTACCTCCTAGAATCTAATCTTTCCTGTAACATCTTATAATAGCTTCTTGATACGTACATTCTCTTCGGTGTTCCGATAAATTCCACCTCACTTGCTCCCGCAAGGTTCTTGGAAATCGATAAAATATGATGTACGTTAAGGATTGATGACTTCGATACTCTTACAAAATATCCCGGAAGCTCTTCTTCAAGCTCATAGAGCCTGCGCTTTACTTCATACATCGAATCCTTTGTGTGCGCGTTTAAATGCCCTTCGTCCGTTTCAAAGAAAAGTATCTCGTCGAGCGATAAATAGTACTCTTTATCATCTCTCTCGAAAACGATCCTCGTAGACGGCGCCAGCGCATTTTTAATCGCCTTTTGCACTGCGGAAATCTCATCGGTCAAGTTCTTACATTTGATGACGATTTCATCTTCTATTAAATTGTCGTCGATCTCTACCAGAACTTTCATGTGATTCCCTCCATGAGTCTATTAAAACAGAAAAGGCCTGGGATTTAAAGGGCTTTTCGCTAACAGGTAGATTTTAAAACCTAACAGGTAAATATTTAAATATTAACCGAGAACTCGAAGCTTAATCTCGGTGCGTCATATATACCCTCACCGTTTTTCGCAATAGATCTTATGAACGCTTCCATAAATCTGTCTTTGAGATTGTCTTCTTCCATCTTCTTCAATCCCTCGATATCAGGAAAAAGCACATACACCTTGATCATTTCATTTTCTTCGAAATGACTCTGATATACAACATCATCTATCGGCGCAGACGTAGTCTTTGAAAACTCGATCATATCGTCTGCAGCCTTTGTCAAAACCTCTTTAATCTGTAATTCCTTATCACTCATTATACTAACCCTCCGTATATCAAAAATATCTTTATCCTATCTATTAAAATACCGCAATCATCAATCTCTTTAGCTATAGCTTGACTGCTCGTTTACCGCACCGCCGAATTCATCGACATTCTTCACATAAAGCATTCTCGCGATTATACATGCAACCGCCGCCATGAAAAGAGTAAAAAGCTCTACGACAAGCATATTCTCTATCTTTCCTGCCTGATAAAGTGCGGCGGAGAAATCGGTTATAAAATGTATAGCAAAAGCTACTGCAAGGTAAGCATAATCTTTATTCTTATGCGCTTCGCGAATTGCCTGAAAGACTATAATCGACAATGCTATCTGTAAAGCAAGTGCAAAGATTCGTTCAAACCCACCGTAAAGGCACTGTATGTTGTTCTCAAATAATGCAGGAAGTCCTGCACGAAAAGCGTCAATTGCATCAGAAGTTGCACCGGCCTTTGCTGCCTTATTTATAAACTCCTCTACGCCATATTTATTAATATTAACAGCAGTTGCAAGGTTTGATGCAAGCGGCATAATTCCCACAACCAAGACTTCCGCAAGACCATATCCGAGTCCGAACTGCATCGCATATCCGACGCTGGATTTTTCCTTTACCATAAATTTAAGTCCGACAAATCTTGCTGCAACTTCAAAAAGTGCTGCCATTACACCACCGTAAACCGCATATAGAAATGGATTTGATTCTTTGCTAAACAAATTACCAAGGACCATCTGATGGATAATAGATTCGATAATTACCACGAATACGATAAAACAGATAACACCGGATACCATAATCTTTGTCGATACTCGTTGCTTCTTTCCGAGATATATAACAAATGCCATCGGCAACAATATGCATAACGCTACCGAAATTATCAAATAGACAAAAGTAGATGTAGGTATATAATTCATCTTCGTTCCCCCAATTACTGTTATAATTTTAAATTTCGAAAGTATATAGCTTTTACCTTCAAACTACCCTTTAAGTTTACCAAAATAATAAGGCCGCCGCAAGAAATTCCTTGCGACGGCCCTTATATATTCATTAGGTCACGTGAATATTATTTGACTTTATGCCTGATGATCGTTGTTAACCTGTCTCTTAACATACTTTGTATGAAGAAGGTGATGTGCCTTCTCTCCACCCGGCTTTCCAAGATACTCATCATAAAGCTTCTTGATTTCAGGGTTATCCTGAGACTTTCTAAACTTAGCGTCCTTATCGATGTTGTAAAGAACTGAAGCTCTCTTAGCACGTACGTCTACAGTATTTCTAATGTAGCCAGGTACCTGAGGCTGTCCACCACCGTTTACGCATCCGCCAGGGCATCCCATTATTTCGATGAACTGATAATCAGCTTCACCCTTCTGAACCTTATCAAGTAACTCTCTTGCATTTGCAAGACCTGAAGCTACAGCAACCTTAACATTAAGATCGCCTACCTGGTAAGCTGCTTCCTTGATTCCCTGTGTTCCACGAACATCCTTGAAATCAATGTTGCCGAGTTCCTTACCTGTGATAACTTCAACAGCGTAACGAAGAGCTGCTTCCATAACACCACCTGTAGCACCGAAGATAACACCGGCACCTGTGTACTCGCCCATAGGATTATCAAATCCTTCTTCAGGAAGCTCGTTAAACTTAAGGCCTGCTTTTCTGATCATACGAGCAAGCTCACGTGTTGTAAGTGCGATATCAACATCCGGTACTCCGTTAGCTGCCTGATCGTCACGGTTGATCTCGAACTTCTTAGCTGTACATGGCATTACAGATACAACTACCATCTTCTCCTTCGGGATGTTGAGCTTCTCTGCCAAGTATGACTTAGCGATAGCACCGAACATCTGCTGTGGAGACTTGCATGATGAAAGGTTCTCTGTCATATCCGGATAGTAATGCTCGCAATACTTAACCCATCCAGGTGAGCAGGATGTGATTAAAGGAAGCTTACCACCGTTCTTAATTCTTTCGATCAACTCTGTGCCTTCCTCTAAGATTGTAAGGTCAGCTGCAAAGTTTGTATCAAATACTCTGTCGAAACCGAGACGACGAAGTGCTGCGCACATCTTGCCTTCTCCGTTTGTTCCGATTTCTGCGCCGAATTCTTCAGCGATAGCTGCTCTAACAGCAGGAGCTGTCTGAACAATAACGAACTTCTCAGGATCTGCGATAGCCTTTAATGCTTCGTCTGTGAAGTCCTTCTCATAAATTGCACCTGTAGGACATGCAGCGATACACTGACCACAGCTTACACAGCTTGTGTCGCCAAGATCCATATCGAAGATCTGACCTACATATGTATTAAATCCTCTTTCGTTTGCGCCGATAACGCCGATACCCTGTGTCTTAGCACAAGCAGCGATACAACGACGGCAAAGGATACACTTGCTGTTATCACGTACCATATGAGCTGCTGAATCATCAATTTCAGAAGCAGGCATAGCACCTTCGTAACGAGCAGAGTTATCTACACCGTAATTCTTGCAGAGTGTCTGAAGTTCGCAGTTTCCTGAACGTACGCAGGCAAGGCAGTCCTGTCTGTGAATTGAAAGGAGTAACTGTAATGTCTTCTTTCTTGACTCTATAACCTTTGGTGTGTTTGTAAATACTTCCATACCCTCAGCTACAGGGTATACACATGCAGTAACGAGTGTTCTTGCACCCTTTACTTCAACGACGCACATTCTGCAGGCGCCGATTTCATTAATATCTTTTAAGAAACATAATGTTGGTATCTCAATGTGGGCAAGTCTCGCAGCCTCGAGGATGGTGGAGCCTTCCGGAGCAGATACTTCAACATTGTTAATCTTTAATGTTACATTTGCCATTTTCGTCTCCTCCACTTACATCTTACTGATTGCGTTGAACTTACACTGAGCCATACAAGCACCACACTTAACACACTTAGATGTGTCAATTGCCATAGAAGCAAGCTTGTGATTTGGTGCTGTGTAGTCTGTTCTTGAAATAGCACTTGCAGGACACTGCTTCTCACACATACCGCATCCGATACATTTATCTTTGTCGATAACGAATGAAAGGAGTGACTTACATACGCCTGCCGGACACTTCTTATCCTTAATATGAGCGATATACTCATCTCTGAAGTATCTCATTGTTGAAAGAACAGGGTTTGGAGCTGTCTGACCAAGTCCGCAAAGAGCATTTTCCTTAATATAGTAAGCAAGCTCTTCCAACTCGTCGAGATCCTTCATCTCACCCTTGCCCTCTGTGATCTTGTCTAAGATCTCGAGCATTCTCTTTGTACCAACACGGCATGGTGTACACTTACCGCAAGACTCATCAACAGTAAACTGTAAGAAGAACTTAGCGATATCAACCATACAGTTATCTTCGTCCATAACGATAAGTCCGCCGGAACCCATCATAGAACCGATAGCAATAAGGTTATCATAATCAATCGGAACATCAAAGTGCTCTGCCGGGATACATCCGCCGGATGGACCACCTGTCTGAGCAGCCTTGAACTTCTTTCCGTTAGGAACGCCACCACCGATGTCTTCAACGACTGTTCTAAGTGTTGTTCCCATAGGAATTTCAACAAGACCTGTGTTGTTGATCTTACCACCTAAAGCGAATACCTTAGTACCCTTGCTCTTCTCTGTACCCATGGATGCAAACCACTGAGGTCCGTTAAGGATAATCTGTGGAATGTTAGCCCATGTTTCAACGTTGTTAAGGATAGTTGGCTTGCCAAATAATCCCTTAACAGCCGGGAATGGTGGTCTTGGACGAGGCTCACCTCTGTTACCTTCGATAGAAGTCATAAGAGCTGTTTCCTCACCACATACGAATGCACCTGCACCGAGACGAAGATCGATATCGAAGCAGAAATCTGTTCCGAATACGTTCTTGCCAAGCATACCTGCTTCTCTTGCCTGTGCGATAGCAATCTTTAATCTTTCTACAGCGATCGGGTACTCAGCACGTACATAAATGTAACCCTGTGTAGCACCGATAGCGTAACCTGCGATTGACATAGCCTCGAGTACAACGTGTGGATCACCTTCGAGAACTGAACGATCCATGAATGCACCCGGGTCACCTTCGTCGGCATTACAACAAACGTACTTCTGAACGTTTCCTCTGTTGCCCGAAGCGAATTTCCACTTAAGACCTGTAGGGAATCCTGCACCACCACGGCCACGAAGACCGGAGTCGATCATAAGCTGGATTACCTCATCAGGAGTCATTTCTGTAAGAACTTTACCTAATGCCTGATATCCGCCTGTACCAATGTACTCGTTGATATCTTCAGGATTGATAACACCGCAGTTACGAAGTGCGATACGATGCTGCTTTGTACAGAAATCTGACTCTCTGTATGTCTTTGTAACGCCGTTGTCTGTCTCTCTGTAGATAAGACGGTCAACCGGCTTACCACCCTTAAGATGCTCTGTAACGATTTCAGTAACATCTTCAGGCTTAACCTGTGCATAAAATACTGCATCAGGATAAATAACCATAATAGGTCCCATAGCGCAAAGGCCGTGGCAACCTGTCTTTACTATAGCAACGTCCTTATCAAGGCCGTTCTTCTTTAATTCTTCTTCAAGATTAGCAATTATCTTGCCGCTTCCGGATGATGTACATCCTGTACCGGCACAAACTAATACGTGATAGCGATACTTACCGTCTCCATCCTTGTGCTCTGCGAAATGAGTACGTGTTTCGATCGTGTTGAGCATGCTCTCACGGACAGTTTTTAACTCTTCTAATGTTTTCATTAATTTAACCTCCATAAGTGTTAAGTAAAAAGCAAATAAGAATATTCACAAGGTACATAACAATCTGCCTTGCAGATTGTTATATCAAGTGTCTCGCTTCGCGAACCACTTTCCCCTAGTTGTACTTCTCGAGGATGCCTTTTACATCGTCAACTTTGATACGACCGTATACATCGTCATTTACGAGCATAACAGGTGCAAGACCGCAAGCACCTACGCAACGACATGTATCAATTGAGAACTTTCTATCCGGTGTACATTCACCGTCTTTGATTCCCAATACCTTCTCGATTTCCTCGAGAACAGGGCCTGAACCCTTAACATAGCATGCTGTACCTAAACATACAGATACCTTGTACTGACCCTTTGGATTAAGGTTGAACTGTGCATAGAATGTTGCTACGCCATATACCTTCTCTGCAGGTACACGTAATTCGTCAGAAATGATCTTCTGAACTTCATAAGGCAGATAACCGTAAATGTCCTGAGCCTTCTGCATAATTGGCATAAGACAACCCGGCACGTCACGTAATTCGTTGATTACGTCAAGCAGCTGCTTTTCCTGCTCTTTTGTTCCCGCAAACGGGATTCCTGCTTTTTTACTCACGTTTGACCTCCTACATTATAAAATTAGGCGCACTTATCCCTAAACTAAGTGCGACAATAGTTTATCATTTTCCCGGACAATTATCAACTTATTTTACGTTTTTTCACACAAAATTATTCTTTATAGCCGCGATAATTTTTTATTTATCATAGTAGATTGTTAGTCGCTAAACTTTTCTTGCAGACATTATTAATAGGTGATAAAATATTTTGTGGATTTTGCTTTTGATGTAATCAATCGCAAGAAGAGCTTTTTCCTAATAAATAGGCAAAAGCGCATAAACAATATATTTTTACAAACCATAAGGGGGCTTTAAAGCTATGATGATGGATGCTATCGTTAAGCCTACCGCAGGTCCTGGTCTTGAATTAAGACAGGTTGAGAAACCAACTCCGGGTCCCGGCGAAGTGCTTATCAAAATTCACAAAACTGCTATTTGCGGTACTGACGTTCATATTTATGATTGGAACGACTGGTCCAAGCAGCACATCAAACCACCTATGACAATAGGTCATGAATACGTAGGAGAAATTGCCGAGCTCGGCGAGGGTGTTGAAGGATACACCATTGGTCAGCGCGTTACAGGAGAAGGTCACATCACATGCCACCGCTGCCGTAACTGCCGTTCCGGTAACATTCAGTGGTGCAAGGATACAAACAGCGTAGGTGTTGACAGAAACGGTGCTTTCGCTGAATACTTATGCATCCCGGCAACAAATGTCATCGCTATCGACCCTTCTCTTGATGAGAACGTTGTAGCTATGTTCGATGCAGTAGGTAACGCTACTCATACAGCTTTAATGTATAATCTTGTAGGTGAAGATGTACTTATTACAGGTGCAGGCCCTATCGGTATCATTGCCGTAGGTATCGCTAAATTCGCAGGCGCTAAGTCTGTTACTATTACAGATATCAACGACACACGTCTTGAACTCGCTAAGAAGATGGGTGCAGACAGAGTCGTTAATACAACTAAGGAAGACCTTCGTGCAGCCATGAAGGATCTTGGAATGGTTGAAGGCTTCGACGTAGGTCTTGAAATGTCAGGTGCAGGCCCTGCACTTATCCAGATGTTAGAAGTTATGAGAAACGGCGGTAAGATCAGCTTACTCGGTCTTGGAAATGCTCCTATAAGCATCGATATGAACCTTATCATCGGCAAGGGCTTAACACTCCAGGGTATCTACGGAAGAAAGTTAGATAACTGGCATCAGATGGCTTCAATGGTTAAGGGCGGACTTGACCTTACACCTGCCATCACACATCACTTCCACTATACAGAGTTCGAAAAGGGATTTGAAGCAATGCATAGCGGTAAGTCAGGTAAGGTTATTCTTGATTGGACAAAATAATTTCCAGAATGGAAAGTGATTAGCGTAGCTAAGCACTTGATATAACGAACAAGCGGAGCGAGTTCGTTATGTACCTTATTAAATAAAACTAAAAATTTGGAGGATTTACGTAAAATGAAAACAGCTTATGATGCATTTAAAGCTACATTAGACGAGATCAAAGCTTCCGGTACATATAAGGAAGAGCGTATCATCACAACACCTCAGAAGTCACGTATCGACACAACAAAGGCTAAAGGCGTTGTTAACATGTGTGCAAACAACTACCTTGGTCTTTCAAATAACCCTCGTTTAATCGAGGCTGCTAAGAAGAGCTATGACAAGTGGGGATTCGGACTTTCATCAGTTCGTTTCATCTGCGGTACTCAGGAAATTCATAAGGAATTAGAGAAGAAGATTGCTGATTTCGTAGGTATGGAAGATGCTATTCTTTATTCATCATGTTTCGATGCTAACGGCGGTTTATTCGAGACTCTTCTCGGCGCTGAAGACGCTATCGTATCAGACGAATTAAACCACGCATCAATTATCGACGGTGTTCGTCTTTGCAAGGCTATGAGATTCCGTTATAAGAACAATAACATGGAAGACCTTGAAGCTCAGCTTAAGGACGCACGCGCTAAGGGTGCTAAGAAGATTATCATCGCTACAGACGGTGTATTCTCCATGGATGGTTACATTGCTAACCTTAAGGGTATCTGCGATCTCGCTGAAAAGTATGATGCTCTTGTAATGGTTGATGATTCTCACGCAGTTGGATTTATGGGTGAGCATGGTCGCGGAACTGCAGAGTACTGCGGAGTTATGGGCCGTGTTGATATCATCACAGGTACATTCGGTAAGGCAATGGGAGGCGCTTCCGGCGGATATACAGCTGCTCGTAAGGAGATCATCGATATCCTTCGTCAGAGAAGCCGTCCATACCTTTTCTCAAACTCTCTTGCTCCTGCAATTTGTGCAGCTACAATTGAGACAATCAACATGTTAAACGAGTCAACAACTCTTCGTGACAAGGTTCATGAGAATGCTCAGTACTTCCGTAAGGAAATGGAGAAGCACGGCTTCGATATGCTTCCTGGTGAGCATCCAATCGTTCCTGTAATGCTTTACGATCCGGTTGTTGCTAACAAATTCGCTAACAGAATGCTTGAGAAGGGCGTATACGTAGTAGGCTTCTGCTATCCAGTAGTTCCAAAGGGACGTGACCGTGTACGTACACAGATCTCAGCAGGTCATACTAAGGAAGATCTTGACTTTGCAGTTAAGTGCTTCGCTGAAGTAAAGGAAGAAATGGCTGACGAGCTCGCAAAAGCTGCAGCTAATGCGAAGAAGTAATTGAAATTATTTTATTTCAAATATAAAAACCCGGGAGCGGCAAATCCGCTCCCGTTTTTATTAACTATTCCGGCTTAATCAATTATCTTATAAAGTATCTTATAGAGACTTTCGATTTCATTTTTCTTTAAAGGTGACAAAACCGATGCAACTTTGCCCGGAATATCTTTACACTTTTTCTTTAGGTCGTTACCCTTCTTTGTAATCACTATCTCGGTTACGCGCTCATCTTCTTTAGATCGCTCTCTTGTAATATAACCATCCTTCTCGAGTTTCTTCAAAAGCGGCGTAAGTGTTCCGGCATCAAGACTTAATGTCTTTCCAAGCTCTCCGACAGTAACTTTTTCCTTATCCCAAAGTACCATAAATACTATGTACTGCGTGTAGGTTAAACCAAGCGGCTTTAAATGCGGCGTATATGCATTTACTATCTTTCTGGCGCACGCATATAGCGGAAAGCACAACTGATTTTCAAGTTTTAACTGTTCGTATTCCTGTGCCATATCTACATAAGCGAAGCAACTGCCTTCGCTACTTCCTCCATCTTTGTTGTCGGCTCAAATCTTGCTACAACGTTACCGCTTCTATCTACAAGAAACTTTGTAAAGTTCCATTTAATCTCCGGATTATTCTTATAATCCTTATCAATCTTAGAAAGCATCGCTCCCATCGCAAATGCCTTTGGTCCTTTACCGAATCCTTCGAATCCCTTCTGACTCTTTAAATACTTAAAAAGTTCTATCGCACCCTCTCCGTTAACATCTGACTTCTTCATCTGTGGAAACTGAGTATTATAATTTAACATACAAAACTCATGTATCTCATCATCCGTACCCGGTGTCTGTCCGGCAAACTGATTGCACGGAACATCGATTACTTCAAAGCCCTGATCATGATACTTCTCATATATTGCTTCGATATCTTTATAATGTGGTGTAAAGCCGCATCCCGTTGCAGTATTCACAACCATAACCACCTTGCCTTCATAATCCTTCATAGAAATCATTTCACCGTTAGCTGCTTCAACACTTAAATCATAGAATCCCATTTTGTATCCTCCTATCAAAATCTACCCGAGGTAAAAGCGCCTGGCTCCACGTCATTCACTTTTGCCTCATCTTTTGTCTATGATGCAATTATATTTTATAAAATATAATTTGTCAAGTATTTTTTCTACCAAGCAAAAAAGACCGGTTCTACCGGTCTTTTTGCATCTAAAAATCTTATTCTCATCTAATTATCTGCTCCGTAATTGAAGGATTATCAAGTACGCTCTCAATTATTTTCGCAAGTATACTAGTATACCCTTTCCCAAGCGATTTTGCCTTTCTTACAGTTTCAGGAGAAAGACGCAACGTTACATTCTGCTTTCGGTTATTCATTCGTTCTTCTCTTTCAAGTTCAGTCACTCTTTTAAATTTCGCCAACTGCTCCGCTGTAAAAGGCGGAAATTCAGGATCTATTTGCTTTGATCCCTTAGAAGCCTTTTCTAATTCTTTAATCTCTTTTTCGGTCAGCTTAGCATTATCTTCCGTCAAAACAAATTTCTTAGTAGCCATTCTCGTACCTTCTCCTTTCTTCCCCATAATCCCTATCGTCACACAATTCAATACGATTCGGATCTGCAAAGACTTTAGCTGCAATCTCAAAGGATATTCCATGCTTACGAATATTCTTTTTCGCTTTTTCCTCGTCACATTCGAATAATAACTTAATTCTCATTATATTCTATGTATTACAAATTTGCAATTCGAATTTGCAGTCAAAAGTTGTAATATAAAATTGCAATACATACTATATAGAATTCTTTACCTCATTCCTTGTAGTAATCTAATACCGGATTATGCTCTCTGATTACAAGAGCTATTGATAAACAGCTTCATTATTCAAAGTAACTATCATCTTGAACAAATGGTCCATTTATTGTCCATCCATTTGTTTTCCCGTTATATCCCTTTGTTACAATGTTCATTTCTGTAAGATATGCAATTGCTCTCTTTACAAATGCTCCACCAAGATTGGTTTCCTCTTGCAACTTTTTTTGAGAAATCATCGGATTACTCATCATCCAATTATAAATATCCTCTGCATTTCTCAATAATTCCTCTTTTGCCTTACGCTTTGGACTGCCAGAATTATAATCAACTAACTTTTCCCAATTGATTGTTCCGTCCGAGTTACAGAACTCAATGGAAAAATCTCTAACCAATCGATTATATGCTTTACTGTAGCTTGCATTATAATCATCAATATACTGCTCTGGTAATGTATCCATATATGCTATTATCTTTGTGTAAAAATCCTTATCGCCTGTTAATGCTTTCCAAAACTCTTCTCCAGCTACTTCTTCATAAATTTTTGCTTTTCCACGACCGGTCTCTGTTTTTGTTCCATACGCATATCCAACAATAGCAGCAAAGCCGATACGTCCACCCGAGGTTCTTAATGTTCTCTGTGCTTCTTCAAAATTCTCCCCTTGCTTTTTCATGCTATCAGCATTGAAAATAGATGTTCCACTCTTTACTGCGATAAAAAACTTGGTATTTGTATCCGTGTCATGTAATTCGATATCTACACCCTTGGTAGCTGATTTTGTTCCTCCTGAAGCCGCTATTGCAATCGGTTCAAAAAAGCAGTTTCCAAAGATTGTTTCCTCGCTTGAACTCACAAAAGCTTGTAGAATTGACTCAATAATATCTGCAGACGTCTGCATAGATTTTGCACGGTACAAGTATGGATTCTTTGATTTCATGACATCCTTGATACTGATTGCATCAATTTTACTAATCAATGACCCATAAAAATTTTCAAGTGCATTTGCTATCGCTTGTCTTACTTCTTCCTCATCATAACTTGTATTAATAGGTTCCATCATATCCTCCCAATTCCATCGCATCTTTTATCCTATTGTGAATACTTGTTCCTCTAAAACGCTTAGTTTCAATTGTCGAGGTTTTATCAGCTGTTGCGATTACAGCCTCTCCTATTGCTTTTGCTAATCCAACCGGAACAGCATTCCCTATTTGTTTGTACTTAGCTGCTGTTGTTCCACTAAATATCCAATCATCTGGAAACTGCTGAATTCGAGCATACTCTTTTACACTCAACGGTCTATCTTGTGTAGGATGACAAAGCATTGTCGCCTTTTGTGCAGGCGCTGTTGTAATCGTTGGTGCAGGTTGAGAATATGATAATCTACGATAGAACCCAACCTTACCTCCGCCAGATTCATATGCTCCACCCATAGCAATTGGTATAATGTCTTCTGGTAAATCCTTCCAATTACCTCCTTCTGGAACCATATGAATATATTTCTTACGCTCCTCACTAAGTGTTCCACATTCACCTGGTTCATTTTCCAAGTCTTTTATAACTTCTCCTACGGTTTTCCATCTACACTCGGCCTTCTGGTGCATTTGGAAATTAGTAGGAAATGGCAAGAAAATATCCTCATTATCTCTGCTGCCAATTAAAACAAAACGCTCTCTAAACTGCGGAACTCCATAATTTACTGCATCGAGAATCCCATAGACGGTCTTATATCCCAATTTGTTAAACTCTGAAAGAATAACGTCCAAAACAGTTCCGAGCTTTTTCTCTGGATCATTTTTATCTTGCTCCTCTGCGGGTAAATGTTTTAAAGGAGATGACATAATTCCTTTAACATTTTCCATAACAAAAAATCGTGGACGAATATAATCTATCATTCTTATAAAGTCCATAAATAAACTACCCCTAGGGTCATTTATTCCTAAACGCTTTCCTGCAGTGGAAAATGGCTGACACGGAGGTCCTCCGCAAATCATAAATGGTTCGCCTATCGACAATCCTGCCATATCAAGTATTGTTTCTGGTTTTATATTCCTAATGTCTCCAGCTAAAGCTTTATGTCCGTTCGCTATCATTGTATCAACGCAAGACTGTTCAAAATCCTGCCCGATTACTACGTTCAATCCCGCCTTTGTTAATCCAATATCTAATCCCATCGCACCCGAGAAGAAGGATATCACATCTCGATTGTTGTAATATTTTTTATAATCAGTTTTTTTCATGTTCACCACTCTCTGTGCTATTTATTACTTTTGCTGCTTCAATCAATGCAGTTCTACGCACAAATTCACTGTACGAAGCATAAGCTTCTAATCTCGCAGCTTGCTTGAGTTTATTTAACTCTTCTTCGCTAACACGTATACTCATTGAATACGTCTTATTTTCTCTGTCCATGGCTATGCCCTCCGCGTTTTATTATACTCTTGCACGTGGAACATTTGCAATACAAACAACCACATTTTATACGTTATTTATTTGTCGCACCATCTCCCTTCTCTGTTCTTTTAATTCCTTAGATATCCTTCTAGGCTTACATACTTAGCGTACTTTTTAGGCATGACATAGGTCTTATCGATATCTGTTTCACCTATATATCTATAAACCTCTGGACACTCGTTAACTAACGCATCAAGTTTTCTCATAACGGACTTATCACGGATGTAGACTACCGCATCAGGCTCAGCAACATCGAAATTGATAATAGTTTCTTGTTCATACTTGGTTAATGCTCCCATAGACTTTTCTCCTTTCGATTCTGCTTTTCGTAATTCAAGAATTCCGATTTCTGGAACACACTCTATCCAAAATCACCACCGAAGCACTTCTCTCCCGCTTCTCTAAAATGCCGTATTTCTGCCAATTCTCTCTGTCTACCCTCTTGGTATAGTATGATTTCTCTGGTACGAATAGAGCCGAACAGACCAGAACGGAAGGGAAGGGAAACCATCCCTCGATAATTACCGCTATCAATGAGCAACAAAAAAAGCGTTAATGAGCAAATATCCATTAACGCCTTTTGGCAGTCCGTTGTCACGATAACTAATGTATAAAATCAACATAAATAGGCACAATTCTCAGTAACTTCTCTGCTATCTGGATTATGCTTCTCCTTTCCTAATTATCCTTCCAACGAACTGGGTATAACATGTGTTATACCCGACGGTTTAATTAGGAAGCATCAATTATCTTATAATTGCAACTATCCTCGGTGGGTTTGATTTATAACTGAATACACCACCAAATCTTTATACTCACCGGTTTTATCATCATAGAAATATTCACGCATGATGCCTTCTTTCTCCATGCCGCATTTTTGCATAACGCGCTCAGACCCAATATTACCGTCTACACACTTTGCCCAAACTCGATGAAAACCTACCTCATTAAAAAGATGCGAAACTATAGCCTTTGCAGCTTCTGTTGCGTATCCTTTGCTCTTAAAGTGTGATCCTACCGTCCACCAAAGTTCTGCAACGCGGTTCTTCTCGCTATAGTCATTCACGAAGATCTCGCCTACAGTCTTACCGCTTTCCTTTTCAACAATTGCCCAGTAATATGTATCGTTTTTAGCATATACCTCATCTGCGCAAGAAAGCCACTCTTCTATATACTTTCTATCCTTAGGACTTGCGCTTAAGAATTCATATACTTCCTCATCCACCATCCAATTGTTAAAGCAGTCGTCCGCGTCTTCCTTATAAAAACGTCTTAACTGTAATCGCTCTGTGCTTATATTAATTGTTCCTGTATGTTTCATAGTAATTTCAACCCACCCATTTTCTTATATACATCATTTCGTGCTCCTGCAATCATTGTTTTAATGACCACAATCTTATTCTTTACTATTGTATACACCACTCTATAATTACCGAGTTTAATACGATAATAATCATTCTTTTCCCCCTTAATACGCTTAACATCTATATTCTCCGGATGTTCTCCGACTAAAAGTTCCTTTATTGCAGCTTTATACTGCACTCTTACATTCTCATGCGATGCAAAAAACTTATCTGCGACCTTGGTGTAATGAATCTCATACTTAAAGTCTTCCATATTATCCATGATAATCCCCCTTACACCTTTAAGTGCTCTACTCTTGTTATTTGAAGATCATCATCCGTCACACTCTCTATTTCAGCCATAATCTCTGCTGCTTCTTCGCCCGAAACATCTTCAACATTTGCAGTAAGACGATAAAACGGGTCTTTTTTCATAGCAATAATATAGTCATCCAATGCATTATTGATAACATCTGTCATAGACATGCCGTATACAGCCGCCATTTCACGGACTTCACCCTCTCGCCTGTCACCTATATCATATGCGATTGGCTCTGCCCAATTATACTCACCGTCAAGCTTTAATTCACCGCCATACTCCGCAGCACGTTCCTCAAGCGTCTTATGCTTCCCCGGTTTTATTAAAGATATAACTCCATTTTTAATTCTTACATCCAACAAATCTTCTTCAGAAATTGATGCCTTTTCCAATACTTTCTTAGGCAGTCTTACTCCTTGGCTGTTACCCCACTTTTTAACTTGTACTTTCATACCATCGCCTCCTTGTATATACATTGTATATCCGTAACGAGGAAAAAGCAAGAATTGTCTGCTTTATCACAACCAAAAAGAAAAGAGCCGCTTTCGCGGCCCTCTTCCAATTCTAGGTTTATCTATGGAAAGTTGTGGATGTAGTTATTAATCATTTAATCCCATAACTTCTTTTCTGTACTTTGCGATACCAAGCTTTAAAAGTTCCATCGCACGCTTTAAATCATCCTGTTTTAAGACATATGCGATACGGACTTCGTTCTTGCCCTTACCGCCGGTATAAAAACCGCTTCCCGGTGCAAATACTACCGTCTCATGGTTATCTTCAAATTCTTCCAATAACCACTTGTTAAATACATCGGCATCATCTATCGGAAGTGCAGCCATCATGTAGAACGCTCCCTTAGGCTTCTCGCATACAACGCCCGGAATCTCCATTAACGCATCATAACAGGTATCTCTACGTGCTCTGTATTCGTCGCGTACTTCTTTAAAATACCCTTCATCGCAACTGTAAAGCGCTGCTGCTGCCATCTGATCTACCGTCGCAACCGACAAACGGCACTGTGCCAGCTTTATCGCTTCACCCATAAGTTCCTTATTTTTCGATATAAGCGCACCTACACGAGCTCCGCATGCAGAGAATCTCTTTGATACGGAATCGATAACCACGACATTTTGCTCTATATCCTTAAACTGCGCCATAGATGCTAAAGGCTCACCACCGTATACAAACTCACGATATACTTCATCGCCTATAACATATAGGTCATGCTCTTTAGCAATATCTGCGATAACTCTCATTTCATCCTGCGTTAATACAACACCTGTAGGATTTCCGGGATTCGTTACCATTATCGCTCTGGTATTCTCATTTATAAGCGGCTCTATTTTCTCTTTAACCGCATAACGATAACCTTCGTGCGGCGATGTCGGTATCGGCGTAATCATACCACCCGCAACACGTATCATCGTATTGTAATTAGGATAGAAAGGCTCCGGAATCAAAACCTCGCTTCCTTCATCCAATATGCACGTAAATAAAATATTTAACGCTTCACTACCGCCCGTTGTGATTATCACATCTTCTCTCTTAAAGTCTACGCCAATCTTATTGTAATAATCGACGATGACATCGATTGTCCCCGGTATACCCGGTGACGGCGCATATTCAAGCACCGGGTTTTCAAAATTCTTAATCGTCTTATGAAACTCTACCGGTGTTTTAATATCGGGCTGTCCGATATTAAGACAATAAACCTTCTTGCCCATCTTTTCCGCCTTAAGGAAAGACGGATAGAACTTTCTCATAGGGGAAAGCGAGCATTCCTTAATCTTCTTCGAAACCTTCATCTTTTTCATAGCCTCCTGGTCTGATTAAAAAGTAAGTAGCTATCGGCTTTTTAAGATTTGTTTACACAATCTCCCTGAGCAAGCCACGGTGCGTTAAGTAAATCACTAACGCGGCTATTTAGTAACAAAGTCCGCAAAATCGAGCTTTCTACTTATTTTGAATACTATCATATTACAGTTTTATTCAAATTTCAATCACATAATGTTAAAAATTATAGTTACTTTTTTATCATTTGTTAAGAACGTTATTTATCGTAACCCGGACATCAAATATAAAAAAGCACATAAAGAAGACATCGGATATAGCATATACTATATCCGATGTCTTCCTCACTTACTGATATATGTTTTATGAAAGGTAGATACTTATTTACATTCACATCCTAAAATAAATCCATTTCGTTCTGCATAGAAACTGTTTAAACCGTATGCAGGATAGCAAATAATATCTGCGTCGGGATATTCTGCAGAAATTATAAGCGGTACAACAGAGAAATTCACTCCCTGCAATACTGCCATATCACAAGAAGAATCTGCCACTATCTTCATTACAATGCCTCCATCAAACTTCTCAAGTAGTTTTCGCTACTACTACACATTGTAATCGATAACGTGTGACGGTGCAAGTAAATAATTTTCCATAAACATATTAGTATTAATAATCAAACTGCCTATAGTACCTTCTTATTGACAAAGGATGCCTTAAAAATAACTCCATGTAAGTATCTACACGGGCATTAACCGCCCTCATAACAAGATGGGACAAAGAACCCCTATACTTCTCACTGATTCCGTCAAGAGGAAACTCTTTGGTATCTATTATCGTATAATTTGCGTTCACCTTAGGCAAAAACGCAGCAACTCTCAAAGCTAACGGACGTTGCTCATCTTCGCCAACAAAAAGCGTCACAGGTGTATCTGCCACAATTATCTCCTGCATACCATGAAAGAATTCCTGACAACTAACAGACTTGGTACGTATCCACATCTGCTCTTCCCAGTAGCACATCGCATACGAATATGTAGCACCGTATTGATTGCCTGAGCCGATAAAATAATGAGGCAGATCCTTATGATTATTTAAAAAATCCACTTTTTTCTTTGCATACTCATAAGCCCATGCATCAGCCGTTTTCTCTACTTCGACGAGCGCTTTTGCAAGGTATTTCTCCATCTGTCTGTTATACTCGTCATAATCTTCAAATTCTCCGTTCTTATACATAAGATAATTGGCAACCATATAAAACTTAAGCTGTTCGTTTGCAGGATAAGTAATTAAATAGTCTCTAAGGTTCTCATCCGTAAGCGTACTATCCGGTGTATCTATAAAAGCAAATACTCTTGCACCTATACCTTTTACCTTCTTTACAAGTTCCACCATTTCTTTAGTGTTACCCGATACGGATGAATAGATAAGAACAGACTTCTCCGTAAACCTTTTATTTCCTGTTGTCAAAAACTCCGCTGCATTTTCAACATATACAGGGAGGGTCGATTTCCCTCGCATATACACCTCTACCTGCATACTTGAAGCGTATGTACCGCCTATTCCCATGAAATAGATTCCATCAAATCCGTCCTCATATATCTTATCAACGATTTTCTCTATTTCACTTCTTAACATAAGCGCGCCGTTCACGGAAGAAATCTTCATTTGTTCATCAAAGTCCCTTAAATTAGGACCTTCTACCTCTTCCCACATGCTTCCATTTATCATGTTCAATACTCCTTAATCTTTACAGAAGCTAACACTGAAATCGCACTTGTCCCCACGTACATAATTCTTATCGTATTCTATCACGCGGCCTTTATCATCGTACGATATACTTTGAAAATACATAAGCGGCATTTCTTTATCTACCCTCAATAATTCCGCATCTTTTGATTCCGGAATGGCAAGATCCAGCGTTTCTTCTGCAGAATAAAGATTAATATCAAACATCTTATATGTTTCATAAACAGAAAAAACATTAAGATCTATTCCCGATAATTTAGGCATAAGATACTCCGGAATATATATTTCTTCCAAAGAAACCGGCTCTTCATCAACAAAGCACAATCTTTTAATGAAAAAAAGTCTGTCTTCAGGCTTAATCTTAAAAAGCTCAGCGTAGAAATTTCCCGCTTCCCTTAAGTACTTACTTATTATCCTAACTGAAGGCTTCATTCCTTTTTCAAGAATCGTTGAATTAAATCCCTTAAGGTCATCCATATTTCGTTGTATCTTACCGCTCATGTTTTCGCACATATCCAAATATATACCCTATACTCCTACCAAGCTCCGAAATACTGTAACGTATCCGTCGCAGTCTCTGCTCCCAATGTCATCGCTTCTTTTACGCTCCGTCCGCCGATGATGCCGGTTAAAAAACCGGCAATATAGCTGTCGCCCGCTCCCATTGTATCTACCACGCAATCGCATTCTTTGATTCCGCATCTTACAAATTCCGTACCGTCATAACATATACTTCCACTGCTTCCAAGCATGCATATGACCATCTTAGGGCCTATTGCTTTTAGTTCCTTTATTTTCTTAGTGGCTTTATCGATATCATCCGCACTTGAGGAAAAGAATAAATAGTCCACATATGGAAGTGCCTTACGCACTCTCTCATTATCAGGATCATCCGCAAGGTCAAAAGCTGTTACAATCCCGGCTAGTTTAAGATCTTTAAAATACGCCTCAACTCTTCCCCAAAGATCTGCAACAACTACATCATGTGTTAAGATAAATCTAATATCTTCCTCGTTTAGCAGATACTCCTTAAGTATTCCTTCGTCATAATCCCCAAACACTCTTTCTCCATCTATAAGCTCCACATTAGATACAGCCGTTTTTCCCTCTTTTACATATAGATGCGATATATCAATTCCTTTCTTTCGCATCTCATCCATAATAAATCTGCCATATTCATCATTACCAACAGGACCTATATAAGATGCAGTTCCGCCGAGTCTTATCGTGTATACCGCCATATTTACCGGCCGCCACCCGCATAAGGCTTACCACCGTCAATATTCGTATAAAAATCCACACAATTACTACCAATTGAAGCAAGTTTCATTAAGCTATTCCTCATCATCAACAGACATTTTCAATACACTTTTGAAACGAACCAGATCTGCTCTGTTAAGTATTTTAAATGCTTCCACCGATTTTTCATCCGCGTCTTTTATCACGCCTTTAAGGCAAAAGAGGAACTCTCCTTCTTGAATATCCAGTATAACAGCCTCTTCCTTCGTCGCAAAATGAATTCCGATGTTCTCACACCCATGACTTACATTAAGACCATAGCGCTCCAAAACTCTATATAATGACTCATCAGTAAAGCTCTCGTTCTCAATACCTTCGCACAGGGCATAATTCAAAAAACTTTCTTCCAGCCTAAACGGGACATTATTTTTCGTCCTTATTCGTTTTAATGCAAATACCTTATCTCCCGTATTTATATCGAGCATCAAAGAAAGCTCTCTATCTGCCTCAATAAGTTCTGTCTTAATTACCTCACTAAAAAGATAATTACCGGTCCCCCTAAATGCCTCCGTCATAGATTTGGCATCTTTCAGATTCAATGTGAACTTCGGAGGCGCCACAAACGTACCCGATCCTACTTCGGTATATAATACGCCCTCTTCAGTAAGCTTTTTTACCGCAGCGCGTAAAGTGGACCTATTGACATCCCACATATCGCACAACTCTCTCTCACTCGGAATCTTCGCATGAGGCCCGAGCTTGTTGGCAGCTATATACCATCTAAGTTGTTCCGTCGCATATTCCTTGGTTTTTACTTTTTTAACCTTGTCCACTATATGTCGCCTTTCATCATTATATAGACATTTGAATTTACGGCCGTCAAATTCTAACTTGATTCTATCAAAACAAAATCACCTAAATCCATATGCTAAAACAACAAAATTGTTATACCGTTTTATACCGATTTTTCAAATTGTTATTATTTAAAATAATAAAAATGTACCACTTTCGTCAAGATGTATAATCATTCTTTTTGTTTTTAATGCATTATCACAAGACATACATAAAAACATCCGGGAAAACTTCTTCCCCGGATGCTCTTTATTATTAATTATATTCTCTTTGTTACGAACTCAAGTATATCGTTCCATACTTCTTCTTTGCCGATTTCGTTATGAATCTCATGTCTCATATCAGGATAAAGCTTCATCCGATAGTCGTCTCTCGTGCGTTTACGTAAACGACTGTCAACCTCCATAACACCCTTACCGAAATCTCCTACAGGATCCATATCACCAGAAATCATAAATATAGGTAACGATGTCGGTACCATTCCGTCCCATTCATCGCTTGATACAAAGAGAAGTACACGTACCAAATCCTCATAAGCTGCTGCCGTAAAAGTAAAGGTACAATACTTATCCTTCATATACTTATCGATAACAGCTTCATCATGTGTAAGCCAATCATACTCTGTCTTAGGATTCTCATACTTCTTATTGTAACTTCCGAACATTACATTCGTTAAGAACTTCGAACGATGTCTGTCGCCTTTAAACTTACGCACGGTACGTATAACCTTTAAACCTGCCTTGGCAGCGCCGCTTTTGCCTCCTGTACCACAGATAATAAGTCCGTCGTAATCGTTGCCGTAGTAAGCTGCTACCGCGCGAGCGATAAACGATCCCATGCTGTGTCCCCAAAGGAAGAACTTGTAAGACGGATACTGCTCCTTCATAAGAAGCGTCATTTTGTGAACATCCTCAACCATATGCTTCCATCCGTCTTTTACGCCCATGTAACCAAGCTCGGCGTCTGATGTGACAGATGTCTTATGTCCGAGATGATCGTTACCGAATACTAAAATTCCGTTACCGGTAAGAAAATCTATAACCGGCTCGTAGCGCTCAACGTACTCACACATGCCGTGAGATATCTGTAAGCAAGCTTTTACCTCGGTATTTGGTTTATAAACGAAATAATGGATATCATTTATCCCGTTATCGCTTAAAAATGTGCCTTCTTTTTTCTCGTAATTCATAAACTTTCCTCCGGTATTTATATTTTTGGGCCTCTAAAGAATCTTTAAAGGCCCGTTTAATACTAATTTCTATTTATGCAAAGTATGCCTTAACAAGACTATATAATGCGTACTCATCCTCAGAGCCCATGAACTCTCTTGAAGAATGCATAGCAAGCATAGGAATACCTACGTCAATCGTCTTAACAGGTGTATGTGCGGATGCGATGGAACCAAGTGTACCACCACCACGTACGTCTGAACGATTCTCAAAACGCTGATATTTAATCTTATTCTTGTCGCAGATACCCTTAATAATAGCGATGCCTTCGCAATCTGTTGCGTAAGACTGTGAGCATGCAGCCTTAATGCAGAATCCTGCGTTAAGTACAGGCTTATTTGTGATATCCATCTTAGCAGCCTTATTCGGATGAAGCGCATGCGCAACGTCTACGGAAAGGAGGATTCCGTTGTAGATTGCAGAAATTCTTTCCTGCTCGTCAAACGAGAGTGCTGCAGAAATCTTCTCAATTACATGATGAAGCAAAAGTGAACCTGCGCCCTGCTTTGTGCCTGAGCCAATTTCCTCGTGGTTAAATAAAGCGATTAAATGAATGTTCTTCTCATCTGTTCCTTCGATAAGACCTGAGATTAAAGCTTGGCAAGATGTAATGTTGTCAAGACGTGATGCAGAAATAAATTCCTTATCTACGCCTACGTACTCAGGCTTCTCAGGGTTATAGATGAATAACTCGTAATCTAAGATATCTTCCTTCTTGACACCAAGCTTCTTTGCAAGGTATGATAAGAGAAACTCTTTATCCTCAAGTTTTTCTTTAACCATTCCGATGATCGGTAACATATCTACCTGAGCGTTTATTTCAACACCCTTATTAACCTCACGATTCATATGGATTGCAAGATTCGGGATGTATAAAATCTTGTCCTTTGCATTAAAGAACTTGATCTCCGGCTTAAACGGATCCTTGCCGCGTACTGCAACCTTACCTGCCATAGATAAAGGTCTATCAAACCATGTATTAAGGATCGCGCCGCCGTAGATTTCGATATTTAACTCATTGTAGCCTGATGCTGCAACTTCTGCCTTCGGCTTAACGAAAAGGCAAGGGAAGTCTGTATGAGCTGCTGCCATACGGAATGTAGAATTCTTATCCGCGCTTTTACCTACGTGGAAAGCTAAGATTGTCGAATCGTTGTGGTTGATATAGTAATTGCCACCCTTCTTAAGCTTCCATGTATCTGTCATAGAAAGTGGCTTATATCCTTCCTTCTCAAGCTGCTCAACTGCATCGAGCACTACGTGAAACGGAGTTACGCCGTTCTCAAGCATTGAAAAAAGCTTATCGTTGATTGCTTTAACGTTCTTATTCATTTAAAAGAACCCCCTTGTAAATTGATTTTACGTATGTATATATAGTATCACTCTTTATTGCATTGAACAATAAGAATACTTATAATAATAAAGGAAATGTGCCTCGCACTTTCCTTAGAAAAAGGAGAAAGTTAATGATTCTACTTAATTTGCCAAATGTTAAGAATACGATGAATTCGCTTCTTACAAGCGATTCTTTCGATAGTTTCGTCGTACACGAGATTAATATCACCAATGATATAAATCTTTCCATCCAGGGACATATGGGTGAATACGCCACTATCCGCCCGATAGTTTTAGAAGCTGTAAAAAAGCGTGATACACCGTCAAGTATGCGCTTTATCCTAAGCTTAAGTCCTGCGAATATAGGAAAAACCGTTTCATCCATAGATACGGCAACGGATCCTTCCCTTATCTCCGGCATGTTCATTAATATCGTGTACTCCAACGGCTCGCTTAATCTTACAACCGGCATTTCTTACACGACATTTATGAAGGATGTCGCGTTGGAAAAAGAATGGGACAGGCTTGTTCCGATATTCTTGTCGAAGCATAATATCGAATTTAACGAAGGATAATTAAATACGATAAATAAATTAAGCAGAGAAAAGCTCCCTGCTTAATTTTACATAATAACCTACTATATCTTTAGTAATCTTTCGTAGTAAAGAAATTTCCCTCTATGTACTCTGTCTTTAATACGTTTACGAACGCATCCGGATCAGTCTTATGGATCTCGTCTACCATCGAGCGTACCTCATTACTTGATACAACTGAGTATACAAGTGCTTTGTCCTCACCTTGATAACAACCGGTTCCGTCGAACTGCGTTGCAGTGTGATGAGTCTTTCTGTTGATTGATTTATAAACTTCGGTTGGTTTATTTGTAATGACGAGCATCGTCATCTTCTTATACTTTCTGTGCAGTGTATTTACTACCTGAGTTGAGATAAACTGGAATATGATTGAGTAAAGTGCTGCATCCCAGCCGAAAAGTGCACCTGCGATAATAAGGATTATCGCATTAAATATGAGCACATAATTCCATGGATCGATATCATATTTCTCGCCGACATATATTGCGATAAAATCGGTACCGCCACTTGATGCACCTGCGTTAAGGCAGATAATAACAGCGAGACCATTTATCAAAGCACCGAATATGCTTATAAGAAGAACGTCATATGTAACAGTAAATACCGGAAGAATATCTGTAAGAAGACCGGTAAGAATGATAACCACGAGACTTGATGCAGTAAATTTCACACCAATCTTTCTAAAACCCAAAAAGATAGGCCCTGCATTTAACGCGTAGTTGACTACCGAGAAAGGTAACGCGATATTTAAGTATTTAAGCGCAGCTTTCTGGATTAAAAGTGTGATTCCTGTAAATCCGCCCGGGAATAAGTTTCCCGCGTTAACGAACGTATTAAGGTTAAGTGCGAAGATTACGGATGCAAGAATTGCGCCCGCGAAGCGGATTACTTCGGTTCTGATTTCTTTTCCTGTTGGTTTCTTTTTTAAAATCTTCGTATTCATATGACAGTCTCCTATTTTGAAAACTATTATCAAATAACTTTTATTGAATTATAACAGTTTTATTAATGCGTGGCAATAAAAAAGCTACCGGACAGCCGGTAGCTTCTTACTCTGTTAAACTTATTAATTACTGCCAATATATATTTATGCAATAACGGATACGTTAACAGCCTGAGGTCCTTTCTCACCTTCTGTGATTTCGTACTGAACAGAAGCGCCTTCCTCAAGTGTCTTGAATCCATCCATGCTGATTCCTGAGAAGTGAACGAAGATGTCCTTGCCTTCAGAATCGGAGATGAATCCGTAGCCCTTGGTGTTGTTGAACCATTTTACTGTACCCTGTGCCATGTTTTTTAATCCTCCATAAAACATAAAGTGTAAGCTTAAATTAAGCTTAGCTATCTAGCACTTTTATAATATCATAAAATTTTCACAAAGTAAAGAATTAATGAATTTTACTTATCAAAAAAATGAACTTAAAAACACAGCAGGCGGTATAATCGAAAAAGGCGTGACAAAATGCCACGCCTTTCCAATAAATTTAAATTAACCAGCTTTATTTTTCATCAGCCATTGCCTTATAAGAAGCGTACTTCTCCTTAGCTCCGATTTCTGCCTTCTTAAGTAACTCTTCGCCTTCTTCAGGGAATGTTCTAAGAAGTGATGCATAACGAACCTCTCCCATTAAGAACTCTCTGTAGTCCATACTTGGTGCCTTTGAGTCTAACTGGAATGGATTCTTTCCTGCGTCCTTAAGACGAGGATCATATCTATAAAGATACCAGTAACCTGCTTCAACTGCCTTCTTTGATTCTTCCATAGCTGAAGACATACCCTTAACGATACCATGGTTGATACATGGAGCGTAAGCGATTAAAACTGATGGTCCCGGATAGCTTTCAGCTTCCTTCATAGCTTTGATAAGCTGTGCAGGGTTAGCACCGAGCGCTACCTGAGCTACATATACGTAGCCATAGCTCATTGCAAGGAGGCCGAGATCCTTCTTGGCAGTCTTTTTACCTGATGCTGCGAACTGTGCAACAGCACCGATTGGTGTAGCCTTAGAAGACTGTCCACCTGTGTTGGAGTAAACTTCTGTATCTACGATGAGGATGTTAACGTCTTCACCTGATGCAAGTACATGGTCAAGTCCGCCAAATCCGATATCGTATGCCCATCCGTCACCACCGTACATCCACATGGACTTCTTAGCAAGGTGCTCTCTGTTATGTAAGATATCTTCAACGATTTCATTATCTTTAACCTTTTCAAGTGCTGCGATAAGGTTATCTGTAACTTCTCTACTCTTATCGGAATCCTCGGAATCCTTCATGTATTCCTCGATAGCCTTCTTTGTAGCTGCGTTAACCTTTGTAGCAAGGAGCTCTTCAAGCTTCATTCTTAAACGAGCACGCTGCTGCTTAACTGCAAGAACCATACCGAGTGAGAACTCAGCGTTGTTCTCGAATAATGAGTTAGACCATGCAGGACCGCGACCGTTTCTGTCCTTTGTATAAGGAACTGAAGGTGAAGCAGCACCCCAGGCTTGAGTACATCCTGTAGCATTTGCGAAGTACATTCTGTCACCGAATAACTGAGTCATAAGCTTAGCATAAGGTGTTTCACCACAACCTGCACAAGCGCCTGAGAACTCAAGGAGTGGCTCTTCGAACTGTGATCCCTTAGGTGAGAACTTATCCATCGGGTTCTCCTTATGAGGAAGCTCAGCTACATAGTCCCAAACCTTAACCTGATCATCCTGAGTCTCAAGGTTAACGAATGATAGTGCTTTATCCTTAGCAAGACAAGCCTGGATACAAGCTCCGCATCCTGTACAGTCAAGCGGTGAAATACCGATTGCGTACTGATACTTCTCAAAGCCTTTACCTAAAGCCTTTAATGTCTTTAATCCCTTAGGTGCCTTCTTAACTTCTGCGTCTGTAAGAAGGAACGGACGGATTGCAGCGTGTGAACATACAAGTGAACACTGGTTACACTGTATACACTTTGTCTGATCCCAGCAAGGAACGTCTACGGAAACTCCACGCTTCTCGTACTTACTTGATCCAAGCGGAACAGTACCGTCTGCCATGTTCTTAAATGCAGATACAGGTAAAAGATCACCCTTTAATGCATTGATAGGCTCCTGGATATTCTTTACGTAATCCGGAACATCCTTTGCCTTCTTAACTTCGTCTTTTGCGTTAGCCCATGATGCAGGAACTTTGACCTGTCTGATTGATGTGATACCTGCATCAACAGCTTCCTTATTCATGTTAACGACCTTGTCACCCTTGTGACCGTAAGTCTTAACGATAGCGTCCTTCATGTACTTAACTGCATCATCAATCGGGATGATGTTTGCAAGTTTGAAGAATGCAGCCTGTAAGATGGCATTGGTTCTGTTACCAAGGCCGATCTTCTTAGCGATATCTACTGCGTCGATGCAATAGAATTTAATATTCTTCTCAGCGATTGTTCTCTTAACGTGGCCAGGAAGCTTCTTATCAAGTTCCTTATCTGACCAGATTGTGTTAAGTAAGAATACGCCGCCCTTCTTAACTTCTGAAACGATGTCATATTTGTCCATGTATGACTGGTTATGGCATGCAACAAATTCAGCTTCCTTAACGAGGTATGAACCACGGATTGGCTTATCACCGAATCTTAAGTGAGACTTTGTGATACCGCCGGACTTCTTTGTATCATACTCGAAGTAAGCCTGAGCATACTTATCTGTGTGATCACCGATAATCTTAATGGAGTTCTTGTTAGCACCAACTGTACCGTCGGAACCAAGTCCCCAGAACTTGCAGCTGACCGTTGTCTTATCGCAAAGATTGATTTCCTTACCAACCTTAAGTGAAAGGTGAGTAACGTCATCCTCGATACCTACAGTAAAGTGAGCCTTCGGAGCTTTTGCCTCAAGGTTCTTAAATACTGCGATAATCTGTGCAGGTGTTACATCCTTTGAAGAAAGTCCGTAACGTCCACCGATGATGAATGGAGCCTTCTTAGCGTTAGCATATGCTGCAACTACGTCTAAGTAAAGCGGTTCGCCTACAGCACCGCACTCTTTTGTACGATCAAGTACAGCGATTCTCTTAACAGTCTTAGGCAGCTGCTTTAAGAAGAATTCTGTATCGAACGGACGATATAAGTGTACCTGTAAGAAACCTGTCTTCTTGCCCTTCTTGTTTAAGTAATCAACTACTTCCATAGCTGTACCGCTTACAGAACCGATAGCTACGATAACGTCTGTTGCGTCCTTAGCTCCGTAGTAATTGAAGATGTGATAATCTCTGCCTGTAAGCTTATTGATCTTCTTCATGTACTTCTCTACGATGCCAGGAATTGCATTGTAGTAAGGGTTATTAGCTTCTCTAGCCTGGAAGAAGACGTCAGGGTTTTGAACTGTTGAACGCTGAACAGGATGCTCAGGGTTTAACGCGTTCTTTCTGAACTTATCAAGTTCTTTATAGTTAACCATCTTTGCAAGTGACTTATAGTCAATTACATCGATCTTCTGTAATTCGTGTGATGTTCTGAAACCATCAAAGAAATGCAGAAACGGTACATGTCCTTCGATAGCTGCAAGGTGAGCAACACCTGCAAGATCCATAGTTTCCTGAACAGATCCTGATGAAAGCATTGCAAAACCCGTCTGTCTTGTTGTCATTACGTCGGAATGATCACCAAAGATAGAAAATGCATGTGTACCAACTGTTCTAGCTGCTACATGTAAAACACCCGGCATAAGCTGTCCTGCGATACGATACATAGGTGGTATCATAAGCATAAGACCCTGTGATGCAGTATAACTTGTAGTAAGAGCACCTGCTTCAAGTGATCCGTGCATAGCGCCGCAGGCACCTGCTTCAGATTCCATCTCTACAAGACGAACTCTCTGACCGAAAATGTTCTTCATTCCGTTTGCAGACCATACGTCTACGTGCTCTGCCATCGGAGATGACGGAGTAATCGGGTATATGGTCGCTACTTCAGTAAACGCATAGGAGACGTAAGCCGCAGCCTCGTTTCCGTCCATAGTCTTTTTCATTTGTAGCCTCTCCTTTTACATTAATTCTTTACTAACTACCCAAGTTAAAAAACTCGCTTTAATAATTATACTCCCGTTTCGCTCTTTCTTGCAATATTTGAATGCTTTTTCTTTGTATATTAAGCGATACATTTGCAGTTTTTATAATTTTTGAATTAATTATAAAAAAGGATGCTTTTTCAGCATCCTTTCAGACTGAAGACAAAGTCCACGGCTTACGCCGTGGATTTTTCTTTGTAAAAGTGCCCAAAACCCAGTATTTATCTGAGATTGAGCTACTTTTTCTGGTATAATAGAAGTATCAAAGTTGGGGATGGTGATTGCCT
>JAFRZM010000015.1 GCA_017442585.1 Lachnospiraceae bacterium | reverse complement strand
GAGACTGTGGTTGGAGCCTCGTTTAAACCATCTAGTGGTAGGGGGAAAACACCAATCCACAGCATCTTAAAATAGCATAGTCGAACCTGTAGAAAAGGTAAAGAAAGACTATGACTTTATATAATAGTAGGGGTTAAGAGGAAATTAAAGTTTACCGATATATTATATAGATTGGCAGGAGTATGTGCTTTTGCCTAAGATAAATTTATAAAGAAATAGATTTCATAGATAGACAGGGAGGTTTAAGTATGAAGATAGCGGATGCAAGGGCTATATATTATCAGAATAGGCAGCAGCTTTGCGATAATAAGAAGACGTTAAGTGCACAAAAGACCGCGGCGGAGAATAAGTTTAAAGAAACGGGAGATACGAAATTCCAAGAGGAAGCCGCGACGCTTACGCTTTCGTTGCAAAAAACGGAAGATGCATTTATAAAGAATCAGGAAGTGCTTGATAATATCGGTGAGCTGTGGATGAGTATCGCAAATATGGAGTCTGCTAAGCAGCAGGGCGACGCTATGGCAAAGGAAGCGGAAGATTTAGGCAAGGTCATAACTGTATTTAGGCGCCTTGCAGCGGGTGATATAGTGCCTGCATCGGATGAAAAGAAGCTTATGGAGTACGATTGGAAGATGTACCAGATGGCGAAGAATATGCAGGCTATGGCACAAAACGAAGAGCGTAAGAAACATAAGTCACTGTGGGAAGACGAGGAAGTGCCGGAAACAACTGATCCTATAGAAATGGCCAATAACGCAGAAGTAGCTGTAGACCTACCGGATATAGAGATACCGGAAGTTGCATTGACAAATTTATGCTAAACTGTTAATCTAAAGGTGACAAAACCGAAAGGGTAAGTGTGAAAGAGAAATTGATCAGAAGATAGTTTTATGCAAAAACAGTAACGGTTGGTAGCCCATATCAGGGCTTATTTTGCGTAGGATTATCTGATATTTTTCTTAAGGCATATAGTGCCTCTATTTTGTGGTAGTTAGATAATCCTTCTTGCAAGACAAGGAGGCTTTTTTATTATGAGAAAAGCATTAACAAACAAAGAGATATACGAAATAACGGAGGAGTTTTATTCAAAACTTATAGGAACAGAGCTTAAAGGCATAAGTGACGGAATACATTTCGTTTGCAGCGAGGAACGAGATAAAGAGGTAAAAGGTCTTGGAGCAAAGTATACAATTATTATTTTTGTAAAAGGTGAGGCCTTAATAGTTGTATATTCGCCAAAGCATGCAGGCTTTATCGAAACTTTAAAAGGGCAAGATAAGGATACAATTATAAGGGCAGTTTCAGATAAGTATAAACTCTTACAAATGCATTATATGATATTCGGTGGAGAAATAATAACTGATTATGGAAAAGCAAGAGTTTTAAAGGCAGAAGATTACCCTATGTATGAGGAGTTCTTCAGAATAACAGAGCCGGAGGCAGATCCGACAGGGTGGCTTCAGGAATACTTTGAGGAAAAAGCTGCTAAAGAGTACTTTGTGGGTGTAGTTGATAATGGCAAACTTCTTGCAGTATGTGATGCGCCGGACGTTCCGTTTATGGAAGATATGATACAGCACACAGGTATTATGACACTTAAGAGCGAGCGAAGAAAAGGATATGCAACGAATGCAGCAGCTTATGCAGCACATCATCTTATAGAGATTGGTGTTTGCCCGCAGTGGGAGTGCACGGTAAAAAATGAGGCATCATATAATCTATCAAAACATATAGGGTATAAGGATTATGGATTAGCATATATTTTGGAGGAATGAGAATGAGTAAGGTAAGAATAGCCCTTGCGGCGTATAAGTTTATCAATAATGATATAGAGTATAATATAGGAAAAATCGAGAAAGTTTTGAAAGAGGCAGCAGGGAAGGCAGATTTAGTATGCTTTGGAGAGACGTTTTTGCAGGGCTTTGATTCATTGAATTGGAATTACGAGCACGACAAGGAAGTTGCTATATCCTTGCATTCGGAAACAATGAATCGTATAGCAGCGCTTACGGTTACGTATAAGACAGACCTTTTACTTGGATACGTGGAACTTTGCGGAGAGGATTTATATTCCTCATGCGTCGTAATAGAAAGCGGAAAAGTCTTACATAACTACAGAAGAATATCCAAGGGATGGAAAGAGCCGATTGCGGGCGAGCATTATAAAGAAGGAACCGAGACAAAAGAATTTCTTTATAAAGGCGAAAAGCTCAACATCGCTTTATGCGGTGACCTTTGGGACTTCCCAGAGCGTTTTAAGACAGACGGAACCTTAATCTGGCCGATATATGTAAACTTCGACAAAAAAGGATTGGGAGAATACGAGCATGAGTATGCAGAACAGGCGGACCTTGCCGCAAAAGAGGCATATATCATTAATTCCTTAAGTGACGACCCTGTATCGATTGGCGGAGCATTTTACGTAAAAGAAGGTAAAATAGCCAACCGCATACCGTATGAAACCGAGGGTATTTTGATATAATAACGAGGAGAAGTGGCATCATGCTTGCATGAATGCCACCTCGACGAGAAAAGCATCGAGACGACAGTCGAGATGGTATAGTAAAAGAGCAACAAGGAATAGGCATAATTTAAAGAAGGTAACGATGATAAAGTTAAGCGAAAGAATAAAAGAATTAAGGCTTCGTGACGGAAAGACACAAGAAGCCGTAGCGACAGAGTTAGGTGTTACTGCGCAGGCGGTATCCCGCTGGGAAAAGGGAATTTGTTATCCGGATATGGAAATACTTCCGTCGCTTGCGAATTACTTTAACATATCGATAGACGAGCTTTTCGGATATGATAACGAGCGCTCAAAAAGAATAGACGAACTTGTCGAAAAGATAAACAATATGAACAACCAAAACGCCGGCGAAGACGTTAACATGGACGAATGTATCGCACTTGCGAGGGATGCATTAATTGAGTTTCCGGGAAACGAGAGCCTTATGCTTTCGCTTACATCGGTGCTCTACAACGCAGGATACGTGCGCTACGGCGAGATGCACATTACCGACGAAGAAGGTTACAGCGTATATGATGTAGAAAGACATCGTACATATAAAGAGTGGCAGGAAGTGATAAAACTTTATGAAAAGCTCATCCAAACACTTCCCGAAGGAAAGAAGCGCCATAAAGCTGTAACCGAGCTTGCACAGTTATATAAAAATACAGGAGAGCAGGAAAAAGCGCTTGCTCTTTCTGAATCCGCACCGGACCTTGCAGCGTCAAAGCCGTTCTTACGATTGCAGGCTTACGACGGCAAAGAAGCCGTTACAGCAACAGGGGAGCTACTTTTAGAAACAGTATCAAAATCTGCAGAGCAAATGGTAAGAATCGTCTTGGATGATGGAACTATGCTTCCGAAAGAGGCAGCCAAAACGCTTCAGCACGTAGAAGATATGTATAAGAACATATGCGGTGAATCTTATGGAAGAAACTATGCTTTTCTTTCATGTGTGCAGATGCTTCGCTCATATTACTTATGGCTTGCAGATGAAAAAGATGAAGCATTTAATGCGTTAGATAGAGCATTAATGCTAGCCAAGGAGTATGATAAATTACATGATAGCAAAGATACTAATTTTAAATCTCCGCTTTTAAAGAATGTTTCTATGCATATAGAAAAGGTGCTGGAAAACTCCGCATTTCATAAGGAATTACCAAATCTTTGGCCGTGGTGGGATGTGCCTGAGAAAGAAAAAGTTCTTTCTGAAATGAAAGCAGATCCACGATTTAAACAATTTGTTGATTTTGAAACAACTGATTGATTATTGAATCTCCTTCATTCTATTCATACAATGAAATTGCATCGTATGAATTAAGAGAAGGAGATTTTTTAATGGGAAATTTACGAAGAACATGCAGCAACATCTTGTGGATATGTAAGCCGTATAAAAAATACGGAATATATCTATTCATTTCATTAATAGTATTAGGACTTTATTCACCGATCGAAGACTTTATATATGTGCGCTCGCCGGAAATTATACTTGGGTATTTATCGGTAGGAAAGCCTTTTATTTATATTGCAATGGTTGCGGTAATCTTAGGGAGTGCCACATTTTTAAACAATTCATTATTTAAAATCGCAAGAGCATATTTCAAGAAAAAGCAAGTAACGATACGCCTTCGCGCAAACCGAGAGATTTACGACAAAGCAGTACTTACGGATTATAAAAACATTGATAATCCCGAATACTATGATAACTTCTCGTGGGCTGTCGAGGAATATGCAACACAGCTCGAAGGCGCAAGAGATTTACTCGTAAAAATTGCGCAATGTGTGTTAAGTCTCGCATTACTTGGTACAATTATAATAACTCTTGGTCCATGGATCATAGCTATTGAAGTAATCCAGATGTTGCTTCATACCGGTGTAAATAGGATTATCAATACCGAGATGATAAAGTATAAAAGTGCCTCAGTTCCGATAGACAGGCGCCTGGGGTATTTTCAAAGATTGTTTTATCTAAGAGAATATGCCGCTGATATGAAATCAACTTTGATTTCAAAGATGACTGGAGAATCCTATGATGAATGCGCCAAGAATAAGATTAGGATAGTTACGGAGTTTTTCTGGAAGTATGAGTTATTAAATATCTTGCATGAGGTTATATTAAGTGTAACCGAGATAATCATCATGGTATATTTGATAAAGAATATCATCGCAGGCAATATCCCGGAAATCGGAATGTACATGACCCTGATGCTGGCATTTTATCGATTGGATTCCAAAATAAACGTACTTATAGGTCTACTTAAGGATGCAGACATCCTTTCAATGAATGTAGAAAGAATAAGGACGTTCTTTAATCTCGATTCAAAGATAGAAAGCGGTAGTGACGAGACTTCGGCAGAGCCTAGTGAGGAAAGCTTTTCCTTGGAGCTAAAGGATGTAGGATTTACGTATGAGAATTCGGATTTCGCGTTATCTGATTTAAATCTTTCGATAAAGCGGGGAGAGAAAATTGCGATAGTCGGAGAAAACGGAGCAGGAAAGTCCACGTTTTTAAAGCTGTTGCTTAGATTATATGATGTTGAAAGTGGCTCGATTATAATAAACGGAAAAGCGATTAATGAGTATGATGTCCATAAACTCCGCAGCCGTATCGGCGTAGCGTTTCAGGATACCAACATATATGCAATGAGCTTAAAGGATAATATATCCTTATATCAGCCGGTAAAGGATGAAGGTTTACAGAAAATAGAGCAGCAATTAGGTCTTGATAAGATATTGGAAAAGAATAACGCAGATTATAATTCGCAGTTGACGAGAGAGTTTTTTGATAACGGAATTTTACTTTCGGGCGGAGAGTCACAGATAGTGGGACTTGTCAGGGTAATGTGCGGAGACTTTGGTTTGCTCTTACTTGATGAGCCGTCATCGGCGCTTGATCCTTTGGCAGAGCATAAAGTAAGCAAAGCCATCATGGGCGCAGCAAATAAGACGACAACAATCATGATAGCGCACCGTTTGTCAACCGTACGTGATGCGGATAGAATCGTAGTAATAGATCACGGCAAGATTCTGGAAATCGGTAACCATGACGAACTCATGCACCGCCAAGGCAAGTACTACGAAATGTTTACGAAGCAGGCAGAGAATTACGTAAAATAAAGTGGCAGCGATGCCACTTTTTTATTGTTTGGAAAGGCTAGTTGTTCTATAATTGACTCATAGACTTTACAACTCAATATAGGAGGCAGAATTATGAGTAAATTATTGGTTAAAAACGGTTTGGTGTATGATGTGGTTACACGTGAGCCAAAGAATGTCGATGTTTTGGCTATAGACGGCAAGATTGCGAGAGTCGAAGCCGGTATCGAAGACGCAGAAGCAGTGGTAATCGATGCACAAGGTAAAAGAGTATATCCTGGATTCATCGATGTGCATACGCATATCGGACTCGATACAAGCTTTGCAGCATACGAGAACGATTATAATGAGATGAACGGACCTGTAACTCCGCAGATTCGCGCAATTGACGGTTATAACCCGATGGATAAATCGATAGAACTTGCAAGAAAGGGCGGCGTTACAACAATATGTACAGGTCCGGGATCCGCGAACGTACTCGGCGGAACTTTTGTGGCGGTTAAGACATACGGAAAGCGTGTAGACGACGTAGTGGTAAAAGAAGAAGCAGCCATGAAGGCGGCATTTGGTGAAAACCCTAAGCGCTGCTATAAGGATAAAGCAATAACTTCAAGAATGACTACAGCCGCAATCCTTCGTACAAACCTTTGTAAAGCGCACGAATATCAAAGAAAGCTTGATGCAGCGGGAGAAGACGGAGACAAGCTTCCGACTTACGACCCTGTAATGGAGGCGCTTTTACCTGTTATAAGAGGCGAGATGCCGATAAAGGCGCATGCACATAGAGCAGACGATATCTTTACAGCGATAAGAATTGCCAAAGAGTTCGGTATAAAGCTTACATTGGAGCATGTAACGGACGGCGCATTAATCGCCGAAGACCTTGCAAAAGAGCATTTCCCTTGTGCGGTAGGACCGTCACTCGGACATCCTTCGAAGCTTGAGCTTGCAAACAAAGGCTTTGAGACACCAGGAATCTTATCGAAGGCAGGATGTGACGTATCAATCATTACAGATGCAGGTGTAATCCCGCAGGAGTATCTGTCACTTTGCGCAGGACTTGCAGTCAAGGCAGGCATGGATCCGTTTGAAGCATTAAAGGCTATAACAATTAATCCGGCAAAGCATATCGGCATCGCTGATAGAGTGGGTTCTATCGAAGTCGGTAAGGATGCGGATATTGTTATCGCAGACGGAGACCCGATGTTATCGGATACAAGAATTCTTCACGTTATAATAGACGGCGAAGAAAGATAATTGAGATGGAGTAGACGAAAAAACGTGGGAATCCGCTTAAACAGTGGGTTCCCATTTTTTGTGGTTGCAAATATTTTGTATGCGAGTTTATGAGGATGAAATGGGAAATTGGAAAAGAGGGTAATCTAGATATGACATAGTTATATTTAGTTAAAATCCACTTGCTATTATTCGCCCCGTCGAATATACTATATATAGTGGTTGAAATAGCAATTTGAGGTATAAGAATGGAATATATGACGGCAAGCCAAGCAGCAAAGAAATGGAGCATATCTCAGCGAAGAGTTCAAATATTATGCGCTGAAGGAAGAATTCCCGGTGTCTTTAAACTTGGAGAAGCATGGGCGATTCCGGCTGATACACGAAAGCCAGAGGATAAAAGACGGAAGGATGAAACTGATAATGGGTAACTATAATGTCATAGATTTGTTTTGTGGATGTGGCGGACTGTCTTATGGATTTGAGGAAGCAGGGTTTAATGTTCTTCTTGGCATTGATAATGATGCTAAGGCATTGGAAACATTTGAACTTAATCATAAAGGCGCAAAATCAATTTGCGGAGACATTATAAAGGTACACTATGAGTCCGATATAAAGCCCTTAATAGGTGATAAAGTTATAGATGTAATAATTGGTGGACCACCTTGTCAGGGAATGTCTCTTTCAGGACCAAGAAAGTTTGATGATCCAAGAAACAAACTGTATTTATCATATATTAGGTTGGTAGACGAAATACGCCCTAAAATGTTTGTAATTGAGAACGTGCCTGGATTAGTAGGATTATTTGGCGGTCAGATAAAAGACAGTATTATTGAGAAGTTTACTAAGATGGGATACGACATACAGTATAAGATACTTTGCGCATCAGAACACGGTGTCCCACAAAGCAGACGAAGGGTTGTTTTTGTTGGTAGCAGAGTAGGTGCCTTTGAATATCCCGAAGTACAAAAGGATGAAGTAACATGTGAGATGGCTTTATCTGATTTGCCTCCACTTATTGACGATTTGGGGGCAGAGGTAATGCAATATGAGACTAAGGCAACAAATGCATATCAGAAGTTGATGAGAAAAAAATCATTAGATGTTCGTAACCATATTGCGGCAAACCATTCAGATCGTGTTAAAGAGATAATTGCATTGGTGCCGGATGGTGGTAATTATAAAGATTTGCCTGAAGAGTATGTACATACCAGAAATTTTCATGTTGCATGGACAAGATTTGCGAGTAACAAACCGGCTCCAACTATTGATACGGGGCATAGGCATCATTTCCATTATAAATATAATAGAGTACCTACAGTAAGAGAATGCGCCAGATTGCAGTCATTTCCAGATGATTTTATCTTTTTAGGAAATAAAACGCAGCAGTTTAGGCAGGTTGGAAACGCAGTACCTCCTATAATGGCACAGGAGATAGCAAAAAAAGTGATAGAAACATTGGAGAGTAGTAATGAGTGAATACAAAATACCAGAGGAGTACTACTTTAGAATTCATCATGTCAGACCGAGATTCAAAGGTGACATAGAGAATGTCCTGATTTATGTAGCGGAAGAATTGGCTCGTGTTGGCGAAAAGCCAACAGATGAGTTTGTACAAGCGGTTAATAATGCATTATATCAGTATCCGGGAAATGCTCATAGGGAATTAAAAACAATTAATAACTGGAGAACTGAAATATCTGCTTTATTTGGATTTATAGAGCATACAGATACAACGGATAAGCCTGGAAGACGAGCTGTTGAACTTGCGAATAATCAGGATTTGGTAGAGAGCTTTAAAGTTTTTCTATATAACTTCCAGTATCCAGGCGCACATATCAAGCCCAAGAATGTACTGGAACAAATTGAAGCTGGGGTTAGGTTTAAGCCGGCACAGTACATCTTACAATTACTTAGATATGCTAATAAAGACGGTGGGAGTTCTGTAGGAATAACCAAGTTTGAGGCATGTCATTGTATCTTTAATGACCTTCGTGTTACACGTGATAATGAGGGCGTTGAAGCAACATGGAAAAGAATCAGTGATAATCGTAAGAACAAGATGGAATATGATCAGACTGGAGATGTTGTTAGATACGCTGGCGACATTATTGATTATATGGAAATTGCGAACCTGTTAAAAACGTATGATAGCAGGACTTACTACTTAAATACACTTGAGGAAGAAACCATTATTAAGTTCTGTGAATCTACGGAGTGGTTTGATGAATATGATTCAATGATTGCAAGTCGTGCAGGCGATATTGAAACGGTAAAGGCTTGTGGTTCTGGCTGGTTCGCATATGTGAATCGTGATATACAAGATACTGATTTCTCAACAGATATTCTGGCATTTATAGCAAATGATGAAGATGAACTGAAAGAATTGAAAAAGAGTTCTCATGCAGATGGACGTCCAGACCTTAGCGAGTTTTTTGATAGAGAAGAAGCTCTTGAGGCAAGAGTTGAATCATACATGGAGAGCTTTACTACAAAGGATATTGGAGACATTGGAGAGGGGCTTGTACATGGTCACGAATGTATGCGTGTAAAAGTTGGAGGCAGGGAAGATTTGATACACCTTATCAAACGTATTCCTACTCAGTTTGCTGTTGGATATGACATAAGTTCTGTCGAGCTTGACGAGAGGAAACGATACATAGAAGTAAAGACTACTATTAGTTCTAAGCCTCTTCACTTTAATCGAATTCATTTAACAAAGAACGAGTGGAATACAGCAAGTAGCACGCATGATAGATATTACGTATATAGATTGCTTTTGAGTAAAAAGGAAAGAAAATTATTTCTTCTTCAAGATCCGGTCGGACTATATAAAGCAGATAAGATTGATATGATACCGGGCGATGGTGCGGATATTACATTTGATCCTTCAAAGGTAGGAGAATTTGAGGAGTTGTTAACATGGAAAAACTAAAAGTAGCATCGTTATTCTGCGGTTGTGGTGGAACAGACGTTGGAATTTTAGGAGATTTTGATTATTTAGGAAAACATTATTCTTCTAATAATACGGAGATAGTGTATGCAAATGATATTGAGCAGAGTGCCTGCGATATTTTCGAAAAGAATTTTGGAATTAAGCCGGATAACAGAGATATTAGGACAGTATCTTCTGATGAACTGCCGGAGTTTGATGTTTTGACTGGAGGGTTTCCGTGTCAGTCTTTTTCAATAGTGGCTCAGAACCCAAAGCGACTTGGTATTAAAGATGAAAAAGGGATGCTCTTTTTTGAAATGTGCAGAATTCTTAGAGAAAGACAGCCGAAATGCTTTATAGCTGAAAATGTTAAGGGCATCATGACTGCAAACAAAAGAGAAGCATTTCCGCTTATTATCAAGGAATTCGAAGACAGCGGTTATGATGTGAAGTATACAGTTCTTAATTCGGCAACATTTGGAGTGCCGCAGAAAAGGGAAAGGGTGATTATTGTTGGTTTCAGAAAAGATCTGAATATCAATTTTGAATTCCCAGAGACTGTAATATCTGAAGAAAATGATTACGTTGCTTTACAGAACTGTATTGAAGATGATGTTGAAGAAAAATATTTCTTTAGTGAAAGAGCTGTTGCCGGAATGATGAAAAATAGAGAATCAATGAATAAGGGGCGAGCACAGGATGTTACAAAACCATGCAATACGGTAGGTGCCCATTTGGCCAAGGTTTCTCTTAATAGCACAGATCCTGTTCTTTTTACGGAAGGAAGATATAGAAGATTTACGCCAAGAGAGGTGGCACGTATTCAGTCATTCCCGGAAAACTTTTCTTTGTCTGGAAGTGAATCGGCTCAGTACAGAGCTTTAGGAAACGCTATTCCGCCGGTAATGTTTTGGTATGTAGCTAATAAGATATCGGAGTGTTTAGATGCGGCAATTTAAAACTTATTTTTAGGTGGAAATAAAACGTGAAAGAAAAAAATGATAAATTGAATAATAATAACATTAAGATTTTTTCTTTCTTTTCTGGAGTTGGCTTTCTCGATTTGGGTTTTGAAAAAGAAAACTTCGAAATTGTATTTGTGAATGAATATAATAATGAATTTTTGAAAGCATATAAATATGCACGTACTGTAATGGGGATAAATCCACCGAGATTAGGGTACTATTGTGGAGATATAAATTCATTATTAATCGGAGAGAAAAGAAAAAAATTAAAAGATTATGTCTTACAAGAAAGGAAAAATGGAATAGTAGGCTTTATTGGGGGACCGCCATGTCCTGATTTTTCTGTGGCAGGTAAAAATGCAGGTATAACTGGTAAAAATGGGGCTTTGACAAACAGTTATAAGCGACTAATTTTGGATCAGGAGCCAGATTTCTTTGTGTTTGAAAATGTAAAGGGACTTTGGAAAACGCAAAAACATAGAAAAGAATATGACAAAATCAAAGATGCATTTCGAAGAAAAGGGTATGTTTTGACTGATAGATTAGTAAATGCATTAGACTATGGTGTTCCGCAAGATAGAGAAAGAATAATTTTAGTTGGTATTAAATATAGTTTGATTAATGAAGATAAACGAAAAGCAGTAAATATGTTAAAAAAAGGCTTTTCTTGGGGGAATAATCCTTTATATAATTTTGAGAAACGTTCTAATTGCAAATGGCCTGATCGTGAACAGTTTATTCAGAAATCAGAAAGAGAAATGCCGAAAGATATTATCCCAGAGTTATGTGTGGAGTATTGGTTTAAAAAAAATAACGTAAGTGATCATTATAACTCCACAGATTATTTTGCACCAAAAGCCAAGGATAGGTTTAAGAGTATTGAAGAGGGGGATATAAGTAGAAAATCTTTTAAGAGGTTGCATAGATGGAGATACTCACCAACGGTAGCTTATGGAAATAATGAAGTTCATCTACATCCGTATTATGAAAGACGGTTATCTGTTGCTGAGGCATTATCAATACAGTCATTACCGAAAGAGTTTATTATAACTAAAGAACTATCAAAGAGTGATATGTTTAAGACTGTTGGAAATGGCGTTCCTTTTTTATTATCTAAGGCTATTGCACATTCAATTCGAGAGTATTTGGAGCATAATGTGCGATGGAAAGGGTGAAGATATGGTTTTTACACTAGAGGAAATCAAAGAAGATTTGAATAAGTTGACTGAGAAACAGTTTTATACAAAACATATCATACGATCTGACAATTGGTATTTCGAGGAATATCTTAATAAAGATATGAGCGATGTGATGCAACTAATTGATGATTATAGGCTGATAGTTAGTGAGGGGTTTGGAATAAGTTATAATTCAGTAATGATGGTTGGAAGTGGAAAAATAGGTTATAGCATGTCCCCACCAAGCGATAATAATCCTAGCCAATCAAAGTTATTTATGCCGTTTAATGATGATGCACAAGTAAGAAAAGTTTCAGATTTAGATATAGCTATTATATCTTCAGATATTTTTCATCAGTACTGGAAGTTGTTTAGAAAATCATACAAATTGAAATATCAAAACACATATTTACACTTATATAATGAATTGTACAGGGGATATATAAACGAAAGAAATATTGCAGAGGTTGATGGATGTCGTAGAGTATGGAATGAAACTGCATTAGTGTCTAAGAAGAAGTTAAGAAATGATTTATATTTCAGACATGACATATCGTATAGAATATATCGCAGCTGGGAAGATTTTGAAGAGTATAATATTCAAAATATATCCAAGATAAAGAAGGAGATAGGATTATGAAGTATCTGTTTAGAAGAAATACTAAAACGGTTGAGGAGATAAATAGAGAGTTTAATGAAGGAAAGCTGTTTGCTGATTCATCATATCAAAGGAGAAAGGTTTGGAATGACCAAGACAAGGTAAGATTAATAGAGACTATTTTGATGGAATTAGTAATGCCAGAAGTGTTTTTTTGGACAACAAATAGGGATCCGGAAACAGGAATTGCTTCTACACACATTGTTGATGGACAGCAGAGAATAAATGCTATTGTTGATTATATTAGTGGAGAGTATGCACTAAATGAAGGATATTTACTGAATAATGAAATAAAGGAAAAATGTGGGAAGAAAACTTTTAAGCAACTTGAACAAGATTTGAAAAATAAAATTTGGGAATACCCTATTTCAATTGTGGAAATAGATACTGAGTGCACGATTAGTGAAATTAAAGAACTTTTTTATCGCCTTAACCTTACGAATTATACATTAAACCAGCAGGAAAAACGTAATAGTAAAGATAGTGCTTTTGGAGATAAAAGTGAGGCATTGTCAATGTATGACTTTTGGAAAAAAGCACGAATTTTTAGTTCGTCGGATGCTAAAAGGATGAAAGATATAGAATACTGTTGTTCTATATATATTTTGGCGAATGAAGGGATTGTAGATCAGACAAATGGCAAGAAGATAAATGATTATTATGATGATTATAAAGATGGCTTTGATGAAGATGGAGAATTAGAGAAAAAAATAATTTATTCAATGGGTATTATTGAAGATATTATTGATAAGACTACGATTTCCTTCGTGTCAAAAAAAGCGCAGATGTATACACTTTTTTGCGTTGTCTTTGAAATGATTGATAAAGGTAAAAGCTTTGATAATTTCTTCGAAAGAATAAAAGTATTTGTCAATGCATATAGTAGATTTAGAAATGAATTTGAACTTAATTATGAGGATGCTGAAAAAAATGATTTGTATGCTAATATAAAGAAATATAAATTGGCGTCATCTGAAGGAATAAACAAAGTTGCAAATAGATCGATTCGATATGAGATTTTATATAAGGTCTGTGTTGAGGTCGATGGTGGTGCTATTAGTAAGTTACGAGAGATTACCGATGATATGGAAAGCATGTTGGCAAAAAAAAGAGACTCCAAAGATAATCTTGAATTAGATGATTTGATAGACGAGGAATAGTAGCTTAGACATGAAGCGTGGATGGATGCAATTTGGTTGCAAAAACTTTTAGAAAAAGCAAAATTACGTAGAATGAGTGGAATTCCACCATAATATTTAGACTCGATAATACGATATAGAGCCAATATAAAGAAGCGTGACTAGATGAAAGATAGAAAGGCGGCAGAAATGTCGCCTTTTTTTGTTTTGCAGTTTCCGGGTGAATCAAATAAAAACACTAAAGGTAGCCACAGGGGTACTATTTATATGAAAAATAGATTATTATAATGATAAGGCAGTGAAGAGCCTTTAGTAATTTAAAGGATAAGTTTATGGAATACATTAAGATACCAAAAGTATACGAAAAACTAAAGAAGGCAGAAAGCTTCTATGCGCCGGTTTTAATAACGGCGCCACTTGGATACGGTAAGACTGCGGCAGTAAACTATTACTACAGGAGAAAGCACCCACTTATCATCCCGTGCAAAGAAGGCGAATTAACTGAGATGCCGGACATATCTTCCATAAGGGCGAATATTATCATCATAGAAGACATGCAGCAGCTTACGGAAGAAGATTCTATAAGGTATCTAAAAGAACTTCTTCATACGAGTGGCATCCAGGTAGTTATGGTAACCCGAGGCTCTATGGTTCCGCGCTACCTTGCAAATGAGGACTTTGACCTGGGATTTGTACGCATATAGGAGAATGATTTCGCGTTTGAAGAACCTGAAGTCATTAAGTTTTTCGAAGCATTTGATATAGAACTTACCCCGGAAGAGGCAGCAGATATGACTGTGTGTAGTAGGGGTTACATAAGAAGTCTTTATGCCTTTGCAAGAAGAATGGAGACGGGAGAGCCATACGGTGAAGAGCTTAAAAAGGCCATATGGTATGACATGTATAATCTTTGGGATAACTTCGTATACAGTGAGTGGCCGAAGGAATATACGGACTTTGCGATGGCGGTATGTCAGTATGATAACTTCACGGAAGACATGGCGGCATATCTTACATCAAATAAACAGATAAGCCGCGTGCTTGAATTTTGCAGATATCATACAAGTCAGCTTCGTTATGAAGCGGGCGGAAAGTATTCGCTTCGACTTGAACTAAAGCAATTCTTTCTTTGGAAGCAGTCGCTTACGTGGAGCAAAGAAGATATACAGAATAATTTCAATAAGGCAGCAGCGTATTACGAACTGCAAGATGATGTGAAAAACGCCTTAAAGTATTACGAAAAGGGCGGCTCGGTGCAAAAGGTTAAAGACCTTCTTATAAAGAACGTAACCATCCATCCGGGTAACAACCACTACGTTGAGACCAAAGACTATTATTTTAACCTTCCGAGAGAAGAAGTTTTTGACAGTCCGGTTTTAATGGCGGGTCTTAGTATGATATACGACCTTATAATGGAGCCGGAAAAGTCGGAAGAGTGGTACGCGGAACTTGAAAAGTATTATAAAAATAAAACAAATCCAAGAGAATTGCGTCATGAGGCAAGATGCCGCCTGGCTTATCTTGATATAGCGCTTCCGCATAGAGGTATCAAGGGAATATTAAGAATCATGCGTAACGTGGTGACACTAATTGGTAAGGGAGACATAGTCCTTCCGGAGTTTTCGGCGACCGGTAATATGCCGTCTATTATGAATGGCGGACTCGATTTTTGCGAATGGTCGAAAAGCGACACACAGATAGCCAGGTTTATGGCGAAGTCATTAGAGATAATCCTTGGAAAGCAAGGTATCGGAATGATAACCATAGCGCTTGCCGAAAGCGGATTCGAAAAGGGCACGATGGAAGCTTACGAAGTCCTTACCCGTTGTAATGACGGATTCGAGGCAGCAGCGCACGGCGGCAGGATTGAGGTTTGTTTTGTGGCAATCGGAATTCTTGTAAGACAGCATTTAATAGAGGGGCAGTTCCCGTCTGCGAAAAGAGCTTTTGCCTCGTTCGAGGAAAAAGTGAAAATAAACGGTGCGGATCAATTACTGCCGAATTTGAATGTCTTAAAAATGTGGCTTTCGCTTTACGGAGGAGTCAGCGAGGAGACGGATAAGTTTATAGAAAAGATACCGGATCCTAAGGTTACATTTTGTATAGGAGACAGGTACAGGCAACTTACGAAGTCGCGCTGTCTTATCGCAAGAAACCGACTTGATGAGGCGCTTGAGACATTGAATTTCTTGCGCGGTTACTATACATCCTATGAGCGTAACTTCTCTCTTATAGAATGTGAGCTATTAAGAAGCATTGCGTTATACAGAAAAGAAGATAAGCATTATAAGGAATGCTTTATACGCGCGATTAAAAAAGCGGAAGAATATCACTTTGTGCGTGTAATAGCACTTGAAGGTGCAGCGATTTTACCTGTGCTTACTGAACTTGAAGAAGAAAACGCGTTAAAGGATATAGATGCGGACTTCTTAAAGGCAGTGCACGACGAGGTAACGAAGGTAGCGCTTAACTTCCCTGATTACATGCGTTTTGAAAAGCAGGAAAGCGTTACATTGACAAAGCGCGAGCAGGAAGTTTTGACGAGGCTTTGCCTTGGAATGTCGATGGAAGATATCTGCGAGGAACTTAATATCACATACGCGGGACTTAAGAAGCATAACAGAAATATATATAAGAAACTCGGAGCGAAGACGAGGGCTGAGGCGGAGCGTAATGCACAGCGACTCGGATTATCGCACAGAGATTAGGGGGAACGTCATGAACTGGAAAGACGGAGTAACGATTAAACGTGAAAAGACAGTGTGGCTTGTATTAAGTAAATTAAAGAAAGAAGTAGCCAAAGAGGATCTCCCGATAATTGAGCTTCTCGAAAAGGGAGTTACGGAAGATAATGAACTTCAAAGTAAAGTTGCGGCAGCTTATTCGGAGAACGAAGCAGAGGCGGGACTTCGCCTTGCGCAGTTCGTCGAGGACTATGCGGACTTTCTTGCGGAAGGTTCAAAATCTGCAATTTTTGATTAAAACGGTATCCAAAAAACATATAAGGTAGCCATAGGGTTACTATTAAAAGATAATGACATGTCTTAGAATACATATTGTGTTCAGGACATGTTATTGTTTTGTCAAGGCAAAAGCGATAACATAGCGCGAATTAACATAAAGGGGACAGATAAATGTTTTATCTTGCGATAATACCGAGCATAGTGCTTTTTTCTCTTATCTGGAAAATGGATAAAGCAGAAAAAGAACCGGCATGGCTTTTGATCAAGCTCTTTTTTTGCGGAATGCTGACGATTATAAGTGCGATGCTTATAGGTACGGCAGGAACGAATCTGACAAAGCTTGTTTTAAACGAAGAGTCAATGCTCTTTATACTGATAGATAACTTTATAATGACGGCGCTTATAGAAGAAGGCGGAAAGTACTTTGTTTTAAAGAAAGTAACGTGGAAGAATCCGGCATTTAACTATACGTTTGATGGTGTAGTATATGCGGTTATGGCATCACTTGGATTTGCGACACTTGAAAATATCTTGTACGTCTTTGAAGGCGGAGTCGGGGTCGCGATATCAAGAGCGCTTTTATCGGTTCCGGGGCATGTAATTGATGCTATATTTATGGGTTCGTATTACGGCGCGGCAAAGCTTGTGGAAGCCAGGGGCGATAGTGCGGGATGTAAGAGAAACTTAAAACTTGCGTTAATAGTTCCGACACTTTTACACGGCTTTTACGATTTCTCGCTAAGCACACCGTATGATGCTTTTTTATATGCATTTATCGTATTTGAAATCGTAATCGTCATAGTAACGATAAAGAAGGTTAAGAAGCTTTCGAAGAATGATGTTGCGATAACCGATGACGGTGGAAACAATATGGTTTAGAAAAAATGAATCATAAGAAGATAAGAATGATACGCGCGCAAGCGCATCAGATATATACTAAATATTTATTACTTAATGCGGAGGACAAAGGAAATGGGATTATTTGATCAGTCAAAAGGAAACGGAATGGGATTTGCTAAGGTTCCTAACAAACAGAACTTCACAAACGAAGATCTTTTAAATAAGCTTTCAGCAATTGAAGTAAGCTTCGGTACACCTGTTATGGGTGATATTAAGGGTACACAGTCTGTTATGTATAAGCAGGTTGGCGGAATATTCGACGTATTTGTACGTGTTGACGGCAAGAACGTTATCATGGGCAAGATCGGTACAGACGGCGTAAGCGGACTTGAAGCAGCATTTAGCATGACAAAGTCATTATTACGTGATGCTAAGGATGCAGATTCTTCAAAGGCAGATCATGCAGTCGATGAACTTGCAAAGATTATAAACCAGCTTGAAGACGGTCAGGAAGTGACAGCAAGCGATATTAAGACAAATACTAACACATCTACAGGTGAGGCAAGATCTTTCTTCATGAAACAGAAGGCTATCTCCATTAAGCCTAAATTCGATATCTTTGATGAGAATAAGAATGTAGCTTACCATGTAGAAGGTAACCTTACAAGACTTAACTTTGATATCCAGCGTAACGGTGCAAAGGTAGCCGAATTAAAGAAGAAACTTATCGCTGTTTTACCTGAGTATACACTTATCGTAGGCGGCAGCGAAGTAGGTAAGGTTAAGAAGAAACTTAAACTTACATCACCTGAACTTGTTGGTACAATCAAAGGTAAAGAGCTCAGAATCAAGGGCGATATCTTAGGATTCGACTTCGATATCGAAGTAGGCGGCAACATAATCGGACACATCGATACAGCTCAGCAGATTTGGCAGGATTGCTACCGTATAACAATCTTAGATGAGTCTTATATGGACATCATGATTGTACTTGCTATCATCTGCGACAACGTAGTAGATCAGGAGAATGACTAATTTCCTAATACAATTTACATTCAGAGAAAGTCCGGCGAGAAAATCGCCGGATTTTTTCATAATCTTTCATTTATTATTGTTAGGAAACGTTATTTGTTCTATAATTATAAGGTGTATAAACTTTTTTTTAGAAGGAAAGATTATGAGCGAGAAAAAAAGCGTAGAAGACGTACTCAAGGCGATGCATATGCTTATCGCGGAGTGCCCGAAGATAAAGGGCGACCCAAATAGAATAGTTATCGATAAAAGAGACCTTATTTCGGGCTTGGAGCAGATTGCGGAATGCATGACGGATATGCTTGATGAATACGGTCTTTCAAAGCAGCGCCAGGAAGAAGCCAAGTTCCAGATGAACAGGAAGCGCGAAGAGATAATTGAAAGCGCCAATACCACGGCAGAAGATATGTATTCTGCGTCGGTTCTTTATACGGACGAGGCGATAACCCGTCTTATGCATATCTTAGATAAAAGTGCGAGAGACTTGGACAATCTTCATCATGAAGTAAGTACGAAGATAGAGTTTGAAAAAGACCGTATCCGTGCCAATCAAAAGGAGCTTCAGGAGACACTCTTTGAACGACGTGACGCAAATCTTTACCTTAATCTTATAAATGAAAAGCGTTACGAACTTGCCCGCGAAAAGGACGAAGCGGATAAGTTCAAAAAAGGAAGAACCATTGTTATGCCTGCAATAAAGAAGGCGGACATTAAGATTAATAAAGCTTACTTTGACCAGATGGGATTAAACGAAGACGGTACGAAAAAGGAAGAACCTAAGCCTATCGTATCCGCACCTGAGATCAAAGTTAACACAAATGCCAATTACTTTAAATTTAAACAGCAGATGGAAGAAAGCAAAAAGAATAACAATAACTAAGAGGAGAGTTGTAATGGATAACAACAAGAGCACATGGAACATAAGACCATACCTTGCTATGGGCTTAACCGCGTTTATCGTTATCGGAGCATCTATAATTCTTTATTTTTTCATTGAACGATATCACGGCGCATCAGAGTTTATGGGTAAAATAATGAGCGCGTTGGAGCCGATTCTAATCGGTATATTTATCGCATACCTCTTAAACCCGTTGGAGAGAAGGATAGAGGCCTTCATTAGGAAAAAGACCGCAAAGTCCACGAAACATAAGACGAAATGGGAGAAGGCTTCGCGCCCTATCGCGATAACTCTATCCGTGCTTTTCTTTATAAGCTTGGTTGCATTTATACTTGTCCTTATAGGACCAAAGCTTTATGAGACAATAGAAGGCCTTGTTACAACACTTCCTCGCCAGGCACAAAACACAGTTGCATGGATTAAGACTTACATGGAGAATAATTCATATATCGCTAAGTATGCTGAGGATATAATCACTGAAACTACGAAATATGTACAAACCTTCTTAAAGACAGAAATCTTACCTAGAAGTAAAGATATCGTAACTTCAGTTACAAGCGGTATCGTAGTATTTCTGAAAGCGCTTTTGAACTTCTTTATCGGAATCATCGTATGCATTTACGTACTTTCTGAGAAGGATCACTTCAAGGGAATATTTAAGAAAGCGTTGTATGCGTTCTTCCCTAAGCGCGCATCAAACGTAATTCTTAAGACCTTTAGAAAGTCGGATGAAATATTTGGTGGATTCTTCATCGGTAAGATAGTAGACTCAATGATTATCGGAGTTCTTACATATATCGTACTTTTGATATTCAGAATCCCGTATCCGGTACTTGTATCCGTAATAGTTGGAGTTACAAACGTTATCCCGTTCTTCGGACCTTATATCGGATCGGTTCCGAGTACGCTACTTATCTTACTTGCAAGTCCGATAAAAGCGTTGTATTTCCTTATAATCATCCTTATAATACAGCAGCTTGACGGTAACATCATAGGACCGAAGATCTTGGGTGATAAGACGGGTCTTTCGAGTTTCTGGGTTATATTTGCAATCCTTCTTGCGGGAGGTGTGTTCGGATTCTGGGGAATGCTTTTCGGAGTTCCAGCATTTGGTGTAATTTACTACATAATAGACGAGATATCGGAGCACTTCCTTTCGAAGAAAAAGCTCCCACCACATTCTGAGCAGTATAACGAGCTTGATTATGTAGATGAAGCCGGTAAGGTAGTAGAAAAGAAAGCAGAAAATCAATAAATAAATTTTAAAGGCAGCGGTTATGGCCGCTGTCTTTTTGCTTAGAAAAATGCCGTAATCAAAAGGCTTTCAAAAGACACCTAATTTGGTAGATATGGGTGTTTGCTTTGACAGAAAAGCACAAGATGTGGTATAATTGACAATAATAGAAAGTTGGGGAAGTCTGTCTTTTAGACGTTCTAAATTCGGAGGAATTCGTAATGGATCGTTATGAACATAAGTTAAAAATGACCGAGATGCGTGCTGCGCTCGATGAGGGAAGAATAGAAGACGCGTGCACAATCGCGGATAGTATAAATTATCGCAAGGAGAAAATGGTATCCACCTTATGTCTTATAGGTGAGGTATACGAGAAGGCTGAGCGTTACGAGGAAAGTAAGGAAGTACTTATTCTCGCGTACGAGCGTTCTCCGATTGGTCGTACAATTCTTTATCGTCTCGCTATAGTTGCGGTTAAGGCGGGAAACCCTGAAGAAGCAGAAGAATTCTATAAAGAGTTTATTAATATTGCCCCGACAGATAACCTTCGTTACATCTTAAAGTACCAGATATTAAAGGCTAAGGGTGCGGCCGTAGCCGAGATGATATCTGTGCTCGAAGAGTATAAAGAGCGCGAGAGCTCGGAGCGTTGGTCCTATGAACTTGCAACGCTTTATCATAAAGCGGGCATGACTGCGAAGTGTGTAGACCTTTGTGACGAGATTGTACTTTGGTACGGCGAAGGTAAGTATGTGGAAAAAGCTCTTGAATTAAAAATGGTATATCAGCCGCTTTCGCCTGATCAGGAAAAGAAATACAGAAAGATCCGCCAGAAAGAGCGCGGAGTGGTTGAGGTTTTCCCTGGGGAAAACTTACGAAGCGGCGATATAATTACGGAAAAGAGAGAGATACCGGAAGTAACATATAATCCGGAAGCATATAATACGATAAATCTTCAGGCCGAGATTGCCAACAATATGCAAAAGATTATGGAAGCAACAGGCAAGGAAGAAGTTAATTCTGCAAAAGAAAAGATTAAAGAGATAGCAAATACGATACCGTACTTCAATGTACCGGAAGAAACTGAGACGGTGGTAGACGAAGAAAAGTACGGACATATCGCAACAGACGAAGAAATAGATGCGTCACTTAAGGTAGACTTCCAGGAAATGTTCGAAGAAGAGCATGGCGGACAGATATCATTAAGCTTCGAAGATAAGCCTGAGGCAGAGCGTCAGATTACTGGACAGATGAGCATACAGGATGTCTTGGATGAGTGGGAGCGTACTCAGCAGGCAGCAAAAAGAAGCCTTGAGATGGCAGAAGCTAAGCGCCTTGAGTCTGCTAAAGCACGTGCACTTCAGGAAGCAGAAGGCATCATGGATCGTCTTAACGACATGACCAGAAAGTTAGAAGAGGGAATGAGCCCTAGAGACTATGCTGCCGAAGAATATGAAAAGAGAGCAGAAGAAATGCCTGATGACGACGGCATAGAAGTAGAGCTTGAAGAAGAGCCGAAGCACGGCTTTATAGAAGTATCCGAGAAACGTCTTGATGCACTTCTTGCAAGCGTTATGACTAAGAAGATTCCGGATGTAAATGCAAGCGGCAATACGATGCCGTTACCGACAGAGGATATGGAAGCTGAGGCAGAAGAAGCTACGGAAGAGCAGGAAACTGCGGATGGATCGGATGAGGCAGATAGCTTCGAAGAAGTGGCGGGCGATAACGCTATGGAAGAAGAATTACAGAATGTTACATATGAAGACGACCTCGCGCTTACACCGGAAGAAATTGAGGCACTTGGCGTAGGTCCGGTTGACTCAGCATTAGAAGAAGAACTTGAATCTGCAGACGGATATGAAACAGAAGAATCTGACATTACGGAAAGCGACGAAACTTCGGAAGATGAGGTGACAGAATCCACAGAAGAAATAGAAGAAGAAACTCCGCAGGAACCGGCCGAAGATAAGCCGATAGAACTTGTACCTCAAAAAACACAAAAAATCACAACGCCGGATGATGATAACGTATGGCATCGTCATGACGATGAGGACACAAGACGCGACCTCGGCTTAGACCGCGAAGAAATCACGCATTTAACGCCTGAACAGAAAAAAGTTTTCTCTTATTTTGCAAAAGTTGATGGTATGGAAAAGCAAATTTGCCAGGCTATGGACGCCATCATCCATAAGAAAGACCTTGACACCTCCTGTACAGGCAATATAATTATTGAAGGAGGCCGTGGTTCGGGTAAGACCGCGTTGGCACTCGACCTTATCAAGGCTTTAAAGAACGAGCATGTTGTAGCAGGTCGAAGCGTAGGTAAGATAAACGGCGATATCTTAAATAAGACAAGCATCGTAGATCTTTTTGCGAAGATACACGGAGGCTTTCTTATTATAGAGAAGGCCGGCGCGATGACGAAAGAGACAATAGAAGGTCTTAATATCGCGATGGACGGTCCGACAGACGGCACCATTATTATAATGGAAGATACGAGAGCGGGAATTACAAAGATAAGTAACGAAGCGCCGAAGCTTTACTCCAAGTTCCCGATAAAGCTTTCAATTCCTGTTTTTACCTCGGATGAACTTGTACACTTTGCAAGAAGTTATGCATACGAGCAGGGATACGATATCGATGAAGTTGCAATCCTCGCACTTTATAATCGTATAAGCTCCATCCAGAAGGTAGACCGCGCAACATACGTAGCCGAGGTTAAAGCTATAATGGACAGCGCAATGGATAAGGCAGATCGCGGTTCAATCTTTAAGAAACGCCGTGATGACAATGGGTATATCATAATCCGCGAAAAGGATTTTGACAAATAAATGCATGAAAGGGTAATAACATGAAGAAGGAATTTTCAAGAATATGGGCAGAAGCGAAGAATCTTGAGACAAAGGTTATCGCTGTAGCAGTAGCACAGGACTCTGCAGTACTTGAAGCGGTAGCAGGTGCTAAGAAGGCAGGCGTATGCGACGCAGTGCTTTTCGGTTCAAAGGCAAAGATTGAAGAAGCAGCTAAGGGCGTAGACATCAATCTTGCAGATTACGAAATCGTTGATATCGAAGATAACGTAGAAGCAGCTAAGGCAGCAGTTAAGTATGTACATGACAAGAAAGCCGATATGGTAATGAAGGGTATCGTTGATACAAAGACAGTACTTAAGGCAGTTCTTGATAAAGAAGAAGGCTTAAGAACAGGTAAGCTTTTATCACACGTAGGTGTATTCGAAGTTGAAGACCTTCACAGAATGCTTTTCATCACAGACGCAGCATTCAATACATATCCTACACTTGAAGACAAGAAACAGATTCTTGAAAATGCAGTAGTAGTAGCACATGCTTGTGGTGTTGCTTGTCCTAAGGTAGCTCCTATCGCAGCAGTTGAAGTTGTAAACCCTAAGATGCAGCCTACACTTGATGCGGCTGAACTTACAAGAATGAACGAAGAAGGCGAAATCACAGGATGTATCGTTGACGGACCTTTAGCATTCGACCTTGCAATTTCTCATGAAGCAGCAGAGCACAAGGGAACAACAAATAGAAAGATTGCCGGAGACGCTGATATAATTCTCGTTCCACAGATCGAAACAGGTAACGTATTATATAAGGCGCTCGGTCACTTATCAGATACAGAAAACGGCGGACTCTTAGTAGGTACTGCAGCGCCTGTAGTATTAACATCAAGATCCGATTCATATGAAACAAAGATGAATTCAATCGTTCTTGCAGCTATGGTTGCAGAGAAACTTAAAAAGGAAGGTAACTAAGATGCATAAGATATTAGTAATTAACCCGGGCTCAACATCTACAAAGATCGGTATCTACCAGGATGAAGAGCAGATTTTCGTAACCAATATTCATCACGAGACAGAAGAAATCAAGAAGTATGCAAGAATTATCGATCAGCTTGATTTTAGAAAAGATTTAATCGAGAAGGCATTAGTTGATGCAGGTGTAGATCCTACATCATTAGACGCTATCGTAGGACGTGGCGGACTTGTTAAGCCTATCGTTTCAGGTACATACGAAGTAAACGATGCACTTTTACGTGACCTTAAGGCAGGTGTTCAGGGTGAGCATGCAAGTAACTTGGGTGGCGTACTTGCAAAAGAGCTTGCAGCTCAGTGGGGTAACATCCCTTCATATATCGTTGACCCTGTAGTAGTTGACGAAATGGAAGAAGTAGCAAGATACTCAGGACATCCTGATGTACCTCGTGTAAGTATTTTCCATGCATTAAATCAGAAAGCTATCGCTAAGCGTTATGCTAAAGAGCAGGGTAAGAAGTACGAAGATTTAAGACTTATCGTTGTTCATATGGGTGGAGGCGTTTCAGTCGGCGCTCACGAGAACGGCAGAGTAGTTGATGTATTTAACGGACTTGACGGAGACGGCGCATTTGCACCGGAGCGTGCAGGCGGACTTCCTTCAGGCGGATTCCTTCGTGTTCTTATGAGTGGCAAGTATCCGGATACAAAGTCAGCTATGAAGATGATCGTAGGTGGCGGCGGTGTTGTAGCTTACCTTGGAACAAACAACATGATCGAAGTAGGTAAAAGAGCAGATGCAGGCGAGCATGACGCATTCATGGTTCGTGAAGCATTCCTTTATCAGATAAGCAAGGATATCGGAGCTATGTCTACAGTACTTAAGGGTAAGGTAGATCAGATCCTTGTTACAGGTGGTGTTGCTCATGATGATTATATCGTAGATCACATCAAGGAGCGCGTAAGCCATATCGCACCTGTATCTGTATATCCTGGTGAAGATGAGCTTTTAGCACTTGCACAGGGTGGACTTCGTGTTCTTAATAAGGAAGAGGAAGCACATATCTATCAGTAAGGAATAATTTATGGATGATTTAAGGAAGTATCTTACAGATTATCTGTCGGAAAAACTTAATAAGATCACTATAAGTAATAGTAAAGAGAAGGGCGGAGTGAAGAAAATTCACATCCGCCCAATTCTGCTACGTGAAAAAGTATATTTTCAGTTTGAATCTTTCACGGAAAAGCAGGCATTTCATGAAAATCTCATAAAAGAAGATGCAGTCGAAAAAATCCTTAAGCTTATGGAAGAGTTTAAGCAGTTGGAACTAGACCATAGTGAAGTAACCTTAAATTGCCTCATAAGTAAAAAGGGCAAAGTAACTTTAAAGTTAAAGAAGAAAGCTAACAGCAGTAAGAAAGATGCGGCTTCAAACTGTGAAAATTGCGATGATGCAAAGCCACAGTTAACACATAATAAAGAAAAGAAATATCTTATTCCTGAGGGAACACCGGTAGAGTTTTTGATAGACCTTGGTGTTATGACTACCGAAGGTAAAATCAGGGATAAGATGTATGATAAATATAAACAGATAAACAGGTTCCTTGAATTCATAAGGGATATAATTCCGGAATTACCTAAGGACAAGGAACTTACGATTATTGATTTCGGATGCGGAAAATCATATCTTACTTTTGCAATATATTATTACCTTCATGTTTTAAATGATTTTAAGCTTAACATGATAGGTCTTGATTTAAAGGAAGATGTTATAGATAAATGCAATAAGCTTGCCGTAAAATATGGATTTGATAAGCTTAAATTCTTAGTCGGCGATATCAAAGATTATGAGGGTGTAACTTCCGTAGATATGGTTGTAACCCTTCATGCGTGCGATACCGCGACAGATTATGCATTATATAAGGCGGTAAATTGGGCGCGAGTGTAATTTTATCCGTTCCTTGCTGCCAGCATGAGATGAATACAGCTATGGGAAAAAGTAAAGAAAAAAATGATTTATCATCCCTTTTTTCCTATGGTATAATAAGAGAACGCACATGTGCGCTTTTTACTGATGCGATAAGAGCGGAGAGTTTAAAGGCACAAGGTTACGCCGTGCAGTTACTTGAGTTTATAGATATGGAGCATACACCGAAGAATATCCTTATTCGTGCGGTGAAAACGCGCCATAAAAAGATTGAAATTAAAAACGATAATGACCCTACAGTAGAAGAGGCGATTAAATTCCTTGGAGTTAAGCCACTTTTACCTAGGTTATTTGATGGGGAATGATAAATGAGAAAAGTGCTTAAGAAGGTCGGTATATTAACCGCAATCTTCGTAGTGAGTGTTCTTATAATGGAAGTTTTCGCAAGTAAATCGGGCGAAGACAGAACAGAGCGTATGAGCGAAGCCACGTTACCTACAGTAAGTATGTATGCTAACGGGCAGAAGATCAATACGCTTTTTGGCTATACGAAGCAGATGGAACTGGTCTATATGCGAGATACGATAACACCGTTATCTTCAAATATGGTACTTCCGATAGCGATAAATACGTATGGTGCCAAGATAAGTGAGATACGTTACAGAGTAAGAAATATCGACGGTTCGAGACTTATCGAAGATACAAAAGTGGACAAATTTACCGAAGACGGTAAGACTATTAAGGCCGATCTTAAGCTTCAAAACCTTCTCGAAGAAGGCGAAGAGTATCAGGTGATATTTAAGCTTACGGCAGACGGCAGAGATGTATATTATTACACAAGACTTATACTTACAGGCGAGACGCATTCTAAAGAATGCATTAATTTCTGCGTCGATTTTCATAATAAAACCTTCAATATAGAAAAGAAGAAAGACCTTGCAATCTATATGGAGTCGGATCATACGATGAAGAACGATAATCTTCAGTTCGTAACGATAAAGTCATCCATGAAGCAGTTGTATTTTGCTGAATTTAAGGGACAGCCGATAACCGACATCAGAGTTAATTGCAAGGAAATAAAGAACGAATACTCGGTTATTACTATAGAGTATTCGATTGGTGCAGTCGGAGAAAACGGCGAATCGGAGTATTATAATGTTACGGAGTATTACCGTGTGCGCTGGGGCGAGAAGCGTATGTATCTTCTTAATTTCGAGCGAACAATGAATCAGATATTCAGAGAAGACGGTAATAATTTTGGTAAGAATTCGATAAGGCTCGGTATCGTAGACCCTGAGAAAATCGGGTACGCTTCAAACGAAAACGGTACTATCATTGGGTTCGTACAGGAAGGCGACCTTTGGGAGTATTCAACAATTAATAATTCATTATCCTGTGTATGGTCATATAGAGGATATGAGCAGTTGGATGAGCGTGAAAACTACGGTGAGCATGCAATCCGCGTAATTCAGGTAGATGAGACCGGAAGTATGGACTTTATCATTTACGGATATGCAAATCGCGGTCCGCACGAAGGAGAAGTCGGAATTTCCGTATATCATTATGATTCTATTGCAAACGCAAGCGAAGAGATACTTTATATTCCGTTTACACGTTCTTACGGAATGATAGAGCAGATGGTCGGAAACGTTCTCTTCGTAAATGATTCTAATCATTTCTATATTAAATGCGAGAACAATATTTACGACGTAGATTTAACTACAAAAAATTTTGATATTTTATCGAGCGGTGCAGGTGAGCAGTGGTATGCGGTTTCAAATGATTCAAAGCGCCTTGCATTTATAGAGGGTGACGGCGTAAACGAGGGAAAGACTTTACGCTTTATGGATCTTGAAACAGGTAAAAGCTTTACCATTAAAGCCGGTGCAAACGAGCTTATTCGTCCGCTCGGTTTTATAGAGCACGATCTTATATACGGTATTGCAAAGGAAGACGATCTTACTGAGGGAATCTCGACCGCAGTGCATTTTCCTATGTATGCAGTATATATAATGGGCGACGACAATAAGGTTAAAAAGGAATACAAGAAAGATAATGTATACGTAGTGGGAATTACTACGGAAGATTATACAATAAAGCTTGACCGTGAAGAAAAGGTTGATGACAGATACGTTTCCATCGCGAAAGACAGCATCGTTGATATGAAAGGTGACGCAACAGGAATAGTGTCATTAACGGCTATTTATTCGGAAATTAAGCAGCAGATAGTTATAATAAAGACTACAGTTGATATAAAGGATAAGGATCCGTCGCTTTTATCTGCAAAGCTTATAGAAAACGATAAGATTAACAAGATAGATCTTGAAAAGCAGGGCAATATTAAGTATTACTATGTATATGCCAAGGGCAATATAACCGCAATTTCTACAAGCGTTGCAGACTGCGTACTTAAAGCGGCATCTGCAGCAGGTGTAGTAATAGGTGAAGACGGACGATACGTGTGGCAGCAGGCTAAAAGCGGATATATGGATAGACTTACAGGCATGAGAGTTGATTCGGAAACCGTAGGTACCGGCTTTAATGAACGCTGTGTAACGGTAATGCTTCAGCACGAGGGAATAACCCTTTCCGTAGGAGAGCTTTTATCAAGTGGAAGAAGCGTTAAGAAGGTCCTTGATGATGCGCTTAAGGATGCGAATGTCATAGACCTTACCGGAGCATCGGTTGATCAGATGCTTTATTATATAAGTAATAACACGCCTGTTTATGCGCTTATAGACGGTGATAAGCCGGTGGTATTCTGCGGATATACAAACCGCGATATATTATACTATGATCCTGAGTACAACGTTGCAAAGCTTATGCGTATAGACGATATGCGTGAACAGTGCGAAAGCGCCGGCAACGTATTCTTAACATATCTTAGAAAATAAAGTTAACAAATCTTTCGTTAAAGATTGCAAAACTACCATCCGAAATATTAAACATAAAGGTGGTAGATATTATGCAGATAAACGAGATTAAAAACGCTAACTTTAATAATTTAACGGAAAATATCAATACAGCAAGTCCTAAGAAAATCAACGAAGATTTAAATATAAATTACGGAATAAATACTAAGGGCATCGGTAGTACCGGTGGCCTTAGTTTTGCTGACATCGAAAATAAAACCAAGATGAAATTGGATAAGATGTCGGTAAATAATGCGGATTTCGTAGCAGGAATAAAGCCTGAAGAAATGTCTAAGAGCCTTTCTGAGGAAGGAATAGATATTGAAAAGGAAGATAGTGAAGTTGTTCTTACTGTTGTGGATAAGATTAAGATCCAGCGCGCAATCGGTGGAGCAACGGATGTAAACTTAGATGAATATTCTCGTGCGGAGCTTGAAAAAATAGCTCCGGGTGCTGTTGCTGCATATAAAATGGCAGAAGATATCTCTACCCCTACAATCGAAGAAGCGGCATACATGATAACAAACGATCTTCAGCCTACATTGGAAAATGTTATGAAGGCTGAAAACGTAATGGGCAATACAAAGGTAAAAACCGTCGATACTACAGAACTTACAGGAGCCATAGAAAAGAAGGTTGCGGAATTTGTAGAGAATCCTTCAAGCGACGATTTAAAAATTGCGGCAAATATGGTAGCGCTCGGAGTGGAATTAAATGAGAACACTTTTACCTATGCAAAGGACCTGACAGAAGGCGAGCTTTTAACGGGTGAAGATGAGCTTACTGCTGCGATAAATGAAGCTGTATTTTTTGGATTTGAAGCTAAAGAAGCTGTTATCTTAAAGGATTACAGTTACACGGACGGATTAAAAAACATTACAAATGATGATTTAAATAAGAAGATTACTTTGGTAAGCGCAAAGCGCCGTTTGATGGAGGCTACCGTTAAGCTTTCCGAGGAGACGAATCTTACTCTTTTAAAGAAGGGTATGCATATAGATACCGAAGGAATTCAAAGAATTGTAGAAGGCCTTGCCGAAGAAGAAGAGACTCTTAAAAAGGCAGTATTCGGTGAGATGGAAAATGCCGAAGACGTCTTTGATAAGACAAACGAGATAATTAAGGATATCGAGAGCGCGCCAGCGTATGTATTACCGAAGCTTTCATTTACTGATACATTGGTTGATGTAAATGAGAAGATTAAGGTATTTACAGGTGACGCTAATAATAAAGAACTCGGTGAAGCCTTTGAGAATAAAGCACTTGATAATGCGTCAAAGATGTATGATACAATGCGTACCGAAATAAGGATCGATCTTGGAGACAGCATCAAGAAGGCATTCTCAAATGTGCCGGATATTTTAAATGAAATGAACATGGATGTAACGGCAGAGAATATGCGTGCGGTCAGAATCCTTGGATATAACAATTTAGAGATCACGGAAGAAAGCGTAACTGAGGTAAAAGCGGCTGATCAGAAGTGGCAGAATGTCTTAAATAATCTTACTCCAAAGGTTGTGCTTTCTATGATTCGTGAAAACTATAATCCGCTTAATGTCTCGATAGATGAGTTAAACGAGAAGGCATTACAGATTAAGGATGCCGGCAATTTTGAGGACAATGAGAAGTTTTCGAAGTTCTTGTATGATCTTCAAAAGCATAATGAGATAAGTGAGACAGAGCGTGAGTCATTTATAGGAATCTATAGACTTTTACGTCAGGTAGAAAAGACAGACGGGGCGGCAATAGGTGCGGCTGTAGCAAATAACAGCGACCTTACATTAAAGAACTTACTTACAAATGTAAGAACAAGACATACGGGACACGTTGACAAAAAGGCTTCCGATGATATGCAGGATAGAAAAGTTGTTGCGGATCTTTCTATCACAAAGCAGGTCAATGCGGCATATAACGTAGAGGCATTAAAGTCAGCAGTTGAATATATGGATGTTGAGACCGTAAAAGCAGCTGAAGAAGCTTTACCGGAGGGAGAATCACTTCTTAATAAGACACCGGAAGAACTCCTGGAAAGCCTTATGAATGCGCAAGGCGAAATCGCAGAAACCACAGGTGCTGTTAATTCGGAAGATATAAAGGCAGCAGAATCCAAAGAGACTATCGAGCGCTTTAACGAAGCGATGCGAATTTTGGCATCGGAAGAAGAAGTAAGAAATTACCTTGATGAGATAGAGGTTCCGAAGTCAGTTATAAATATAGAAGCGGCATATCGTTACTTCAAGGCGGACAGAACCTACAGCAAGCTCTACAACGAACTTAATGAAATGACAAGTGAAGATGCGCTTAATTTCTTAAAGAGTGAGGCGCTTCGTCACTTTGAAGAAAATATCGAATCTCCGGTAGCCATGGGTAAGGCATTGGAAGACTTGGAAGAGCGTGCGACCGAAGTCATGGATACCATGGAAAATGAAGAAGAAGTAGGTAACCTTAATATCGCAGAAATGCGCTCAGCAGTACAGGAAATCGGACTTTTTGCAAACGCAGCAAAGAAGGAAGACTTCGCAATCCCTGTATTAATTAGGGGTGAGATGGGAACGGTATCCTTAAAGATTGTTAAAGGTAAAAAGGATAAAGCTAAAGTTACCATAACTTCTCATCTTAAGGACGATAAAAAAATCGCTGCAGAGTTTACGGTTGGAAAAGATTCTGTTAAAGGTTATGCCGCAACTGACGATGAAGGACTTTTTTCCTCGATAAAGGACATAGAGGAATTCATGAAAGAAGCGCTTAAAGATGAAGAAGGTATAGCTGATAAGAGCGTTTCCTTAAGTGCGGTTTTAAGTGATAAT
>JAFRZM010000014.1 GCA_017442585.1 Lachnospiraceae bacterium | reverse complement strand
TAGATGATTACTCATAAGTCTGCTCCTTTCCGATCAGACAGCTAAGAGTATTATTAAATAAAACGATGGATTTGTAAAACTAAACGCTTGATTGTAAGAGTAAAAGTAAGATATTTATGGCTTTAAAATTTACAATTTAAGAACAGGAAATATCAAATACAGTCCGCTTTATAGGACAGAAAATTTGCTAAAATTCTATATGTAAGGTGGTTGTAAGAAAGCTTATCTGCTTTACAAGTAGATTTGATTATTGTTTTTATTTGTTTTTTATCATATTGACAGGTTCCTGAATGAAATGATCCTTCCTCTGAATAGTAAGGACCTGTGGTCGCAAGACTTACCCGGCTAGTAGGGGAATGAATTATAAGAGGTCAGCTAGCCTACCTTTCTAAAACAATTATTTGATATAGATATTTATTTAAAAAGGAGATTTTGAAATGAATCAGATTATTAATGAAGATGCATTTGGTTTAGACGATATGATAGCAGAGCTTGAAGAGTATTATGAAGCTGCAGGTTTTGCGGACTATTACAACAGAGTTCTTAAGGACATGTCGGAGGAGGAAATCAGAAAGTATTTTCACGAAACGTTTTTTAATAGCGATGACCCGAAGGATGTAGCATGGCGCGAAGGTTATTTTGTAGGTAGAATTTAGATAAAGGAGAAACGTTGTATGGCTACGATTATGGAAGAAAAATTATCATTAACCAGAATGTCCCAGAATTTTAAGGAAGACGGAATCACGCGCAAGGGAGAGTGATTATATGACTTGTCCTAGATGCGGAGAAGAGATTGAGTTTTTACCTTGTAGTAATTGTGGGTTCCCAGTACTTTTCAGGCCTTTGAGGCGAAAGTTACGTAAAAGAAGACTGATACGGTGGCGCTTCGAAATGTAAGAGCGGATGTATGGCATTGAGGTAGTAGTGTATGGAATTGACTGATGAGCAGACAAGATTCATAGAGACCGCGTTAGCGGGGAAGAATATCCTTGTGGATGCGTGTGTTGGTAGCGGTAAGACAACGGCGATTCAGCAGTTATGCCGCGTATATTCTAAGGATAAGAGAATTCTTTATCTTACTTATAATGCTTTGTTAAAACTTGATGCCAAAGAGAAGATTAAGGGCAGAAATGTCACAGTCAGCAATTACCACGGGTATGCATATGCTATGCTTGCCCGTATGGGAATCAGCGCGGGTAAGTCGGATTCTATTCAATTGTTCTTAGAGAATAAACCTAAGATCGGAAAGTTTGATTTGCTGATCCTTGATGAGTATCAGGATATTGATCTGGAGATATCTAGGATGCTTGTCTATATAAAAAAAGCGAACCCCGGGATCCAAATTGTTGCTGTAGGCGACATGCTGCAAAAGATTTATGATAAGACAACTTTAAATATCGAAAAGTTTATTGCTTCTTTTATAGGAAAAAGAGAGAATATCGAGTTTACGAAAAGCTTCAGACTTCCACCTGAATATGCCGATGGACTTGCAAATATCTGGAAGAAAAAGATAGTTGGGATAAATGCGGATTGTAAGGCAGTAATTGCAGATAAGAATCAGGCGATTAATATTCTGGCCACGTACGAACCTAAGGATATCTTGTGCTTAGGTATGCGAAGCGGTATTATGTCAGAGGTTATAAACTATCTGGAGAGATTTTATCCCAATAAATATAATAAGGATACGTTATATGCAAGCATTGCGGATAATGATAGATTCGGAGAGGTAAAACCTGGTAAAGATACTGCGATATTCACTACGTTTGATGGGTGTAAGGGGCTGGAACGTAAGATCTGTATAGTGTTTGATTTTACCGTGTATCATTGGCTTGTAAGGAAGGGACACCCGCAGCAAAAGTACGAGATACTAAGGAATATATTTTGCGTTGCTGCAAGCCGAGGTAAGAAATATATTGTTTTTGTCGAGGAAAAAGAGGCTCTGGTTAGAGAGCAAGTGCTGTCTACTCCTTTTCAGACTAAGCAGGATTTGAAAGGTGCGCATATATCTTCTATGTTTGATTTTAAGTATAAGGAAGATATCGAGGAGTGCTTTAATCTATTAGATGTGAAAAAAGTTTTCCGAGATGATAATTCGGTTATAGAACTTGATAAAAATGATGGCCTAATTGATTTGACGCCGTGTATGGGAACGTATCTTATGGCGCATTTTTTCTCGAAATATAGTATTGATAGGGAGTTTGAATTCAGACGCGTTTTTGTTAAGGATATGGGTTATATTCCGGAAGAGTATAAATCTTTGGATGATAAAATCCTGTATTTGACGTCGCTAGAGACCGGGCAGGAGAGATATGTGGATCAAGTTGAGGGCGATATTGTAAATGATTGCCAAAAGAAAGAAATTGAGCGCAGACTTTCAAGTGTTTTTTCGAAGGATGATGACGCTCAGAAATTATGCGAGATTCAGTTTTCAAAGAGGAAAAACGGCAGCTTCGAGTTTTCTGCTGCGGGATATGCGGATGTTATAAAGGACGAGACTGTCTATGAACTTAAATTTGTGGGCGAATTGAGTCATGAACATTTTCTGCAATGCGCATGCTATATTCTTGGAAGTGGTTTGAAGAAGGGTGTTTTATGGAATATTAGGACTAATGATATGTATGAAATCAAGATCACGGATGAAGATGTTTTTCTCGATTGTGTAACAAAAACGATAACCAAGCATCATATGCGAAAGTACCATAAGCCAAAGGAGAAGCATATATGGCCTGATGAGTCGTGGTTGTAGGTCTTTGGGGGCTGCTTTGCAGCCTTCGAAGGCCTTATTTTTGCAAAGAATAATAACAGAAAAAATATTGAATTGTTGACGAAAGAATTGGCTGGTAATAGAATAATTGCGTAACGATTAACTCACAAATTGCATTAAGTACGGGGAAAGTAACATCTTAATAAATAAAATGCATATAATATTGATTTACAGCGCGGCATAATTATGCTACAATACAGATTGATAGGAGGTGTATATTATGCCAATGATTATGCCAATTAGAGATTTGAGAAATACCAGTGCTTTGTCGGAGTTGGCACATAAGCAGCAAGAGCCAATTTTTATTACAAAGAATGGATATAGTGATTTGGTGGTTATGAGTGCGGAACTTTATGATCGTTTTGCCCTAAACAACCGTATTGATCAGGCTATTACTGAGTCGGAAGAAGAATTATCACGAACCGGTGAATTTGTAGATGCCAAGGAAGCATTTGAAAAATTGGAGAAGAAGTATCGTGAATAAGTATCAGGTTAGATTGAATAAGCGGGCATATAGGGACATAGAAGAGGTTTTTATGTATATTGCAAAAGAAAAGCTTTCACCTGAAAATGCCGAAGGACAAATCGCAAGAATTAAGAAGGCTATTCTTGGATTGGATACGCACCCACAATCACATCAGGAGCGACAGGTCGGTAAGTATGCTAATAAAGGATACAGGCAACTTGTTGTAGACAACTATATTGTTATTTTTAGGATTGATGAGAATAAAAAAATGGTATATGTGGTTACCGTTCAATACCAGGGAAGAAATGTGTAAGCAGCTTATACGCCCAATTAGGAAAAAGGAGTTTGTTAATAATGACTCAAAAGTGCTATAATATACGTTGGTCTTAGGGACAAAATAGGACCGAAGCATCTTAATGGGAGGAAAAGTAATGAAAAATAGAGTATTAAGCCTATTGTTGGTGATGATTCTTATTGTCGGTGTTGTGTCCGCGTGTGGAAAGAAAGAGAACACTAAGGATAACGGTACATCGAAGGAGACGAACACTGATAATAACGAGAACAATGAAGCAGGTGATGACACACCAAAAGAAGCCGCAATTATTCATCTTTATAAGATTTTAACCAATGATTTTGATACAGTTGAGTACGATGACGGTTATGTTACAAGGGCTCGTATGCACTATGAGAAAATAGCACTTATGGAGGATGATGAAGATAAGTATCCTGAGTTAAAGAGTGCATTGGAAAAATATGGCGAAAGCATTGAAAGCATGGCGAGAGATGAGTATGACTTCTGCAAAGAAGCTGCCGCTGCCGATATGGATAGTGTTCCGGAAGAGGGCTTCTTTACGGAGAGAAATCTTAATATCCGTCGTGCTGATGAATGTGTTGTAACACTTTCATCAGCGTATTCAATTTATACAGGCGGAGCACATCCAAATGGCGGTGACTGGCCTGTAAACTTTGATGTTAAGACAGGTAAGGAACTAAAATTAAGCGATGTCGTTAAAGATATTGATGCAATGTATGAGTACGTGGAGAATGCTCTTAAGGAAAAGTACGCTGAATGGATTGATGACTTTTTCATTTTTGAAGATGACGATCCGTTTGCGGGATTTAAGAGTGGTGAATATACTCAAGGTTTTGCGGTTGATTATGATGGATTGACGCTTATATTTAATCCGTACGATATTGCTTCGTATGCGGTAGGTCAGCTGGTAGTAAAGATTCCTTTTAAGGGACATGAAGATATTCTTGAAGCTAAGTACTTTGAAAAAGTTCCGGAAAGTTACATAATTGAAATCGATAGTTATACGGAATGCGATATTGATATAGACGGTGACGGTGTAATTGATTCATTTATGGTTTCGCCGTATTACGATGATTATATGCTTAATGGCATTAGCTTCACTATCAATAATGCTAATTATACTTTTGGAAACGGTACAGGCGAGGATTACATTTCTGCTTTTGACGGAAGAAATTTCTTATATAAGACAAAAGAAGGAAAGCTTATCTACTACTTCATGGGAAGCGGAGAGAACGGTTATACGACATTTAATGCGTTTGAAATTTCAAAGGAAGGCTTTACAAAGCTTAATTCTTATGACATGGATATAGCTTATCCGCTTGAAGAAAATGTGGTATTTACCGATTATTCCTGGGTTGACGGATGCATTACGGATCCTAACTACTGCATGATGCAGAATAGAACCGATCTTTTCGGCACGGGTTCAGTTGTAAGAAAGTATCACTTTAGTGACAAGGGCGAGATAATTCCTGATGAGGAACTTTTCAGATTCGTGTCAACTGATGCACATAAGGTATTAAAGTCAATCAAGGTCGAGATTGTCGATGAGAACGGCAATAAGATCGGTGAGAGAGACTTAGAAGTCGGTGAAGAGGTTAGGCCTTTTAAGACGAATAATGAGGATACGATATATATTCTCGATGAGAAAAATGATATCCTTAAGATTAACATAACTAACGAATGGCCATATCAGATTGACGGGATTGATATCGATGAGATATTTGATAATATTCTTTATGCAGGTTAATGAACATTAAACACTATAACACGGTTGCAGGCATCCTGTGACCGTGTTATTCTATTTTTAGATGACTTTTTAGGAGAAAGCGTGAGATGAATACGATCCTTATAATAGAAGATGACAGTGCGTTACGCGAAGAATTAAAGACGCTTCTTACAAATTCAGGGTACAATGTTGAAGCGATCACGGAATTTGTCGACGTTGCGGAGCAAATGAAGAATAAAGCAGCAGACCTTATTCTTCTTGATATCACGCTTCCGAACGAAAACGGAGAAGCGATACTTCAGCAATATAGAAAAAATTCCGAGACGCCGGTTATCATGCTTACAAGTCGTACGGGAGATATGGATGAGGTGCTTTCCATAAGCTACGGTGCGGATGATTATATTACAAAGCCGTATAATCCGACGATACTTTTGCTTAGAATATCTGCGATCCTTAAACGTACTTCAAAGACCGTTAAGGCAATTTCTTATAGAGACGTTAAAGTATCCGTTGCTAAGGGAAGTTTAACAAGAGAGGACAAAGAGCAAATCCTTACCAAAAACGAAATGCTTATATTCCAGCATTTATTGGATCACGTTGGAGAAATAGTCTCCCGTGACGACCTTATGACGGTTTTATGGGATAACGACGAGTTTTTAAATGATAATGCATTATCGGTTAACATAAGCCGTTTACGCACCAAGTTAGAAGATCTTGGCTTAGAAGATGCAATAGAAACACGTAAGAAACAGGGGTATATATTGAAATGAGACTAAGAGATTATTTAAGAGATCACGTACTTATATTTACTGTATATGCCGCAGCACTTCTTATAATTGAGATATTTTTAAAAGCCTTCAGGACGGATAGGCAGGCCATGGGTGTAGTGGCTGTTATCTTTATCCTGATGGCTTTTATTGTACATGCGTATGACTTTAGGAGGAAAAAGCGATTCTACGATATACTTTTTACCGCTTTAAAAGATCTTGATAAGAAGTATCTTATTCCTGAACTGCTGGAAGAGGCACAATTTCTCGACGGCAAAATCCTTACAGACGCACTTCGTGATTGTGGAAAATCAATGACGGAAAATGTAACGGATGAGAAACGCAAAATGAGAAACTTCCGCGAATATATAGAACTTTGGGTACATGAAATAAAGATTCCTGTCTCTGCATTAAGTTTTATGTGCCATAACAATAAAGAGATTGACCCTAAGATGAAAACGCAGTTAAAGCGCGTCGACGAGTACATAGATAATGTACTTTATTATGCCAGAAGCGAGAATGCGGAAAAAGACTACATAATTAAGGAGACTCCGCTAAACCGCGCTTTTGCCTCGGTTGCAGGTAAGAATAGAGAAGAGCTGCAGATGATAAATGCCACGATAAACGCGAGCGACCTTGACGTAAACGTCATGACGGACGGCAAGTGGCTGGAATTTATCATCGGGCAGTTAATGGATAATTCGATAAAGTATCGCATAGAGGAAAAAGCGCTCGAAATAAGTGTATCCGCAAAAAAAGAAGACGACAAGATTAAATTCATATATGAAGATAACGGCTCCGGTATTTCAAAAGAAGATTTGCCGCGTATATTCGAGAAATCTTTTACCGGTAGCAATGGTCGTGGTACGGCAAAGTCAACCGGTATGGGATTATATATTGTAAAGAATCTTTGCGACAGGTTGGGACATAAAATACAGGCAGAGTCGGAGAAAGATAAGTTTACAAGATTTACGATTACATTTATCGATAATGATTATTATTGCAGGTAGTGGGGCGAAAACAAGGTTTTAAAATAAATCGCCAAGATTACAAAATTGTAATGTTCCGTAATATTAGAAAAACGACGGGCTCTAAATAGAGGAGTATAGTAAAGGCATAAAGAGCAGACAACAAAGTCCGGCAAGATTCGAAGGGAGTTAGAAATGGAATTACTTAAGGTAGAAGGAATCGAGAAATATTACGGAAACAAGATTAACCTTACAAAGGCGATAGATGATATCTCCTTTACAGTAGAAAAGGGCGAGTTCGTTGCAATAATGGGAGCATCAGGAAGCGGTAAGACAACACTTTTAAACTGCATCTCAACAATCGACAAAGTAACTGCAGGTCACATCTACTTAGAGGGCGAAGATGTTACAACATTAAAGGGTAAGGCATTAACCAAGTTCAGAAGCGAGAAGCTTGGATTTATCTTTCAGGATTTCAATCTTCTTGATACATTGACAGCATACGAAAACATTTCACTTGCGCTTTCGATTCAGAAGCGCCCGGTTAAAGAAATCGAAAAAGCGGTTAAGACAGTTTCAGAGCAGCTTGGTATAACGGAAGTTTTAAATAAGTATCCTTACCAGATGTCAGGCGGACAGAAGCAGCGAGTTGCATCAGCAAGAGCAATCGTTACAAATCCGAGCATTGTGCTTGCGGATGAGCCTACAGGTGCTCTTGATTCAAAGTCAGCAAAGATGCTTCTTGAAAGGTTTACTTATCTTAATAAAGAGAGCAATGCGACAATTATGATGGTTACACATGACAGTTTCTCAGCAAGTTATGCAAGCCGTGTAATGTTTATTAAAGACGGTAAGATTTTTAATGAGATTCTGCGAGGCGAAAGCTCAAGAAAAGAGTTCTTCGATAAGATTATAGATGTTGTAACACTTTTGGGAGGTGACGCAGCAGATGTTGTTTAGAATGTCACTTCAGAATATTAAAAGAAGCATAAGAGATTATGCAATTTACTTTTTTACACTTATCATAGGAATTTCGGTTTTCTATGTATTTAACGCGATAGGCGGTCAGGCTGCAATGATGAGAGTATCCGCTAGTAACAATGGCATTGTGGAACTTCTTAAAACAATGCTTTCAAGCGTTTCGGTATTTGTTGCGATAGTTCTTGCACTGTTAATCGTATATGCAAGCCGCTTCCTCATGAAACGAAGAAACAGAGAGTTCGCACTTTACATGATGCTCGGTATGGGTAAGAGAAAGATATCTGCAATTCTTCTTATGGAAAGCCTTATAGTAGGTGCCGGTTCTCTTCTAGTCGGACTTCTTGTGGGTATCGGAGCTTCACAGCTTATGAGTGCGCTTGTTGCAAGCCTCTTTGAGGCTGATATGACGGCATATAAGCTTAATGTTTCGGTTGACGCACTTATTTTAACAATTGTCTGCTTCGTAGTAATGTACTTTGCGGTAATGCTTTTAAACGGTGTGGCAGTTACAAGAATGAAGCTTATCGATTTAATGAACAGTGGCAGAAAGTCCGAGAAAATAAGCATGAGAAACCCTTATCTTTGTGTTGCGGTATTCGTAGTTTCGGCTGTTTTGCTTGGAGCTGCATACTACCAGGTTGCGTTTGACTTTAATTCATTAAGCAGCGCCAGACTTATGGCAGCTATAGTAACGGGTACTATAACAACAGTTCTTATCTTC
>JAFRZM010000013.1 GCA_017442585.1 Lachnospiraceae bacterium | reverse complement strand
GAAGATAAGAACTGTTGTTATAGTACCCGTTACTATAGCTGCCATAAGTCTGGCGCTGCTTAATGAATTAAAGTCAAACGCAACCTGGTAGTATGCAGCTCCAAGCAAAACAGCCGAAACTACGAATACCGCAACACAAAGGTAAGGGTTTCTCATGCTTATTTTCTCGGACTTTCTGCCACTGTTCATTAAATCAATAAGCTTCATTCTTGTAACTGCCACACCGTTTAAAAGCATTACAGCAAAGTACATTACCGCAAAACATACAATCGTCAGGATAAGCGCGTCAACCGAAATGCTAAGCTTATATTCTGACATATCAGCTTCAAAGAGGCTTGCAACAAGCGCACTCATAAGCTGTGAAGCCAACACACCGACAATAAGTCCGACTACAAGCGAACCGGCACCTACTATGAGGCTTTCCATAAGAAGAATTGCGGAAATCTTTCTCTTGCCCATACCGAGCATCATATAGAGTGCAAATTCTCTGTTTCTTCTCTTCATTAAGAAGCGGCTTGCATATACAATCAATAATGCAAGAACTACCGCAACAAATACCGAAACGCCGGAAAGCATTGTTTTAAGAAGCTCCACAATGTCATTGTTACTGGCGGATACTCTCATCATCGCTGCCTGACCGCCTATCGCATTAAATACATAGAAAACCGAAATTCCTATAATAAGTGTAAAAAAGTAAATCGCATAATCTCTTACGCTTCTTCTGATATTCTGAAGTGACATTCTAAACAACATCTGCTGCGTCACCTCCCAAAAGTGTTACAACATCTATAATCTTATCGAAGAACTCTTTTCTTGAGCTTTCACCTCGCAAAATCTCATTAAAAATCTTACCGTCTTTAATAAACATTACACGGCTTGCATAGCTTGCAGAGAAACTGTCGTGTGTTACCATCATGATTGTGGCATTGTTTTCTCTGTTAAGATAAGTAAACCTTTCAAGAAGCATCTTGGCCGACTTAGAATCAAGAGCACCTGTAGGCTCGTCCGCAAGCACGATGCTCGGATCGGTAACAATTGCTCTTGCTGATGCAACTCTCTGCTTCTGGCCGCCTGACATCTGATAAGGGAACTTATTTAAAACTTCTGTTATTCCGAGCTGTTTGGAAACTGTCTTAACTGCTTCTTCTATCTCTTTAACCGGACGCTTCTGAATTGAAAGTGCAAGTGAAATATTTTCGTAAGCTGTCAATGTATCAAGAAGGTTAAAGTCCTGGAAGATAAATCCGAGTTTTTCGCTTCTGAACTTATTTAGTGCCTTTCCCTTTAATGTTGTTACGTCCTCGCCCTCTAAGTAGATGTGTCCTGCAGTTACTTTATCAATGGTTGAAATGCAGTTTAAAAGCGTTGTCTTACCGCTTCCCGAAGCTCCCATTATTGCAACGAACTCACCCTTTTCTACGGTAAAGGAGATATCATCTATCGCCTTTGTGAGGTTTACTTTATTTCCGTAATATTTTTCAATTCCTTCTACCTTAAGTAATTCCATTTTTAACTCCCTTCGAATCTTGTGACAGTTCTTATCACGTCTGCCCTTTATGCCTTTACTATACACTCTTCAATACCAAGTGTCGTTTTTCTAATATTACGGAACATTACAATTTTGTAATCTTGAATTTACCTGCAATAATAATCGTTATCGGCAAATGTAATCGTAAATCTCGTATATTTGCCTTTTTCCGACTCTGCTCTTATGGTATGACCAAGTCTGTCACACAAGTTTTTGACTATATAAAGTCCCATTCCAGTAGATTTTTGCGTTTCCCGGCCGTTACTTCCCGTAAAGGACTTTTCAAATATTCGCGGAAGATCTTCTTTCGATATTCCGGTTCCGTTATCTTCGTATATAAGCTCTGTTTTATCTTTAACTTTATTCGCAGATACACTGATTTCAAGCACTTTTTCTTCATCACGGTACTTTATTGTATT
>JAFRZM010000003.1 GCA_017442585.1 Lachnospiraceae bacterium | reverse complement strand
GTGTATTTAGAAGCAAAGGCGTAGGAGTTTATGCCGGAGATCAGTTGATACATGCCGGAACACCTGCTAATTATGTGCCGGATTTGGTGGGACAACTTTTCGAGTGGCTGAAGAAATCAAAGTTGCATCCATTGGTAAAGGGCTGTATTTTCCATTATGAATTTGAGTTCATTCATCCTTTTGCAGATGGAAATGGAAGGATAGGAAGATTTTGGCATACTTTGATTCTTGCAAAATGGCAGGAGTTTTTCTTATGGATTCCTATTGAGACGATTATTCATGAGCGCCAGAATGATTACTATAAAGCGCTGAATGCATCTAATACAGACGGAGAGTCAACGATATTTGTTCAGTTCATGCTGGAACTGATAAGAGATCTTTTAAAAGAGTTGTCTCGTAATGGCGTAATGAACAAAGCAAAAACTTTAGATGAAAAATTGTTGAATCTGCTGAAGGAAGATGGAAATCAATCAGCAGCAGGACTTGCAGAGATAGTAGGTTCTTCTCAAAGAACTGTTCAGAGGGCCTTGAGACGTCTGATGGACGAAGGTAAGATTAAACATGTGGGATCAAATCGATTCGGCCATTACGTCATAAAATAAGACTTGCAAAATGTCATAATAGATGACGTAATAGTTGGCGTAATAGAAGGATATCTTCCGGTTGCACTTTGGTTGCAAAAAGATATAAAAAGCAAAAAAATCGATGGAATAAACGTAAAACCACAACAACATATAGCTATAAAAGAAAAACAAAAGGCAATTCACAGTTTTCTGCGAGTTGCCTTTTATGTTATAGTGCCATAGTAGAAAAGTGGGATTGGTTTCATTTATTAAAGGTATTATATGATGCAGAAAGTTATAATTGTAGGGTGTTGTGGTAGCGGAAAGAGTACGTTGGCTAGGAAATTGCACGCATTAACGGGACTTCCGTTATATTATCTGGATAATATATTTTGGAAACGGGATAAAACGCATATATCAAGAGACGAATTCGATGAGAAGTTAGCAGGGATTCTTAACCGTGACAGTTGGATTATTGATGGTGATTATCATAGAACGTACGAGCCTCGAATTGCTGCATGTGATACTGTAATCCTCCTTGATTATTCGAAAGAAGTTTGCATGGAAGGAATCATAGGCAGAGTCGGACAGACGCGTGAAGATATGCCATGGGTTGAAAACGAACTTGATCCGGAGCTTGTAGATATGGTAAATAAGTTTGAGCATGAACATAAGCCAAAGTTACTTTCGTTGTTAGACAGGTATCCCGGAAAGCAAGTTATAAATTTACATTCCAGAGAAGAAGCGGATAAATGGATTTCGATTGAGTATAAGGTTGAAAAAAGAAATCTTAGAAGTAAAGAATAGGGGTAAGGGGGGAAAAAAGGAAATGAAAACGTGACAAATTGTCACGCTTTGAAAATGACTGTACAGGATGGGAAAATGCTTTTGTCGAGCTTTCCGACAGAAGTATTATTAAGAGGTGATAAAAGTGGAAGATTTTACAATAAATGAGATGCAGGAAATGCAAAGAGACTTACAGGAAAAGTATAAGGATAAATGGGAAACCATCGGTCCGGAGACAGGAAAGAATAAACTTCTTTGGATGGTGGGAGAAATTGGGGAAGTCATAGATATAGTAAAGAAAAATGGCGGGATAAAAGCATGCTCAGATGCGACTCTTAGAAACGATCTGGTTGAGGAAATGGCAGACGTTCTCATGTACTATAATGATGTGATGCTTTGCTACGGTATTTCGGCGGAAGAATTGAAAAAATCATATTCAGAAAAATACAAGAAGAATATGGAGAGATGGTAAATATGACGCATTATATGAATTTATGGGATGACTCTTTTCAGGCAATCAAAGAAGGTTGGAAAACCGTTGAAATGCGTCTTAATGATGAGAAAAGATCTTGTATTAAGGTTAATGATATAATTGAGTTTACAAATACAACAACATTGGAAAAGATGTCCTGTAAGATTGTAAACATTTATAATTATCCTGACTTTACAGAGTTATATAAAAGACATGATAAGTTATCAATAGGTTACAAAGAAGATGAAGTCGCGAATCCGGATGATATGTTGTTATACTATACAAAAGAGCAAATAAAGAAGTATGGTGCGATAGGAATAGAGTTAACCGTGCTATAAAAGAGATTAATTTTAACGTTAGCACTTTTGAAAAAGTGTCAAAAATGCCAACGTTAAGTTTATTTTAACGATAGCGATAAAACTTATATTCAACCGGTTACAAATTGTAACCAGTTGAAAATGAAGTTTAATTGCATCATCGCGACTGCAATTGCATCAAATGTATGAAAATGATGCAATTGATATCGGCAATGAGTATATTTATATAAGGGTGAAAATCAACTAATAAAGAGGGAGAGAAAATGATTACATACAAAGAAATAGATTCAACTTATTTGGGACGAATTAAGGAAATATACGAAGCGGAAGGATGGATGGCGTATCTTAATGATGACGAGAAATTAAGAAGGGCATTCGATAATTCGCTTTATATTCTTGGAGCCTTTGAAGGTGATAAGCTTGTTGGATTTATAAGGTGCTTAGGTGACGGGGAACATGCCGTTATGATTCAGGACCTTATAATAGATAAAGAACATCAGAGGCAAAAGCTCGGAACCACAATGATGAATAAGATTTTTGAGAAGTATGCTACTGTAAGATTCGTACAAGTTAATACCGACCTTGAAGACGAGCGCGATAACGCATTTTATAAAGCAATGGGAATGCGCACATTGGAAAATGCGCATATGATTTCATATTGCAGGTAAGGTTATGAAAGATAAAGATTATAAAATATCCTTTGCTCCGATGGAAGGAATCACGGGACAGACGTTTAGGCGCGTACATGCTAAGATGTACGGCGGAGTGGATGACTATTATACCCCGTTTCTTGCAGCAAATAAAAATCATGCATTTAAGCATCGCGAGACACGTGAATTTCTCCCTTTTACCCCGAACCTTATTCCGCAGGTCATTGCATCAAATCCGAAAGATTTTGTCTGGGCAGCAGGCGTGCTCCGTGATGCCGGCTACAGCGAAGTTAATCTTAATTTGGGATGCCCATCGTCGACCGTTGTCACAAAGAAAAAGGGTGCGGGATTATTGCGAGATTTAGAGCAACTTAATCGGTATCTTGATGAGATATTTGAAGAAGACGACCTTCCTAAGATATCAATAAAAACCAGGACCGGGTACGAAAACAATGATAATGCAGCCGCTATTGGTAAGATATACGCGAAGTATCCTATATGCGAAGTGATAATACACCCCAGAGCACGTGAAGAGTTTTATAACGGAATGCCTGATATAAATGCTTTTCTGAATATGGCAGAGCACCTTACATGTCCTGTATGTTATAATGGTGATATAAGAACCGTGCAGGATTTCGAGCGATTAAAAGAAGACCTTAAAGACGTAAATCACTTTATGATAGGTCGGGGTCTCTTGGCAGACCCGGGACTGGCACTTGCAATAAAAGGAATAGACGAAAAACAGGATAAAGCGATGCTCCATAACTACTTATCGGTACTTTGGGACGAGTATTCGAAGGAATTGTCAAGTGAAAGAGCTGTTCTTTTCAAGATGAAAGAATTATGGTATTACCTTGAATGGCACTATCCTATGCTTAAAAAAGAGATAAATGCAATTCGTAAATCAAAGTCCGGCGCAGAGTATCAGACTCTTGTCGTAAGAGTACTTGATAATTAATGATTAGGAGAAAATGACAATGGACAGATTGCTTATAGTATATTTAGTAATAATAAATATCATCGCTTTTGCCTTGTATGGAATCGACAAGTTTAAAGCGATGAAAAATGCCTGGCGAATCCCCGAAGCTACACTTATAGGTATTGCCGCGATAGGCGGAGGACTTGGTGCATATATCGGAATGCAGATCTTTAGACATAAAACAAGAAAGCCGCTATTTACAATCCTTGTGCCACTTCTTATGATACTGTGGCTTGGCGGCGTTTTATGGTACTTTAAGAATATTTAGGGGTGAGATAGATGAGTAAATTAAATTGGAGACCGGGCAACATGCTTTATCCTGTACCGGCGGTAATGGTAAGTTGTAAGAGTCCCGAAGGAAAAGCTAACATCATAACGGTAGCGTGGGCAGGAACTATCTGCTCCGATCCCGCCATGCTTTCCATATCGATAAAGCCTGAGAGGTATTCACATGACATAATAGCGGACACAAAAGAATTCGTCGTAAACCTTGTGGGTACAGACCTTACAAGAGCGTGTGATTACTGCGGAGTTCGTTCCGGAAAGGACCACGACAAGTTTAAAGAAATGCATCTTACTGAATATGTATCGGATTATATGAAAACTCCTGCGATAGAAGAAAGCCCGGTTAATATTTATTGTAAGGTTAAAAAAATAGAAAAGCTCGGCTCACACGATATGTTTATCGCAGAAGTGGTCGGAGTTACCGTAGACGAGAAATATATGGACGAGAAAAAACGCTTTGATCTTGGCGAGGCTCACCTTATTACGTACTCTCACGGTGAGTACTTTTCCCTCGGTAAAAAGATGGGTAAGTTCGGTTATTCGGTGAAAAAACCTGTGAAAAAGAAAAAAGATAAGAAGAATTTGTGAAAGATATCGAAATACTTGACAATTCGCGATATACTGTAATTTATCTAAGTTAGAACGAACTGACTAATATATATTACTTGGGAGGCGGAGAGGTATGCTTTTTGGAAAGAAGCACAATGAAGGTGCCACAGGTTCAGATGAATTAAAAAAGAAAGATATTGCGATAGAAGCATTGCGTCAGCAGCTTGAAAGCAGCAGATTCGAGCTTGATTCGGTAAACGAGAGTGCACAGCTTGGTATCTGGAAATGTTTCTATGACAATAACGGTAATCAGAGAGGCGCCGTATATACAGACGTATTTAGACGTATGTTAGGATATGACCGTAAAGAACTTCCGGATACACTTGAAGCGCTTGGCACACTTATTCATCCAGATGACAGAAACGCTGCATTTAAGGCTCTTGGTGCGGTTGAGAGCGATAAGTCCGGTAAGAATAAATATGACATCGAGTACAGAATCAAGGCTAAGTCCGGTGAATATAAGTGGTTCCATGCATCGGGTGACTGCTTAAGAGATACGAACGGCACTCCTAAGGTATTCATAGGTACGTTCAAGGACATCGATGAGCAAAAGAGAAATGAGGCCAAAGTTATCCACGACAGAACACGTCAGATTGCAGTTAGACGTATGATGTCCGAAGGAAGCTGGAGCCTTGATCTTACAAAGTATTCATTGGACGATCCTAATGCCCCTATGGTTTATTCCGGACAGGTTAAGACAATGGTCGGATATGACGAGCGTTCAACGGAATTTCCGAATACATTACAGGCTTGGACTTCAAAGATCCATCCTGAAGATGTATCGAGAATGATGGATATCTTCCATAAACAGCTTAGAAGTACGGGCGATGACAGTGTAGTTGAGACGGAATACCGTATTAAGCATAGAAACGGCAATTATCTTTGGATTCATTCTTCAAGCTGCGTAGTTTGGGGAGACAATGGCAAGCCTTTCATGATAGCAGGTACAATGCTTGATATCACGGAGCAGAAGAATAACACCATCCGCTTCAAAGAAGAGATGGAGCCGAATATCGAATCCTTAAGAAAAGGTATCGCTGAAATTGCCAATAACGTAGAAAAGGCAACACGTCAGATGCAGGAAGTATCCACCAAGCAGGAAGAAGTCAGTGAATCTGCAAACGGAATCGAAGGCGCAGTTACAGATTCAATGGAGATTATCGGAAGCATCCAGGGTATTGCAAACCAGACGAACCTCTTATCGCTTAACGCATCAATCGAAGCTGCACGTGCAGGTGAAGCAGGACGTGGTTTCGCGGTAGTTGCAAGTGAAGTTCAGGTGCTTTCAAATTCTACAAAAGAGACTACAGAGCACATTGCTGAGAAGCTTACCAATGTAAATGAATCTGTTAAGGGTATTCTTTCTAAGATTAACATGATTAGTGACAGTATCGCTGAAGAGAACGAAGAGATGAGCACAATTAACGCTACGGTAGAGGAACTCCACGCTGCTGCGGATGAAATTGCACAGATGGCGGCGACCCTTTATAAATAGCGTAAAAATGTTGATTTTTCAGTGAAAAGATATTATAATATCTTTACACTACCTACTTAAAACTATTAAGGCAGTCCATTAGTAGATGGGCTGCCTTTTTTGCGGAATATATTTTATTGGAGAAATGTTGAAATGGATATTAAAAAACAGCAAAGAGCACAGCTTTATGAGGCCCTTGAGAGGTTTAGAAAGTTAAGAGTTGTGCCGTTTGATGTTCCGGGACATAAAAGAGGAAGAGGAAACCCACAGCTTGTGGACTTCCTTGGGCAGCAGTGCGTGGAGATAGATGTTAACTCCATGAAACCACTCGATAACTTATGTCATCCGGTTTCGGTTATAAAAGAAGCAGAGGATCTTGCGGCAGATGCATTCGGTGCGGCACATGCATTCTTTATGGTCGGCGGAACTACAAGTGCGGTTCAAAGTATGGTCTTTACCGCATGTAAGCGCGGCGACAAGATTATTATGCCTAGAAACGTGCATAAAAGCGCGATAAATGCACTCGTACTTTGCGGTGCGGTTCCGGTATATATCGACCCTAAGGTTGATACAAAGCTTGGAATACCGCTTGGCATGGAGATAGAAGATGTACGTAAGGCCGTTAAAGAAAACCCCGAAGCCAAAGCAATCCTTATCAACAATCCTTCGTATTATGGAATTTGTTCCGACCTTAAGGCAATTGTCAATCTTGCTCATGAAAACGGAATGATGGCACTAGTCGACGAAGCACACGGAACACACCTTTATTTCGGCGAGAACCTTCCACTTAATGGTATGGCGGCAGGTGCAGATATGTCAGCGATAAGTATGCATAAGTCGGGAGGATCTTTGACTCAAAGTTCGCTCCTTCTTATCGGTGAAAATGTAAATGAAGGATATGTAAGTAACATTATAAATCTTACACAGACTACAAGTGCATCATATCTTTTACTTGGAAGTCTTGATATAAGTAGGCGTAATCTTGCACTTCGCGGTAAGGAAAGTTTTGCAAAGGTTTCTGAATTTGCCGCATATGCAAGAAATGAGATTAACGATATCGATGGTTACTATGCTTTCGGTACTGAACTTATAAACGGCGGAAGTGTATATGATTTCGATATCACGAAGCTTGTTATAAATACCCGTGGTATAGGACTTACGGGAATTGAGGTTTATGACCTTTTAAGAGAAGAGTACGATATTCAGATGGAGTTTGGTGATTTGTCAAACGTCATGGCGTATATTTCGATAGGTGATAGACTCTTAGATATAGAGCGACTCGTCGGTGCGTTAAACGATATCGCGCGCCTTTATTCAAAGCCTGAAGGAAGTTTCTTTAGTGCGGAATATATAACCCCGATAGTTAAGGCTACTCCGCAGGAAGCTTTTTACTCGGAAAAGGTAAAACTCCCGCTTGATGAAACGGTAGGAAGAATCTGCGCGGAGTCTGTTATGTGTTACCCGCCGGGAATACCAATCTTAGCCCCGGGCGAGATGATTACAAAGGATATAATTGATTATATTAAATTCGCAAAGGAAAAGGGTTGTTCTATGCAGGGACCCGAAAGTGATGATATTTCCGAACTTTGCGTACTGAAATAATAAGTCAGGTATAACTTATACGTTTAATATATCTTAATGAGGTGTTTTAAATGGCAGAGATGAAGATGGAATATTGGTTTGAGGAAATGCACACATCTAACGTTAAGATGGCAATCCGAGTAAACAAACATCTTTATAGTGGAGAAAGTGAATATAGAAGAATCGACGTATTCGAGTCTCCCGAATTTGGAAAGTTCCTTACATCGAACGGTAATGTAATCTTTTCTGAGCAGGAAGAGTTTACATACGATGAGATGATAGTTCATGTACCGATGGCGGTTCACCCTGATGTAAAGCGCGTTCTTGTAATCGGTGGTGGCGACGGCGGTGTTGCGAGAGAGCTTTCTCATTACAAAGAAATCGAAGTAATAGATATCGCGGAACCTGATAAGATGTTCGTCGATGTCTGCAGAAAGTACTTCCCAGATAACGCGATAGGTCTTGAAGATGTTCGCGTAAGAATATATTACGAAGACGGTCTTAGGTTTTTAAGACGCTGTAAGGATAAGTACGATCTTATAATAAATGACGCGACAGATCCTTTGGGACATGAAGCCGGACTTTTTACAAAAGAGTTTTACGGCAACTGCTACAAGGCACTTCATGATGACGGAATCATGGTTTATCAGCACGGAAGCCCATTCTTTGATGAAGACGAAGAGACTTGCCGTGCAATGCATAGAAAAGTAGTTAAGTCATTCCCGATAACGAGAGTTTATCAGGCACATATCCCTACGTGTCCTGCAGGCTACTGGTTATTCGGTTTTGCCTCAAAGAAATACCATCCGTTAAAGGATTTTAATCCGGAGAGATGGGAAGAAAGAAATATTGAAACTTGGTATTATACAACACATCTTCATAAGGGCGCATTCATGCTTCCTAAGTACGTTGAAGATATGTTGATTGAAGAAGAAGACAGAGGTTAGAAAGGAAGGTTTAAAAATGAGCAGATTATTGGTTATCGGATGCGGTGGTGTTGCACAGGTTGCAATCCAGAAATGTGCACAGAATAGTGAGACATTTAAGGATATAATGATCGCAAGCCGTACAGAGAAAAAGTGTATAGACTTAAAGGAAAAAATAGAGAAATCAGGAAGTCCTGTAAAGATTGAAACGGCAACTGTTGATGCAGATAACAAGGATTCTGTGGTTAAGTTAATCAACAGCTACAAGCCTGATGCGGTTTTAAACGTAGCACTTCCTTATCAGGATCTTACAATTATGGATGCCTGCCTTGAGTGCAAGGTTGACTACATCGATACTGCAAACTATGAGCCTGAAAATACTGACGATCCAAAGTGGCGCGCACAGTACGAGAAGCGTTGCAAGGAAAAAGGCTTTACCGCTTACTTTGATTACAGCTACCAGTGGGCTTACGCAGATAAGTTTAAAGAAGCAGGTTTAACAGCGCTTCTCGGTACAGGTTTTGACCCGGGTGTTACAAGTGTATTTACAGCATATGCCGCAAAGCATTATTTCGATGAAATAGATACAATCGATATCTTGGACTGCAACGGCGGTGACCATGGTTATCCGTTTGCTACAAACTTTAACCCTGAAATCAATCTTCGTGAAGTATCTGCTAACGGAAGCTACATGGAGAATGGCAAGTGGGTTGAGACAAAGCCTATGGAGATTAAGCGTGAGTATGATTTCCCACAGGTAGGAAAGAAGGATATGTACCTTCTTCACCATGAGGAAATAGAAGCATTGGGAAGAAACTTCCCGAATGTAAAGCGTATCAGATTCTTCATGACATTTGGTCAAAGCTACCTTACACATATGAAGTGTCTTGAGAATGTCGGAATGCTTTCGACAAGCCCGATTAATTTCGAGGGCAAAGAGATTGTCCCGATACAGTTCTTAAAGGCATTACTTCCGGACCCTGCAAGTCTTGGTCCTAGAACAGTAGGAAAGACAAATATCGGATGTATCTTTACAGGTAAGAAAGACGGTAAAGAGCGTAAGATATTTATCTACAACGTATGCGATCATCAGGAATGCTACAAGGAAGTCGGAAGTCAGGCTATAAGCTATACGACAGGTGTTCCGGCAATGATTGGTACAGCACTTGTTATTAACGGCGTATGGAAGAAGCCGGGTGTATTTACAACTGATGAATTCGATCCGGATCCATACATGGATATGCTCAATAAGTACGGACTCCCTTGGGTAGTTGATGAGAACCCTGTACTTGTTGATTAATAGAAGTATTTAAAATTTCGTCGGAGATAACGAATGAAATATGAAGATTTAAGAACACCTTCGTATATCGTTTCCGAAGGTGCATTACTTAAAAACTTAAAAATTTTAAAAGACATTCAGGATAAGGCCCTGTGCAAGATTCTTCTTGCACAGAAGGCCTTTTCAATGTATAAGACCTATCCTTTGATAAGCAAGTTCCTTATAGGAACTACTGCGTCGGGATTATTCGAAGCGCGCCTTGCGTTTGAAGAATTCGGTGACGATTCATTAGAAATTGCGCCTGAAAACCATGTATTTGAGCCGGCTTATAAGGATGATGAATTAAGAGAAATATGCGAGATTGCAACACATGTATATTTTAATTCCATATCACAGCTTGAAAGATTCAGATACATCTGGGAGCCGTATCAAAAGGAAGGCCGTATTAAAGTCGCATTAAGGATTAATCCGGAGCTTTCTACTCAGGAAGGTCATGAAATATACGATCCTTGCGGCAAGTGCTCAAGACTCGGTATAAGATTGGAAAATATGCCGACGCATTTGCCGGAAGGTGTTACGGGAATACATTTCCATACTCTTTGCGAGCAGGGATCTGAACCTTTGGATGAAACCTTTAAGGTCGTGGAAGAAAAGTTTGGTACCTACCTTAAAGAGGCAGAATTTATAAATATGGGTGGCGGACATCACATTACAAAGGATGATTATAATCGAGAGCTTTTGCTTGACGTTGTTAAACGCGCGAGAGAAAATTGGGGTTTGGAAGTATATTTAGAACCGGGTGAAGCGATAGCGATAAATGCGGGAACGCTTATTACTCGCGTACTGGATATCGTGGAAACTACGGATTATCCGACGTTAATCTTAGACGCATCTGCGGCGTGTCATATGCCGGATGTGCTTGAGATGCCGTATACGCCACCGCTATTTGATGCCTTGGAAGGTTTTACCGCGGGAGAATCGATACCGGAAGATGCAGGTGAAAGGGATGGCGTTATAGTGCGCCTTGCGTCACGCACATGTCTTGCGGGAGATATAATCGGAATCTATAGGTTTAATTCATTGCCTAAGATAGGAGATATCTTAACATTCGGCGACATGGCAATCTACAGCATGGTTAAGAATAATACATTTAACGGTATGGCACTTCCTGATATCGTGCTTGAGCATGATATGGAAGATGACAACAGATTTGAGATAGTAAAGCATTTTACATACAGTGATTTTAAGGAGAGACTTTCTTAATGGCGGTAGAAATACTCGATATTGAGAAAATTAAAGATAGTGTGCGTTTTCCGGGAGAGTTCGAGCCTCATCACGGAACGCTTATGGTATGGCCACATCGTCCCGGAAGCTGGGGAAAAGATAAAAGCGGTGCGGTTAACGCTTTTATCGAGATAATCTTCGAGATTTTAAAAAGAGAAGAGATGTATTTAATAGTTACGCCTTCATTTAAAGAGGAAGCAGGTAAAAGCATTGAAAAAAGGATAGACGAAGGCGGTTCGTTAAGTGCTGATGAAAAACTTAGGATGAAGAATAGATTTCATCTTATTCAGTTTGAAACAGATGATTCTTGGGCGAGAGATATAGGCCCGACATTTGTGAAGATAGAGAGTTCGGTAAAAGACGAAAGCGCGAAGACTGCTTCAAAGAAACGAGCTGCAATCAACTGGAAGTTTAACGCTTGGGGCGGAGAATTCGACGGATTATATGCTTCGTGGGATAAGGATGACGCGTTGGCAAAAGTATTCGCGGAAAGAATAGGCGATCCGGTGATAGATGCAGGGAACTTTGTCTTGGAAGGCGGAAGTATTCATACAGATGGTGAAGGAACGCTTATGGTAACGGAATCTTGCCTTTTATCAAAGGGAAGAAACCCGGAAATGCCAAAGCAGGAAATCGAAGATACATTAAAGAAATATCTTAATGTGCAAAAAGTTTTGTGGCTTCCTTGTGGAATCTATAATGATGAGACAAATGAGCACGTAGATAACGTAGCGGCATTTATACGACCTTCTGAAATCGTACTTGCGTGGACAGATAAAACGTGTGATCCGCAATATGAAATGTCTCGTCGTGATTTAGAGTATCTTGAAAAAGAAACCGATGCTAAAGGAAGACGGTTAAAGGTACATAAGTTGCCGATACCTGATGTGCCGGTTACATGTACCAAAGAAGATATAGATAATTATATATTTGAAGAGGGCGAAGACGAGCGAGAAGTTGGAGAGCGCTTAGCTGCAAGCTATGTGAATTTCTACTTTGCGAACGGATGCATATTACTACCACAGTTTGGCGGGGAAAATAAAGAATCCGATAAGCGTGCGGTATGTATATTAAGTGAGCTTTGTCCTGATAAAAGAATAGTTCCTATAAGTGCAAGAAGCGTGCTTTTGGGAGGCGGAAATATTCACTGCATTACACAGCAGATACCGGAGGTGTAAGATGAGTAAGGTGAAAGTTGCTGCGATTCAGATGAGTTGCAGTGCAAATGTAAAAGAAAGTATAGATAAGGCAGAAAAACTGGTACGAGAAGCGACCAAAGAAGGCGCTAAGATTATCCTTTTGCCTGAGCTTTTCGAAAGACAGTATTTCTGTCAGGAAAGACGTTACGAATACTACGAATTCGCAAAGCCTGTAGAAGATAATGATGCAGTAAAGCGTTTCATAGAAGTGTCGAAGGAATTAGGTATTGTAGTGCCTATAAGTGTCTACGAGAGAGATAATACGACACTTTACAACACCGTTGTAATGCTTGACTCGGGTAAGAACTTAGGCATATACAGAAAGACACATATTCCGGACGATCACTTTTACCAGGAGAAGTTTTATTTTACACCGGGTAATACGGGATTTAAGGTATTTGATACAAGTTACGGTAAAGTCGGAATGGGAATTTGCTGGGATCAGTGGTTCCCGGAGACAGCACGTTGTCTTGCATTACAGGGCGCGGATATAATCCTTTATCCGACTGCGATAGGAAGTGAGCCGATTCTTTCAGTAGACAGCCTCGGACACTGGCAGCGCACAATGCAGGGACATTCCGCAGCGAATATCATCCCTGTTGTAGCAGCGAATAGAATCGGTCTTGAAAAGGTTACGCCTTGCATGGAGAACGGTAATCAGGAAAGCTCGCTTAACTTCTACGGCGGAAGCTTTATGACAAATGAAACCGGCGAGAAGGTAAAGGAAGCTTCACGTGATAAAGAAGAAATCATAACTTCGGAATATGATTTTGACGAATTAAGAAATATCCGCTTGGAGTGGGGAATGTTCAGGGACAGACGCCCTGAGATGTATAAGGAATTGGTTTAAGGGTTTAAATTTCGAAATATAAAGAAGGAATAGATATGGAATCCGATCTTAGACGTACATGGGCAGAAGTAAATCTTGACGCTATAGCCTACAATTACAGAAAGATAAAAGAGAAAATCGGTAAGGACGTAAAGTTCCTGGGCGTTGTAAAGGCCGACGCATACGGACACGGAAGCGTGCAGGTCGCAAAGCTTTTAGCTGAAGAAGGCGCAGATTATCTCGCAGTTTCATCTGCGGATGAAGCGCTTGAACTTCGCGTAAATGGGATAAAGATGCCGATTTTAATCCTCGGTCATACACCAAAAGAACAGGTAAAAGAGCTTATCGAATATAATATAACTCAGGCGATAACATGT
>JAFRZM010000002.1 GCA_017442585.1 Lachnospiraceae bacterium | reverse complement strand
AAGTCTGAGCATGTGATCTTGTGGAACTAGGTCATCCATGCTTACAAACTGCATCTGTTCACGTTTTCTTTCGGTATTAGAAGTCATCATAAAGGCAATCACCATCCCCAACTTTGATAGTTCTATTATACCAGAAAAAGTAGCTCAATCTCAGATAAATACTGGGTTTTGGGCACTTTTACAAAGAAAAATCCACGGCGTAAGCCGTGGACTTTGTCTTCAGTCTGAAAGAAGGTACATTATGTACCTTCTTTAATTATTTGCTTTATTATGAAATTTTTCCAATTCTGTATAGTACTTGTATGGTACGTGAAGATTGCCGCGGCCGCTTCCAAGATGGATGTACGGCTTATTCTTGCCATGATAATCCGAACCGCCTGTAAGCAGGAGATTATATTTATATGCAAGATTCTTCATGTTTGCGGCATCATCATTTTTATATGTGGAATATTCACCTTCAATACCGTCAAGTCCGTTAACTTTAAATAACTTTATCATAGCGTCAAGTTCTTTGGTATCAAGATGATATAAAGTAGGATGCGCTATAACAGCAATGCCGCCGACATCATGTATCATCTTTATGGCTTCTAATGTGCAGACCTTTTTCCTCTTTACAAAGCATGGTTTATCGTCACCGATGTATTTTGTAAAAGCTTCCTGTTGGTCCGTTATCTGGCCAGTTTCATAAAGGAAACGTGCGATATGAGCACGAGTTATGACAGAAGACGGGCTCTTTTCATGTAACATGTCCATTGTAATATTAAAGCCTTCGTTACAAAGGTTTTCAACCATCTTCTCGGTTCTTTTGTCGCGAAGTTCAACATATTCGGAAAGAGTGGCATTAAAAACTTCACAATTATAATTAATGTAATAGCCTAAAATGTGGATTTCGGTATCGTTGTTATAACAGGTTGACATTTCGATGCCCGGAACGAATGCAATGTCATTCTTTTTACATTCTTCAACCATTTCTGCGCAACCGCATACACAGTCGTGATCGGTAAGAGATATGGCCTTTAATCCGAGCTCTTTTGCATGGCGTACGATTTGAGCCGGTGAATCCGTGCCATCCGAGTATATTGAGTGAATATGAAGATCTATAGCATTATCCATTGGATTACTCCTTAAATATGTATTTGACAATCTTATAGGAATAATATAATATAGTGAGAGCGCATTAACAAGGTTTTTTTCAAATACATGTTGACATGAGTGTTTACATATGTTATCATCTAATGCGTTGAATAAAGCAGAGTTCCACTCTCACCTTAGCACAATGGCGTGACTAAGCGTTCATAAGGAAGATTATTATTAATCTGTTATGATTTTTTGATGTGGACACCTTGCTGGCCACGTTTTTTTTGCGTGTTGAAAGCGGTCAAGCGGCTTAGTTACTTGCAAAAGCAGACATTTGACAGCTGACGCGACACGAGTTTTAACTCGTGTGACTGATTTTGAATTGGAGGTGCAAAGACATTAGCGATTTAATGATCAACGAACAGATCCGAGATAAGGAAGTTCGATTAATTGGACAAGACGGCGAACAGTTGGGAGTTGTTTCCATCGAAGAAGCAATGAGACTCGCAGATGAAGCAGAACTTGACTTGGTTAAAATTGCCCCTAAGGCAGAACCGCCTGTTTGCAAAATTGTAGACTACGGTAAGTACAAGTACGAAATGCTTCGCAAAGAAAAAGAAGCTAAAAAGAAACAGAAATCTGTTGAATTAAAGGAGATCCGTCTGACTCCGGTCATTGATAGCAATGATCTTAACACTAAGATTAATCAGGCGATAAAATTCCTGCAAAAAGGAGACCGCGTTAAGGTTACATTACGTTTTCGTGGTCGTGAGATGGCTCACATGCAGCAGAGCAAAGGAATCCTTGATGAATTTGCAGCAGCAACATCCGAGTATGCAGTTGTAGAGAAGCCGGCAAAGGCAGAAGGAAGAAGCATTTCCTTAGTATTGGCTAAAAAATAGTTTATTTTATTACGGAGGTAAGAATCATGCCAAAGATGAAAACAAAGAAGAGCGCAGCTAAGCGTTTCAAATTAACCGGAACAGGTAACTTAAAGAGAAACAAAGCGTTTAAGAGCCACATCTTAACGAAGAAGTCTACAAAGAGAAAGAGAAACTTAAGACAGGCTACGATTACAGATCGTACAAATCTTAAGACAATGAAGAAGATTTTACCATATTTATAATTCGAACGTTAGGAGGAAATATTCATGGCAAGAATTAAAGGCGGATTAAACGCTAAGAAGAAACATAATAGAGTATTAAAGTTAGCAAAGGGTTATAGAGGAGCAAGATCCAACCAGTACAGAGTTGCAAAGCAGTCTGTTATGAGAGCTCTTACATCTGCATATGCAGGTAGAAAAGAGAAGAAGAGACAGTTCAGACAGTTATGGATTGCTCGTATCAACGCAGCAGCAAGACTTAACGGACTTTCATACAGCAAGTTTATGTATGGCCTTAAGGAAGCAGGCGTTACAATGAATAGAAAGGTATTAGCAGAGCTTGCAGTTAACGATGCTGAAGGTTTTGCAACACTTGCAGAGCTTGCAAAGTCAAAGCTTAACTAATTAAAGATTTTTAGTGCACAAGGTGCTTATTTTGCACCTTGTGTGCATAAAGATTTGCTTCTTTCAAAAAAGTTGAAAAAAAGATAAAAAAATGCTTGCATTAAGCAAAGAGTTATAGTAATATAATTCGTGCATGGCTCGTTGGTCAAGAGGCTAAGACGCCGCCCTCTCAAGGCGGAATCACGAGTTCGATTCTCGTACGAGCTGCTTATTAAAACCATTGAAGATTTCAATGGTTTTTTTATTTAACTATTGTTTTTTTACTTGATAAGTGTTACATTATTATATGTAAATAGTAGTTATGTTGAGAGTGGGCTTCGAAAAGTCCACTCTCAAGTTTTTATTAAGGTATAACGGAGGAATATCTTGAGCAAGATAAGCGATTATGAAGAAAGAGCCGAAAAACTTATTCAACCCATAGTAGATGAGCATTCTTTCGAGCTTGTTGATGTTGAATTTGTAAAAGAAGGCAATGATTATTATCTTCGAGCCTATATTGATAAAGAGGGTGGCATTAATATCGATGACTGCGAACTTGTATCGAAAGCATTCGAAGAGAAACTTGATAAAGAAGATTTTATCAAAGAACCTTATATTCTGGAGGTAAGTTCGCCGGGCCTTACAAGACCTTTGAAAAAGGACAAAGATTTTCAAAGAAGTATCGGAAAGGATATAGAAGTTAAAACCTTTAAACCGATTGAAAAACGCAAGGATTTTGAAGGCGAGCTTATATCATTTGACAATGATACGGTAACTATTAAAGAAGACAATAAAGAAATTACTTTTGAAAGAAAAAACATATGCTTGATAAGACTTGCATTTATGTTTTAAGAGTATTCTAAGGAGGAGATAGAAAAAATGAATGAATTATTGGAAGCATTAACAGTGCTCGAGAAAGAGAAAAATATCAGCCGTGACATTTTATTTGACGCGATTGAGAATTCCCTTATTATGGCTTGTAAGAATCAGTACGGAAAAGCTGATAATGTCCGTGTTGATTTAAACCGTGAAACGGGCGAATTTCATGTATATCAGTTAAAGAAAGTTGTTAAGGAAGTTGAAGATCCGATTATGGAGATTTCAACAACTGACGCAAAGAAGATAAGCTCAAAGTACAGAGTTGGCAGCGAAGCTCAGATTGAGATCTTAAGTAAAGAATTTGGACGTATCGTTACACAGACAGCGAAGAACACAATCTTACAGAAGATCCGTGAGGAAGAGCGTCATGCTCAGTACGAAGAGTACAGCCAGGAATTACATAAGATTGTAACGGGTGTTGTTCAGCGTCAGGTAGGTAAAAGCGTTAAGGTTAACTTAGGTAAGATTGACGCTACGCTTACAGAAAACGAAATGATCAAGGGTGAAGTTTTAAAGCCTACAGATCATATCAAGGTATATGTTCTTGAAGTTAAGGAAGGCTCAAAAGGACCTCAGGTACTTGTTTCGAGAACACACCCTGAACTTGTAAAGAAGTTATTTGAGTCTGAAGTAACAGAAGTTCGTGACGGTATCGTTGAAATTAAGGGTATAGCAAGAGAAGCAGGCTCAAGAACAAAAATTGCCGTATATTCAACAGATGAGGATGTAGATCCGGTAGGAGCTTGTGTTGGTGTAAACGGTGCAAGAGTAAATACAATCGTAAACGAGCTTAAGGGCGAAAAGATTGATATTATTAACTGGGATGAAAACCCGGCTATCCTTATAGAGAACTCTTTAAGCCCGGCAAAAGTTATATCCGTAATTGCCGATGCTGACGAGAAGATTGCAAAGGTTGTTGTACCTGATTATCAGTTATCACTTGCAATTGGTAAAGAAGGACAAAACGCTCGACTTGCAGCACGTCTTACAGGATTCAAGATTGATATCAAGTCAGAGACACAGGCAAGAGAAGCCGGAGATATCTTAGACTATGATGAGTACGACGAGTACGATGAAGATGAAGAGTACTACGATGAAAATGAAGAGTACTATGACGAAAACGGCGAATACGACGATCCAGAGGGAGATGAATAACTAATATATGCAAAACAAGATTTCATCGTATCTGTCACTTGCCATGAAAGCAGGTAAAATCGCAAGTGGTGAGTTCATGACAGAAAATGCTATAAAGGACGGAAAGGCTTTTCTTGTAATTGTTGCAACGGATTCGTCAGACAACACCAAAAAGAAATTCAAAGATATGTGTGTCTATAGAGATGTACCGTACATTGAATTTGATGAAAAAGACAATCTCGGACATTGTATCGGAAAGGAATTCCGCGCGTGTCTTGCGGTTCTTGATAGCGGTTTTGCAAAAAGTGTTCAAAAGGAATTTGAAGCGTTAGAGTAAGTATTCTCTGATATGGAGGTAAATATATTTTGTCAAAGATTAAAGTACATGAATTAGCTAAAGAATTAGATATAACGTCTGCAGACGTCTTAGCTTTTTGCAAGGACAACGGTATTCCTGCAAATACAGCAAATAATGCATTGGAAGACGACGCTGCAGATAAGATAAGAAAAGGATTAAAGAAAAGTGCACCTTCAAAGGCTAAAGAAGAGCCTAAAAAGGCTGAAAGCGAACCTGTAAAAGAGGCTGCACCTAAAAAGGTTGAGAAAAAAAAGCCTGCAGAAACATCGGATAAGCCACTTGAACACAAGAAAAAGGCCAGTATTACAGCTGTATACAATCCTCAGTTTGGTAATAATCCGAATGCAAAAAATGCAAAGCGTAAAACTATGGCAGGCTTAGGTCAGAAAAATGAAAGACCGGAAAGACCTGAAAACAGACGCCCGATTAAGCCAAGTATTCCGCCAAACGGACGCCCTATGCCGGGTAATCAGGCTCGTCCTGTAACTGAAACGGCAAAACCGGTTGAAACAAAAGACAATGCACCGGTTAAGCCTGTACAGGAAAAGCCGGTTGAAAGAACAAATACAGAAAGACCTGTAAACAACGACAGAAATCTTTCCGAAAGACCGGCAAATAAGCCTATGGAGAAAAATAACTTCAAGGACAATAAAGACCGTAAACCGATGCGTCCTGATGGAAAGCCGTTTAATAAGGATGGCAATCGTGACGGAAGACCTTTCAATAAAGACGGAAACCGTGACGGAAGACCTTTCAATAAGGATGACAGAAGATCGGGAAAGAGCAGACTTGATGGCGAAATTGAGCATATGAATAAGAATTCCGAGGCTTCTTCTGAAGAAAAGCCAAAGGATAAAGACCAGCAGCGTCGCTTTAATTCAAAGCCTGTCAAGCCGCAGTACGGTCAGCAAAAAGAAAAGCATTCAGAGAATTTCTTCCAGCTTGAAAAGGCTACAAAAAAGAAACACTCTGCTCCAAAGCCGGCACCGATTGATGAGAACGAAATCAGAACAATTACAGTTCCGGAGTCACTTACAATAAGAGAATTAGCTGACAGAATGAAGCGTCAGCCATCAGAAATCGTAAAGAAATTATTCTTACAGGGTAAGATAGTTAACGTTAATCAGGATATAGACTTTGATACTGCATCTGAGATTGCGTTAGAGTTTAATTGCATCTTAGAGATGGAGGAAAAGGTCGATGTTATCGAAGAATTACTTCGTGAGGAAGAAGAGGATGAAAGCTTAAAGACAAGCCGTCCGCCTGTTGTCTGCGTAATGGGACACGTTGACCACGGTAAAACTTCGCTTCTTGATGCAATAAGAGATACACATGTAATCGATCGCGAGGCCGGTGGTATTACACAGCATATCGGTGCTTCTGTTGTTACAATTAACGGACAGAAGATTACATTCCTTGATACACCGGGACATGAAGCATTTACTGCAATGCGTCTTCGTGGTGCAAAATCAACGGATATTGCAATCCTTGTAGTAGCTGCGGATGATGGTGTAATGCCTCAGACAGTAGAAGCTATAAGCCATGCAAAGGCTGCAGGTATCGAAATAATCGTTGCAATTAATAAGATTGATAAGCCAAGTGCAAATATCGATAAGGTTAAGCAGGAATTATCAGAGTACGAGCTTATTCCGGAAGATTGGGGCGGAAGCACAATATTTGTTCCTGTATCTGCTCATACACATGAAGGTATTGATACGCTTCTTGAAATGGTACTTTTAACTGCAGAAGTACTTGAACTTAAGGCCAATGCAAAGCGTCTCGCACGTGGTCTTGTTATCGAAGCGAAGCTTGATAAGGGACGTGGTGTTGTTGCTACACTCCTTGTACAAAAAGGTACATTACATGCAGGAGATCCTATTGCGTGCGGAAGCTCATTTGGTAAGGTTCGTGCAATGGTAGACCCTGTTGGCAAGAGAGTTAAAGATGCGGGTCCGTCAATGCCTGTCGAGATAATAGGTCTTAATGAAGCACCAAATGCAGGTGATACATTTGTTGCTTTTGATAATGAAAAAGAAGCAAGAGCATTTGCAAATGTATTTATTGCCCAGAATAAGGAAAGACTCGTCGATGAAACAAAGACAAAGATGAGCCTTGACGATCTTTATTCACGTATTCAGGAAGGCAACCTTAAGGAGCTTAATATCATCGTTAAAGCCGATGTTCAGGGTTCTGTTGAAGCGGTTAGAACTTCACTTCTTAAGCTTTCAAATGACGAAGTTGTAGTTAAGGTTATACACGGTGGTGTCGGTGCAATTACAGAGTCCGACGTAAACCTTGCATCAGCTTCAAACGCAATCATTATCGGATTTAATGTACGTCCTGATGTACAGGCCAAGGCTACTGCCGACAGAGAAGGCGTAGACGTAAGACTTTACAAGGTAATCTATAATGCAATAGAAGATGTAGAAGCAGCCATGAAGGGTATGCTTGATCCTATTTTCGAGGAAAAAGTTATCGGACATGCAGAGATTCGTCAGATCTTTAAGGCTTCAGGTATCGGTAATATTGCAGGTTCATACGTACTTGACGGATCATTCCAGAGAGGTTGTAAGGTAAGAATCACTCGTGAAGGCGAGCAGATCTTCGAAGGTAATCTTGCATCACTCAAGCGATTTAAGGATGATGTTAAGGAAGTCAAGGCCGGATTCGAATGTGGTCTTGTATTTGAGGGCTTCAGTGAAATTCAGGAAATGGATATCGTTGAAAGTTATATAATGGTTGAAGTTCCTAGATAGAAGGTAAAAAATGCGTAAAAAAAGTATTAAAAATATAAAGGTCAATGAAGAAGTACTTCATGTGCTTTCTAACATTATACGTGGCGATATTAAAGATCCTCGTATAAATGAATTTACATCAGTTGTAAGCTGTGAAGTGGCTCCTGACCTTAAGACTTGTAAGGCTTATATTAGTGTTTTGGGTGATGAAGAGTCTCAAAGCAAAACACTTGAAGGCTTAAACAGTGCAAAGGGCTATATTAAGAACAAATTAGCCAAAGAGATCAATTTAAGAAACACACCGGAAATCACTTTTATAATCGACCAGTCAATCGAATACGGTGTAAGAATGTCTCATCTTATCGATGAAGTAAATGCGGCAATTCCTGAAAGGAATGAAGAAACCGAGGATGAAGACAACTAGAGGTGTATCTTATGAACATTGATGAAATTTTAAAAAATGTAAAAACAGTCGGCATATCCGGACATGTACGTCCGGATGGCGACTGTATCGGTTCCACGCTCGGATTATATCTTTATATTAAGAAGTATTTTAAGGATGTAACTGTTGAATTAAATCTTGAAAAGAATCCTTCATGTTTTGATTTTTTGACGGGCGTAGATGAGATTAACCATAGTCAGTCAGATAAAGTGTATGACGTATATTTTGCTCTTGATTGCGGCGATTTAACGCGTCTTGGTGACTTTGCAAAACTTTTCCAATCAGCAAAGCATACTGTTTGCATAGATCATCATAAGAGCAATACTGATTTTGCGGACGAAAGTCTCATAAAACCGGGCTACAGTTCGACATCACAGATGGTTTTTGAGCTTTTGCCTGAAGAAAAAATAGACAAAGATATTGCTGAGTGTCTGTATGTCGGGATCATCCATGATACGGGTGTTTTTCAGTATTCGTCCACAACAAAGGATACTATGCGCGCTGCAGGAATTCTTATGGACAAGGGAATTGACTATGCAGGTATAATAGACAGAACATTTTTTGAAAAGTCATATGTTCAGAACAGAATTATGGCAAAAGCGATACTTGATTCTACGCTTTACGAAGATGGGAAAATTATAAGTTCGGTCATTTCAAAGGCAACAATGAATGAATATAATGCCTGTCCTTTTGATCTTGACGGAATAATTAATCAGCTTCGCATTACAAGCGGAGTTGAAGTGGCGATATTCCTTTATGAAAGCGGTGAAAACGAATATAAAGTTTCGCTTCGCAGCAAGAAAAGAGTTGATCTTTCTAAGATTGCGCTGAAATTCGGAGGCGGCGGACATGAACGTGCCGCAGGTGCAACAATTACAGGTGAGCCAAATGAAATAATTGAGCGTGTTATAACTGAGATAAGAAAAGAATTATAATATGTTAAATGGAATTATTTTAATTAATAAGGAAAAAGGATATACCTCGCATGATGTGGTTTCGCGTCTACGAGGTATATTAAAAATGAAGAAAATCGGGCATACGGGAACACTTGATCCTGATGCGACCGGAGTTTTGATATGCCTTTTGGGCAATGCGACAAAAGCTGCAGAGCTATTTAAAGCTGATACAAAAGAATACAGATGTAAGATACGTTTTGGACTTACTACAGATACCGAAGATATAAGCGGAAATGTTTTATCGACATGTAATCTACATCCGGATGACTACACTATTAAAACTGCCATTCTTAGTTTCTTAGGTAAAAGCAAGCAGATTCCACCTATGTATTCTGCCTTGAAGGTTAATGGAAAAAAACTCTACGAATACGCAAGAGAAGGCATAACAATAGAACGTGAAGCAAGAGATATTAATATTGAAAGAATAGATATACATTCGATTTGTTTTCCAAATGCGGATTTTACCGTAAAATGTTCTACCGGAACATACATAAGAACTCTTTGTAAAGATATCGGTGAGAAACTTAAAACCGGTGCATGTATGGAGAAATTATGCAGGACAGTCATCGGCGATTTTATGATAAATGACGCATATACACTTTCAGAAGTCGAAAACATGGTAAAGAATAATAATATCGAAAATGCTGTTTTATCGCTTGATAAGATGTTTGAAATATATGATAAAGCAACCGTAAATATTAATGGTGAAAAGATTGCTTTGAATGGCAATAAACTTGTGCCTGATGATTTTAACGGTGATAAGTTTACAACTGATAAGATTCGCGTTTATGTCGGTGACAGGTTTATTGGTCTTTATGAGAAAGAAAGAAAAGGATTATACAAACCTTTCAAAATGTTTTTGGGTTAAACTATGCGGTATTTCAATAATATTAATGAATTTGATAAAAATAAAGGAAGCGTTGTAACCGTTGGTAAGTTTGAAGGACTTCATAACGGACATAGAACGCTTTTTAATGCTGTAATAAATGAGGCGAAGGAGAATAATCTTACATCTTTTGTCTATACTTTTGATGATGAGATTTTTAATGGCGCAAAGATTTTATTTACCGATGCGGAAAAGAAGATGATCTATGAAAGTATCGGTATCGATAATGTCTATATACGTAGTTTTGATGATGATTTTAAGCATAAGGAACCGACTGAATTTGTTAAGGAACTTGTTGAAAACTTCAATATGAAGGCGTTTGTATGCGGTTCTGATTTTAAATTTGGTAAAGAGCGATTGGGAGATACAAAACTTTTGTCAAATCTTTCGTCGGAATATGGTTTTAAACTTATTGTACTTAATAAAGAAACAGAAGATAATGAGATAATTTCTTCAACCAAGATTAAAAGCCTTCTCGAAAAGGGCGAATTATTAAAAGCAAATAAACTGCTTGGTTTTCCATTCTTTTATATGGGCAAAGTAGTAAACGGTGTTAAACTTGCAAGGAACTTGGGATTCCCAACTGCAAATGTTGCATTGCAAAAAGAAAAACTTGCAGTTCCGTTTGGTGTTTATTGTTCTAAAATTGAATTTGAAAATAATTGTTTTTATGGAATGACAAATATCGGTATTAAGCCAACCGTCACGGATTCGGACAAGGTCTTGATTGAAACTTATATAGACAGATTTAATGGCAATTTGTATGGAAAGACAATTAAAATTTCATTACTTGACTTCATCAGACCGGAGAAAAAATTTGATTCTGTCGAAGAGTTAAAAACCCAGATAGAGGCTGATTTATTACAGATATATTACAGAAGCTTGACAGAATGATTGTGCGATGCTATAATGTGAAAAGTTGATGAAAATTGTTTGTTAATTCATAGGAGATTAGTATATAATGAATAACTTATTTAAGAAGGTAGCCGCAGGCTTACTTATTACATCATTGGTTGTGACTTCTTTGTTCGCGGGTACTACGAAGGCACATGCAGATATAGACAATTCTCTTACTGCAGGTGTATCTGCCGCATTTTCATACCAGCTTATGGTATCTGTGGCATCTGTAAAAGCAAATAATATGGCACGTTCACTTTCTTCAAGAAGCGGAGTGGCAGAAGAACTTATATCATATAATGAAGACGGAAACATGACTGTTTGCGGTTATATTAACCTTGGTATTGTTCAGGTTGACGGTAATCTTAATGTCAGAGAAACTCCTGAAAAAGACGGCAAGATTGTTGGTAAGATTACAAATAATGCTGGATGTGAAGTCTTTGAAGTAGAAAACGGTTGGGCAAGAATTGAATCCGGTAACTGTAAGGGTTATATCAGTGCAGATTATCTTGTTTACGGTGATGATGCACTTGCTATAGTTAATGATATTGCAAAATATGTTGTAGTTGTGAAAGCAGACTGCTTAAGAGTACGTTCAAAAGCATCTACGGATTCATCAATTATGACAACAGTCGGCACAGGTGAGCAGCTCGAGATTTTAGAAGAGCTTGACGGCTGGTACAAGGTTGCAGTTGATAATGATGAAGGTTATGTATCTGCAGATTATTGTAAGGCATCATATGAATTAAAGAAGGGTATGACGTTATCTGAGCTTTATTTTGGTTCAGGTGTATCGGATATCAGAGTTAAGCTTGTTCAGTTTGCGTTAAAGTATGTCGGTAACCGTTATGTATGGGGCGGAACATCACTTACAGGCGGTATTGATTGTTCAGGCTTTACAATGAAGGTATATCAGCAGTTTGGTTATTCGCTTCCTCATTATTCGGGCTCACAGGCACAGATGGGAACGAAGATTAAGGCATCTGAAGCAAAACCGGGAGATTTATTCTTCTATGGTTCAGGTCGTTCAATCGGACACGTTGCAATTTACATTGGTAACGGTCAGATAGTACATGCATCAAATAAGCGTGACGGTATTAAGATTTCAAATGCTTATTACAGAACACCTATAAAGGTTGTAAGAATTCTTCCATAGTTAAATACTATAAAAGTTTAAATAAATTTATTAAAACATTAGTTTACAAGACATTCTATTTATGGTAGAATGTCTTTTGTATTATGTGTATTGGTAGCCCGATACCAAGTTTCAGGACACTCCAACCTTTAACATAGTATCCGGCGGTTCAATCAAATTTAGGAGGATTTAAAATGATTTCAAAAGAAAAGAAACAGGCAATCATCACAGAATTCGGTAGAGGAACAAATGACACAGGTTCACCTGAAGTTCAGATCGCTCTTCTTACAGAAAGAATTAAGGAGCTTACAGAGCACTTAAAGGTTAATGACAAGGATCATCATTCAAGACGTGGTCTTTTAAAGATGGTAGGTCAGAGACGTAGCTTACTTGCATACTTAAAGAATAAAGATATCAACAGATATCGTGACATCATTGCTCGTTTAGGAATCAGAAAGTAATCGTTGTCAACGATTAAGAAATAACATATAGGGCGGTATTTTCCGCCCTATTTGTTTAAACGTTTAAAATCCGAGGAACGAATTCCGAAGCCACTGAAAAATGAAAGATTATTCCTTTTACTTTTCAGTAGTTTCGGATCCTCGGTTATTATAAAGGAGGATAGATATGTTTAAGACTTTTTCGACACAGATTGCCGGCAGAACACTTCGTGTTGATGTTGGCAGAGTAGCAGCTCAGGCTAACGGTGCAGCTCTTATTTTCTACGGAGATACTTGCGTATTATCTACAGCTACTGCATCAGATAAGCCGCGTGACGGCGTTGACTTCTTCCCTTTGTCAGTTGAATTTGAAGAGAAGATGTATTCGGTGGGTAAGATCCCAGGTGGATTTAATAAGCGTGAAGGTAAGGCTTCAGAAAATTCAATCCTTACAGCGCGTGTAATCGATCGTCCGATGAGACCACTTTTTCCTAAGGATTACCGTAATGACGTATCATTAAACAATATGGTAATGAGCGTTGATCCGACTTGCAGACCTGAACTTGTTGCAATGCTCGGTTCATCAATTTCAACATGCATTTCAGACATTCCGTTTGACGGACCTTGTGCAATGACACAGCTTGGTATGAAGGACGGACAGTTTATCGTAAACCCTGGTCAGGAAGACTGGGATAACGGAGATCTTCAGCTTACAGTTGCTTCAACATCAAAGAAAGTTATCATGATTGAAGCAGGTGCCAATGAAATCCCTGAAGAGAAGATGATCGAGGCAATTTATATGTGCCACGATATCAACCAGGATATCATTAAATTTATCAACAGCATTGTTGCTGAAGTAGGTAAGACAAAGCACGAGTATGTAAGTTGCGCAGTTCCTAATGAAATGTTCGAAGAAATGAAGAAAATCGTTTCTCCGGAAGAAATGGAAAATGCTGTATTTACAGATGAGAAGCAGAAGCGTGAAGAGAACATTAAGGCCATCACCGAAAAGCTTACAGAAGCTTTTGCAGAAAACGAAGAATGGCTTGCAATTTTACCTGATGCAATTTATCAGTATGAAAAGAAGACAGTTCGCAAGATGATTCTTAAGGATCACAAGCGTCCTGATGGAAGAGCTATAAATCAGATAAGACCACTTGCTGCTGAAATAGATCTTATTCCTAGAGTACATGGTTCTGCTATGTTCACAAGAGGACAGACACAGATTTGTACAATTACAACACTCGGACCTTTATCAGAAGCTCAGAAGCTTGATGGTATAGATGATTTCATGACGGGAAAGCGTTACATGCATCATTACAACTTCCCTTCATACTCTGTAGGTGAGACAAAGCCTTCAAGAGGACCTGGAAGAAGAGAGATTGGTCACGGAGCACTTGCTGAGAAGGCATTGGTTCCTGTTCTTCCTTCAGAAGAAGAGTTCCCATATGCTATAAGAACTGTATCCGAGACATTCGAGAGTAACGGTTCAACATCACAGGCTTCAATTTGTGCATCAACAATGTCACTTATGGCTGCAGGTGTACCGATTAAGAAACAGGTTGCAGGTATTTCATGTGGTCTTGTTACAGGCGAAACAGATGACGATTATATCGTATTAACTGATATTCAGGGTCTCGAAGATTTCTTTGGTGATATGGACTTTAAGGTTGCAGGTACTCATGACGGTATCACAGCAATCCAGATGGATATTAAGATTCATGGTCTTACACGTCCGATCGTTGAAGAAGCTATCAAGAGAACAAAAGAAGCAAGAGAGTATATCATTAACGAAGTACTTGATAAGGCTATACATGAGCCACGTCCTGAGGTTAATGAATATGCACCGAAGATTCGTCAGATGACAATCGATCCAATGAAGATCGGTGATGTTGTCGGACAGCGCGGTAAGACTATAAATACTATAATCGAGCGTACAGGTGTTAAGATTGATATTACAGATGACGGATTCGTTTCTATCTGCGGTACAGACGCAAAGATGATGGACGAAGCTATGCATATGATTAAAGTCATTGTTACCGATTTTGAAGAAGGCCAGGTATTCAAGGGCGTAGTTACAAGCATTAAGGAATTTGGTGCATTCGTTGAGTTTGCGCCGGGCAAAGAAGGCATGGTTCATATCTCAAAGATCTGTAAAGAGAGAATTAATCATGTAGAAGATGTTCTTACACTTGGTGATAAAGTCACGGTTGTATGCTTAGGTAAGGATAAGATGGGAAGATTAAGCTTCTCTATCAAAGATGTAGATCCTAACGCCACGGTAATCTAAGCTTCAAATTTAGGCCGGAGATTTTTCTCCGGCCTTTCTTTTACAATATGAAGTATATACTTTTAATCATAATTTGTTGCATTATAGTGCATTATATTTTGTTTTTCTTTTTTAGGACAAAGCAAATAACAATAAAGTCACGCATGATTTTAAAGGAACACAATTTGCTTTATATCTCAGATATGCATGACTTTACTTACGGCAACAGACTGTACAAGAAAATCAAGGATTTAAAACCTGACATTATATTAATAGGCGGAGATATAATTAATAAGACGGATTCGGATTTAAACGAAAGCATTATTGCTTTTTTAAAAAAGATATCCGGCCTTTCAAAGATATATTTTTCGAACGGTAACCACGAAGAATATGCAAAAGAATATAATGAAGGTTTATATAACAGTTTAGATAAAAAGCTAAAAGAAAACGGCATTTGTCATATTTCGAACGAATCAATCGAAGATAACGATCTTTGCATAACATCTTTAGAATTACCATTATCATATTATGCAAAGAAGAAAGTAAAAGCATTTGATAAAAATGAAATTGACGGATTATTAAAGCAAAATATCGTTTCAAATAAGTATAATATTTTACTTTGTCATAATCCAAGATATATGGATGATTTAAAAGAGTATAATCCAAATCTTATTTTGTCTGGTCATACTCATGGTGGACTGGTTAGAATTCCGCTTATTGGCGCGGTACTTAATCCCGAGTTTGAGCTTTTTCCTAAATATTCGGGTGGCATGTACCATATAAAAGATGATATAATCGGTATAATAAGTTGTGGTCTATTTACACACGGCTTTCATATACGAATATTTAATATGGCTGAGTTAATAATGATAAACTTAAAGCCGGAAGATAAAGATTAATATGAATGAGATAAGTTTTAAATTGGAGAAGTTTGAAGGTCCTTTAGATCTTTTGCTTCATTTAATTGACAAAAACAAAGTTAATATATATGATATTCCGATTGCGTTAATTACAAAACAGTATATGGATTATCTCGATCTTATGCGTAAAGCCGATCTTAACATCATGAGCGAATTCCTTGTCATGGCAGCGACTCTTTTGGACATTAAGGCCAAGATGCTTTTGCCTGCAGAAGTTGACGAAGAAGGCGAAGAGATTGACCCACGTGCAGATCTTGTAGAAAAGCTTATTGAATACAAGATGTATAAGTATATCTCGCTAGAATTACGCGATCGTGAGTTTTCTGCTTGTAAGACTTTTTATAAAAAGGAATCTCTTCCAAAAGAGGTAAAAGAGCACGAAACGCCTGTTGATCTTGATGAACTTGTCGGCGATATGACTTTATTTAAGTTAAATCAAATATTCCGTTCAATGATAGATCGCCAGGTTGAACGTATCGACCCGGTAAGAAGTAAATTTGGAAAGATAGAAAAAGAAGAAGTTTCCTTGGAAGAAATGATGGGATTCTTCGGTGAATATGTTGCTTCACATAAGAATTTCACATTCCGTGAAGTAATTGAGACCAAAAGTCATACAAAAGAGCATATGATTGCACTTTTCTTGTGCATTCTTGAATATATGAAAATAGGCAAAATTAAGATTTCTCAAAAAGAACTTTTTGATGATATCTACATTGAGAGTGTGGCCTAGAATTTAAGGGGTTATAATGGACAACAAGATTAAAGCGTGCCTTGAAGCAATACTTTTTTCATTCGGAGATACGGTACCGGTTGGGAAAATAGCAACTGCACTTGATACAGATAAAGAAACAGCCAAGAAGTACCTGGCAGAATTGCAGGATTTATACGCAAATGATGAATCGTGCGGACTTAGAATTGTTTCATACGAAGATTCATATCAGATGTGTACCAAAGAAGAGTATTACGATAATCTTATTAAAATAAACTCCGTTCCAAAGAAATATGTACTTACTGATGTCTTGCTTGAAACGCTTTCTATTATTGCGTACAAGCAACCGATAACAAGACTTGAAGTGGAAAAGATTCGAGGTGTATCATGCGATCATGCGGTTAATAAACTTATAGAATATAAGCTTGTTAAAGAACTCGGAAGACTTGATGCTCCGGGTCGTCCGCTTTTATTCGGTACGACGGAAGAATTTTTAAGAACTTTTGGCGTAAGGTCAATTGATGAATTGCCAAGCGTTAAGCCTGATCAGTTGGCAGAATTTAAAGCGCAAGCAGAAAAAGAAATGAACGATATTCAAACCGTTGATATTTAAGAATGGCAGGATGCTATGAAAAAAGTTTCTGAGGAAAAAGTTTCAAGAATAATAACCTTTATTGCGGGCGCTGTAATTTTGGGCCTTATCTTAAGTTGGGCCTTTTTTCTTAAAAATGACAACAAAAATAATGAACATGCAATTCATGATTGCAGTGTTTACCTAAACGGCGAAGCATATTTCGAAGGAGATATATATGATGTATATTTTGATACTTTAAATCATGGCGATGTTGTTTCGCTTATTTTTTCTTTGCCGAATATTAATTTAAATCAATTTGTTGTTTTAGAGGCAAAGTATGCGGGTTTATCTGTTTATGACATGGATGAGAATCCTGATACGCCTTTCTTTGAATTTTCAATGGACAGATTTAACAACGGACAATTTATAGGAAAAGATATGGTATTTATACCCATATCAAAGGATAACTCAGCACACAGAATAAAAATTGATTTTCATATTTCATCAAAAGATGCGTTTAAATATATGTCGGTTCCTTATATTGAGAACGCGGATATAGCATTTTACAGTTTTATTAACGGCAGAGGATTAATGCTTTGTATTACTGCATTTTTACTTATCTATGGTATGCTTGTTATTATTTCCTCACATTCGATTTCGAATATGACGAGCGAAGCAAAGGGACTTGCATATATCGGAATTTTCTCTGTTCTAATCGCATCATGGTATTTGGCCGGAAGTTATCTTATAAGAACAAGTGAAAGTGGCGCGTATATTAATACAATTGTTGAGTATGAGACATTATATTGTCTTGATATCCCTCTTATTGCTTTCTTTATAAAGCATCTCGATAAAGAAGATATAGAGAATACAATACAGAAAATAGTACTGTTTATTAATCTGTGCTTCTTCGTAATAACCAATGTATTACATTTTGCAAATATTGTCTTTATAACCGAGTCGTTCTATTTGAAATTCATATTGTTTGGCGTAGATATGGTTCTCTTGTTGTTTATTTTGACAAGAAGCATTATTAAAGGTGATAATAACAAGATAATTCTTAGCGGTTGTATTATATTTGCCGTAACTTTGATGGTTGATATTGTGCACTTCTCATTTTTACTTAAATACACAAGAGGATATGTGTATCTTGGACTTATAGGCACACTGTTCCTTATTATTTCCATCAGTGCTTCATTACTTGATGCAGCCAAACGAAATATTGTCACTTCATCTATGGAAGAAGCATTAAAGAAACTTGCTTACGAAGATTATATGACCGGTCTTGCAAATAGAGCCAAACTTGAAGAATACATAGACGAACTTGAGAATGCAAGAGCAGGCTATACGGTTGTAAGCTTTGACCTCAATTATTTAAAGAAGGTAAATGATGAGTTTGGACATGATGTAGGAGATGAATATATTAAAGCTTTTTCCTCGTGTCTTACCAAATTCTTCGGCGATGTTTCTTTGATTGCGAGAATCGGTGGAGATGAGTTTCTAGCAATATTAAAAGGCCGTTCAGGCGCGTATGCAAAAGATCGTGCTGTTAAAATGGCAGAATTCATAAGCAGCAATAATGTGATTTTTACAAAGAGGAAGATGGAATTTGCTTATGGTATTGCCGAAAGAAGAGAAGCAAAACGAGCTTCGGTAAAAGATGCGCTTAAACTTGCCGATTCCAGAATGTACGAGATGAAACGATTAAATCATATTGGAAGATAAACTTATGTGTAGATAAGACCGCAAATACGCGGTCTTATTTTTATATATATCATTTAAGTATTTAATAATATTTAGCCTTGTTTTATTTTTGATAAATGATATGATTATATTGAGCGGATTTGGTATTTATTTTAGAACAATTTTTTTCGGAGGTATATATTTATGAACAACAAAGCATACGAAGCGATACAGCTTCTGCTCGATCCAAATAGTTTTGTTGAACTATACGGTTCGGTATGTGCACGTACGACAGACTTTACCATCAATGAATTAAGCGATGAGTCTGACGGCGTTATTACGGGTTACGGCTTAATGAATCAAAGAGCAGTCTTTGTGTATAGCCAGAATGCCGATTGTTTATCGGGTTCAATGGGGGAAATGCATCTTGAAAAGATAGCAGAGATTTATGACATGGCTGTTAAGGTTGGAGCACCTGTTATCGGTATTCTTAACTCAACGGGTATGAGACTTCAGGAGTCTTCCGATTCATTATCAGCTTTCGGCGATGTATTAAATGCAGTAAACAATGCATCGGGACTTGTACCTTTATTTACTGTTACTGCAGGTAACTGCGGAGGCGGTTTATCACTTATTCCTTCAATGTCTGATTTTAACTACGTAGTTAAGAATGAAGGACATTTATATGTAAATGCTCCAAATACTATCGACGGAAACTTCACTGAGAAGTGCGATACATCTTCAGGTGATTTCCGTGCAGAATATACAGGTATAGTTGATGATTGCACTTCAATTGAAGAAATCAGAGCATCAATTATTAATTTACTCAATATTATCCCACTTAATAATACAGAGGGTGTAAATGTAGGCGATTGTAAGGATGATCTTAATCGTGAGATTGCAGGTTCAGACGATCCTTACACTTTAATCGCTGAAATCGCAGATAATAATATCTTTGTTGAGACAAAGAAAGCTTTTGCAAAAGATGTCATTACAGGCTTTATAACACTTAACGGTTCAACAATCGGTGTAATTGCCAATAATGATAAAGACGGAAGATTATCCGTTGACGGATTAAGAAAAGCAGATTCATTTGCACTTTACTTAAATGAATATGATATTCCGATGTTATTTATCGAAGATGTTGTAGGATTCAAGGCTACAATGTGCGAAGAGAAGCATCTCGGTAAGGAAATGGGGGCATTTGTTAAAACATTATGTGAGGCAGATGTTCCTAAGATCACTCTTATTCCAAAGAGAGCATACGGAAGCGCGTATGTAATGATGAATTCAAAGACTATCGGTGCCGATTTCGTATTTGCATACGAAGATGCCAAGGTTGGTCTGATGCCAAAAGAACAAGTTGCAAAGGTTCTTTTTGCGGATGATGCCGATAAAGATGCAAAAGCTACCGAATTTGACGAAACACATCAGAGTGCCAGAAGCTTTGCAAAGCGCGGTTCTATTGACAGGATCATTGACAGAAAGGATACAAGAAAATATCTTCTTTCTACATTCGATCTTCTTTATACAAAATACAGTGCAGTGTGCGACAAGAAGCATGGTTTAAGATAAGGAGAACAATATGATATTAGACGCATTACGAAATATGGTCATCGGTATGGCGTCGGTATTCGCGGTTCTTATTCTTATCAGTTTGCTTATTTACAGTTTAAACATTATTCCTTATTTAAAGAATAAGTTTGAATCACGTAAAAAGAGTACTGTAAATGTACCGGAAAGTACGGATACTCCTGTACAGGAATATGAAGACGTTACCAATGATACCGAACTTGTCGCAGTTATTGCGGCTGCCGTTATGGCATATGGTAATTTAAACGAAAGTGACTTTATAGTCAGATCAATCAAAAGAAGATAATCGGAGGAAGATAAAATGTTAAAGAATTATACAATCACTGTAAACGGCGTAGCATATGATGTTACTGTAGAAGAAAATGAAGGCGGACTTGCAGCTCCTGTTAACGTTCCTAGAATGGAAGTTCCGAAGGCAGCTTCTAAGGCTGCAGCACCGGCAGGCGCTCAGGGTTCAAAGAAGATTACTGCAGGTGCCGCAGGAAAGATCATTAAGATTGACGTTAAGGTTGGAGATACAATTAAAGTTGGCCAGTCTGTAGGTGTTATCGAAATGATGAAGATGGAGAATCCTATCGTTTCTTCATATGACGGTGTTGTTGCTACAGTTGATACAAAAGAAGGCGCAATGGTAGAAGCAGGTCAGGTACTTGTAACTTTAAATTAACAGGAGGCATGTAATGCAATACATTGGTAATACATTTAACAACCTCTTTCATCAGATGGGATTTTTTAATCTCACGTGGAAGAACGGTATAATGATTGCCGTAGCGTGCCTGTTACTTTTCCTTGCTATTAAGAAGGGATTCGAACCGCTTCTTTTGGTTCCAATCTCATTCGGTATGTTACTGGTCAATCTTTTCCCTGATATCATGATGACGATAGAAGCATCATCAAACGGTGTCGGTGGTTTATTCAGATATTTTTATATGCTCGATGAATGGTCGATTCTTCCTTCGATCATATTTCTCGGCGTTGGTGCGGCGACAGACTTTGGTCCGTTAATTGCCAATCCGAAGAGCTTCTTACTTGGTGCTGCAGCACAGTTTGGTGTTTTCGGTGCGTACTTTATAGCTATTGCACTCGGATTTAATAACAAAGCAGCAGCAGCTATTTCAATTATCGGTGGTGCTGACGGTCCTACATCCATCTTCCTTGCCGGAAAACTTGGACAAGGTAACTTAATGGGACCTATCGCGGTTGCTGCATATTCATATATGGCTCTTGTTCCGCTTATTCAGCCACCTATTATGAGAGCTTTGACTACAAAGAAAGAGCGCCTCATCAAGATGGAACAGCTTCGTCCTGTTTCAAAGTTAGAGAGAATATTATTCCCGATAATCGTTACGATTGTCGTATGTTTACTTATTCCACAGACAACACCTCTTATCGGTATGCTTATGCTCGGTAACTTATTCCGCGAATCAGGCGTTGTTAAACAGCTTACGGAAACAGCTTCAAATGCACTTATGTACATCGTTGTTATAATTCTCGGTGTATCTGTAGGTGGTACAACATCAGCTGAGAATTTCCTTAAGGTCGATACTTTAAAGATCGTATTCTTAGGACTTGTAGCTTTCGCATTCGGTACTGCAGCAGGTGTATTATTCGGTAAGCTTATGTCTAAAATCTCAGGCGGTAAGATTAACCCATTAATTGGTGCCGCAGGTGTATCCGCAGTTCCTATGTCTGCCAGAGTAGCTCAGAAGGTCGGTGCTGAAGACGATCCGACTAACTTCTTGCTCATGCATGCTATGGGACCTAACGTAGCCGGAGTTATCGGTACGGCAGTTGCTGCCGGTGTATTTATGGCAATATTCGGTGTATAGGAGGAGAATTATGTCAAACGAAATTAAAAAAGTCGGCATTACCGAAACCGTCCTTCGTGATGCGCATCAGTCTTTGATCGCTACAAGAATGACAACAGAGGAAATGCTGCCTATTATAGATAAAATGGATAAGGTCGGATATCATTCAGTCGAATGCTGGGGTGGTGCTACATTCGATTCCTGCCTTAGATTCTTACACGAAGATCCGTGGGACAGATTAAGAAAGCTTCGTGATGGCTTCAAGAATACTAAATTACAGATGTTATTCCGAGGCCAGAATATCTTAGGATATCGTCACTATGCAGATGACGTTGTTGAATATTTCGTTCAGAAGTCTGTTGCAAATGGTATTGATATCATTCGTATTTTTGACTGCTTAAATGATATCAGAAACCTTCAGGCTGCTGTTAATGCCGCAAAAAAGGAAAAAGCTCATTCTCAGATAGCTTTATCCTACACATTGGGTGACGCTTATACACTTGATTATTGGAAAGATATTGCAAAGCGTATCGAAGATATGGGCGCAAATTCTTTATGTATCAAGGATATGGCAGGTCTTCTTACTCCGTACAAAGCAGAAGAGCTTATTACAGCTTTAAAGGAATCTGTAGAAATACCGATTCAATTACATACACACTATACATCAGGTGTTGCTTCAATGACATATCTTAAGGCAATTGAATCAGGTGTTGACGTTATCGACTGCGCCATAAGCCCACTTGCATTAGGTACATCACAGCCTGCAACAGAAGTTATGGTTGAAACTCTCCGTGGAACAAAGTATGATACAGGATTAAATCAGGATCTTCTTGCTGAAATTGCTGATTACTTCAGACCGTTAAGAGAGAAGTATATTCAGTCAGGTCAGCTTAGCACAAAAGTTCTTGGTGTAAACATCAATACATTAAGATATCAGGTTCCGGGTGGTATGTTATCAAACATGATTTCACAGCTCAAGGAACAGCATGCTGAAGATAAGTACGAAGAAGTATTAAAGGAAATCCCTAGAGTTCGTAAGGATTTAGGCGAGCCACCGCTCGTTACTCCTTCATCACAGATTGTCGGTACACAGGCTGTATTAAATGTTATAAGCGGTGAGAGATATAAGCTTATAACAAACGAGACGAAGGCTATTCTTCGCGGTGAATACGGTCAGACAGTTAAGCCGTTTAATCCTGAAGTTGTTAAGAAGGCATTAGGCGATGAAAAGCAGATTACATGTCGTCCTGCAGATCTTCTTGAGAATGAGCTTGATAAGTTAAGAGAAGAAGCTAAGCCTTATATGAAACAGGAAGAGGACGTTCTTACATATGCACTTTTCCCTAAGGTAGCAAAAGATTTCTTTGCTTACAGAGATGCACAGGATTCTAAAATGGATGAAACTGTAGCAGACAAGAAAAACGGAGCATATCCGGTGTAAAATCATATTTAAATTAAAGGCGGGAGTTTCCCGCCTTTCAGACTGAAGACAAAGTCCACGGCTTACGCCGTGGATTTTTCTTTGTAAAAGTGCCCAAAACCCAGTATTTATCTGAGATTGAGCTACTTTTTCTGGTATAATAGAAGTATCAAAGTTGGGGATGGTGATTGCCTT
>JAFRZM010000012.1 GCA_017442585.1 Lachnospiraceae bacterium | reverse complement strand
CTCGTCCTTTACATCAGACCCTGCAACAAACATATCCCCGGTAAGTATTCTTCCTTCAAATACCTTGATATCTGTATTGACCTTTTCACAGGATTCTTTTGCAATCTTACGAAGCTTTTCATCGCAAGGAAAAGCAAAAACATCCATTCCCGGAACCTGGCCTTTCTTATATCCAAAAGCCTCAACCGTCATATCATGCTCTATCGCTTCCGTTGCAAGCACAACATCACCGATATCAATCTTTGCATCCAAAGAACCCGCAATACCTGTGTTTAATACATAATCAGGCTTAAACTCATCAATCATACTCTGTGTGGTTAAGGCCATATTAACCTTACCTACACCACTTTGGCATACAATAACATCGGTATTACCGATTTTGCCGCTTACGAATTCTCTTCCGGCGATAACTTTTACCTTTTTTTCACCTGTAAGTTCGCTCTTTAATCCCTCGACCTCGGCCTGCATCGCGCCGATTATACCAATTTTCATAAGATTACTCCTGTACTGATTATTTTCTTGTAATATCAGAACCGAAATACTTTATTGATATTTCAGCAATTCTTCCCTCATCCATAAGCTCCTGCAAAGCCTTATTTACTGCTTCGATGAAAGTCTTATTTCTGTCTGTCTTCTTTACAGGGAATGCTACGCTTGAAGCGTCTTCTGTAGTTGCCACAAGCTTAATTGCTGCTTCCGGATGCTCTTTTACATAGTCATAATAAGATACGTCTGCGTTAAGTGTCGCATCGATTCTTCCCTGAAGCAAAAGCTCTATAGTCTGTGCAAGGTCATCTACACCTGTAACTGTCGCACCATAACTTTCGGCAAGCTTCGCATATGTAGACTGTAATGTATTGGCTGTTGTCTTACCGTTAAGATCCTCGAAAGACTTAATTTCTTCGTTTGAATCCTGTACGATAAGCGCTGTGTGAATATAAGCATACGGCTCACAGAAGAAATACTTCTCAAGTCTGTCCTCATCGATTTCTACGCCGTTTGCCGCTATATCATATCTTCCTGACTCAACACCTGCCAGGATTCCATCCCATTCAGCTTCGACGAACTCGGCCTTAAGGCCCATCTTCTCACATACAGCTTCGGCAACTTCAATATCAAAACCCACAAGCTTATCATTCTCATCATGGAATGTCCAAGGTGCCCATGTGCCTTCTGTTGCAATGATTATTGTTCCACGCTTTTGAACCTCTTCAAGAAGTGTCATATCCTCATCTGATGCGGAATTATCCTTTCCGCATGCAACTGCTGAAAGCATCGAGAATAAAAGTACCAAAATTAATAAATACGCTGTTTTCTTTTTCATTGTTAAGTCCTCCAATTAGTCATTATTATTTATCATCCTAAGAAATTCCTTAATCCGGTCATTCTTCTGATCCGTGAAAAATTCTTTTGAAGACGCCTTTTGCAATATCTTGCCGTCTTCCATAAACACAATCGTATTTGCAACATTTTTTGCAAAATTAAGTTCATGTGTTACGACTACCATCGTCATTCCTTCTTTGGCAAGCTCCTTCATAACCTCAAGCACTTCGCCGATAAGTTCAGGGTCAAGTGCCGATGTCGGCTCGTCAAAAAATATTACCTCAGGATTTGTCGCAAGTGCACGTGCTATCGCAACACGCTGTTGCTGACCGCCGGAAAGTTCGTTCGGATAAAAGTGTGCTCTATCTTCAAGTCCCACCTTTTTAAGCATCTTTAATCCGATTTCTTCGGCTTTCTTCTTGTCTTCTTTCCTGGCAACCGTAAGTCCTATCGTTACGTTTTCAAGTGCCGTCTTATTACGGAACAGATTATAGTTTTGAAAAACAAATCCGGTCTTTTTCCTAAGTCTTATGATATCCTTATGGCGCATATGCGAGAGAGTGAAGCTCTCATTGTCAAAGACAAGCTCTCCTCCGTCGGCCTTCTCAAGGAAATTCATACACCTTAAAAGAGTGGTTTTACCTGATCCTGACGACCCTAATATCGCAATAACGTCACCTTTATGAACTTCTATATCCACACCCTTTAAGACACTTGTGTCCCCGAAGGATTTGGTTATACCTGTTACTTTTAACATACAAATCCTCCTAATCTAAAGCTCTTAAGCGCTTCTCACAGACGCTCTGTACCTTTGTAAGCACAGTGCAGAATATAAGATATATAAGCGCTACTTCTATATAAAGCCAAAGCGGCTCATATGTCCTTGCAACGATTCGCTGTGTTGCCATAAACATCTCCACAACCGTAATGTTGGCCGCAAGAGACGTGTCTTTCACAAGTGATATGAGCGAATTCGATAACGGTGGAAATGCCGTACGCAACGCCTGTGGTAATACTATATGAAACATTATCTGCATATAGCTAAGGCCTACGGAATATCCCGCTTCTATCTGTCCTTTAGGAACCGCTTCTATTGCCGCACGGATATTTTCCGCATCGTAAGCACCTGTATTTAAAGAAAAAACGATTATAGCCGCAGGGAACGGATTCAACAATATCCCAAGACTCGGCAAGCCGAAGAATATAACAAACAGCTGCACCAAAAGTGGCGTACCTCGTACTATCCATATATAAAATCTCGCAAACTGCTTTAACACCGGAACATTTGCATACTGCACCATCGCCATTATCACCGCAATCACAAGTGATATTGAAAACGATATTATAGTCAACGGTATTGTAACCTTAACACCCGGTATTAATATTTTCGTAAAGGAATCCGTTAAAATCCCTATCAAGCGTTCGGACATATTGCCTCCAAATTATAAATTGATACTTAATAAGTGTACCATTTTTAATATCTTAAGGCAAATGTTATCGCTTATATTTTTACTATTTCTATTGCTTTAAAAATCGCTTTAATTTATACTAAATCCATACGAATTCGGGAATTAAATTCCCATGACAAGGAGGCTTTTATGGCAGAAAAATTACTTAAAAGAAGTGAAGTCCCTGTAGAACTCACTTGGGACAGATCTTTGATCTACAAAACAGATGATGAAATGCATAAAGACCTTGAGAAAATCAAGACTTTATCCGACAAGATTGTAAACGATTACAAGGGCAAACTTAACAATGCCGATACAATCGTAAAATGTATGGACGACTTTATCGCGCTTATAAAGGCAATGACTTTAGTCGGAAACTACACATCTCTAGGCGTATCCGTTGATTATACTGATAGTGCACTCTTACAGGAATCCAACAAGGCTGATATGATTATGAGCGATGCAAGTTCAAAAATCAGCTTTATTGAAATTGAAATTTCAGAGTGCTCAAAAGAAGTACTTGATGAGGCAATTTCCAAATCAAAACCTGCAGCCAATTACTTAAAGAACATCTTACGCGATAAACCGCATATGCTTGACGCAGAAACAGAGCGAATCTTAGCTGCTTTTTCACCTGTTATGAATGCACCTTATACAGGATACGAAACAACAAAGATGGCAGATATCCAGTTCCCTGACTTTACTGTAAACGGTGAGTCACATCCTCTCGGATATTCACTTTTCGAAGATCATTATGAGTATGAAACAAATACAGATATAAGACGTGCTGCTTTTAAGGCATTTTCAGATAAGATTAAAGAATACGAAAACACAACGGCAACTTATTACCAGACTAACGTTACACGTGACAAACTTAATTCCGTTGTACGTAAATATGACAACGTATTTGATTATCTTCTTCACGGTCAGAAGGTTACACGCGAGATGTATGACAGACAGCTCGATACGATAATGGAACGTCTTGCGCCTGCAATGCGTAAATATGCCCGTCTTTTAAAGAAGATTTATAAGCTCGACGAAATTACATTCGCAGACCTTAAACTTCCTGTAGACCCTGAATACACTCCTAAGGTAGATATAAAAGCTGCCAAGGATTATTGTATGAAAGGCTTATCCATCTTAGGCGATGACTACGTAAAGATGGTTGAAGAAGCTTTTGATAAGAGATGGATTGACTTCGCTCAGAATATCGGTAAGTCAACCGGCGGTTTTTGTGCATCACCTTACGGTAAGAATTCCTACATCCTTCTCTCCTTCCACGGCGAGATGAGCGATGTATTTACACTTGCACACGAACTTGGACACGCAGGACACTTCAAGGCTTGTAACAACGCTCAGTCAATCCTTGATACCGAAGTTTCGACATATTTTGTTGAAGCACCTTCAACAATGAATGAGCTTTTAATGGCTAACTACTTAAAGACAACAAACGATGACAAGCGTTTCCGTCGTTGGGTACTTTCAAGCCAGATTCAGAATACTTACTTCCATAACTTCGTAACACACTTTATGGAAGGCTACTATCAGCGTGAAGTTTATAAGATTATCGATAACGGCGGTTCCGTTCAGGCAGATACTTTATCAGAGATCTTCAAAGATTCATTAAAGAAATTCTGGGGCGATGACGTAGTTATAAACGAAGGTGCGGAACTTACATGGATGAGACAGCCACATTACTACATGGGACTTTACTCATACACATATTCTGCAGGACTTACAGTAGCAACCTCCGTTGCCAGAAGAATTGAAAAAGAAGGTGCTCCTGCAGTCGAAGATTGGAAGAACGTACTTAAAGCCGGTAGTACACTTGATCCTATGGGACTTGCAGCACTTGCGAAAGTTGACCTTTCGACATCCAAGCCACTCAACGACACAATCGATTACATAAGTGGCATAATTGATGAAATCTGCGCGTTAACTGATGAACTTGATAAATAGAGTAAAATAAATAAGCCCTCTCATATGAGAGGGCTTATTTAATGCTTAATTATGATACGAAGGATACAGGTTTGCTAGTGACACGCTCGTTTTCTATTCCTCGTTCTCCATGTTCGTGAGCTTCGCAGCTTGATCTGCAGCCACAAGGCTATCGACAATCTCTTGAATGTCTCCATTCATAATCTTATTCAAACTGTAAAGCGTAAGATTAATACGATGGTCTGTCACACGACCCTGCGGGAAGTTATACGTTCTTATCTTCTCGGAACGATCACCTGTACCAACCTGGCTCTTTCTTGCCGCAGATTCCGCAGCCTGCTTCTTCTGAAGCTCTAAATCATAAAGTTTTGAACGAAGAAGTGCGAAAGCTTTTTCCTTATTCTGGAGCTGCGACTTCTCTGTCTGTGAATATACAACGATACCTGTAGGATAATGTGTAAGACGTACCGCAGAGTCAGTCGTGTTGACACACTGTCCACCGTTACCTGATGCACGCATAACGTCGATTCTTATATCTTTATCCTCAATCTTTACATCTACATCTTCTGCTTCAGGCATTACCGCAACAGTTATTGTTGAAGTATGAATTCTTCCGCCTGACTCTGTCTCAGGCACACGCTGTACGCGGTGTACACCGGACTCATATTTCATCTTTGAATATACGCCATTACCGCTAAGCATAAAGTCTACCGACTTCATACCGCCAATGCCGATTTCTTCAAAGTTTAACGTCTCAACTTTCCAATGCATGCTTTCAGCGTAATGCGTATACATACGATATATTTCAGCCGCAAAAAGTGCTGCCTCATCTCCGCCCGCACCTGCACGAATCTCAACGATAACGTTCTTGTCATCGTTAGGATCCTTAGGCAAAAGCAAAATCTTAAGCTCATTTTCAAGCTTTACTTTTCTGTCTTTGGCATCATTTAATTCTGCCTTTGCAAGTTCTTTCATCTCAGGATCCGATTCTTCATCAAGAAGAAGGAGTGAATCTTCTTCATCCTGAACTGCCTTTTTATATTCCTTATATGTCTCGACTATCGGTGTGATTTCAGCCTGCTCCTTCATAAGCTTCTGAAATCTCTTTGAATCACCTGCAACATCAGGCTCACTTAAATCTCTTAATATTTCCTCAAGTCTTACAATTAAATCTTCTAATTTATCAAACATTTCTCTTTCTCCTTATCATCAAAAATATACATTTACCATAAAAACTCTTGTATACTAAGGTCATCCTATAACCTGACCTCAAATTGATATAAGGCCGCTAAGACTCTCCCATATGTCTTGCCACGATAACGCGATCTAAATGTGCAAGATCCTTGATTACCGATATCGGACTGAATCCGTTTTTAAATAACATATCTGATACCTCTTCTCCCTGATCATACCCGATTTCGAGAACGAGCTTACCGCCCTTTTTAAGATATTTCTTTGATTTCCCGGCTATAATCCTGTAAAAATATAATCCGTCATCCATTCCGTCAAGTGCTTCATTTGGTTCAAAATCACGCACTTCCGGCGTCAATGTATTTATCACATCCGATTTAATATACGGAGGATTGGATATAATAAGATCAAACGATCCTTTTACCTTGTCAAACATATCGCTTTTTACAAAGTCGATATCCATATTGTATAATTTTGCATTTTCCTTTGCCACATTAAGGGCAGCCTTTGACATATCTGACGCCACCACATTAAGCATAGGAAATTTATTCTTTAAAGCAAGCGCTATGCATCCGGATCCCGTACAAAGATCAAGTACGCGCTCATCACCCTTTAAAAGCTTAATTGCCTCGGCAACAACAACCTCCGTATCAAAACGCGGAATTAAGACCGAAGAATTAACCTTGAGCATAAGCCCCATAAAAGGAGCAATTCCCGTAATATACTGTAACGGAATATGCTCAGCACGCTTTGTAAGCATAATTCTGTATTGAGTTTTCTGCTCTTCCGTAAGCTCGGTATCCTCATGTGTAAGATAATACGTTCTATCTATCATACAGCATATTGATAAAAGCGTGAACGCATCACCGCTTGGGTTATCAATCTTTGCTTCTTCAAGAATATACCGACCTACTTCATATGCTTTTCTGTAAGTCATGTCCTAAACCCTTTACTCATAAACCTTTGTATCAAAACGATAAATCAGCTTTCAGCCTCTTCATCCCTATAATACTCATCCAAAAACTCCTGCCAGTCAAAAACAGCCTCAACCGAAGCAATGCCGACTTCAATCATATCATCAGAAGGCTCCCTCGTTGTTAAGTGCTGAAGCCAAAGTCCCGGCTTACTTAGGATATTTATAAGCTTTCCTTCCGATGAACCGGCCAAACGTACAAATTCATACGAAACGCCCGCTATCGCAGGAATTAACACAAGTCTAATTAAAAACTGCAGTAATCTTCCGTCAACATTTATGAAACAATAAAAAATGACACTTACAATCATTACCAGGAATAAAAACGATGTTCCGCAACGCTTATGAAATCTCGAAGCGTTTCTTACATTTTCTACCGTAAGCTCATTTCCGGTTTCAAGGCAATTTATACATTTATGCTCTGCTCCGTGGTAGGAAAAAACTCGTTTAATATCATCCATTCTTGAAATTGCAATCACATATACAAAAAAGAATATTATTCTTATCGCACCTTCAATAAGCGATAAAAGGATATTGGAATCTATCCATTTAACAAAGAACTTTGATACCAAATACGGAATTGCCATAAATATAGCTATTGCCAAAAGAATAGAAAAAGCAACAACAAAAACGGATTCAACCTTTGTCTCTCTTTCCTTTTTCTTTTTATCTTCTGCCGTTGTTGCCGGCTCTTCTTCAAAAAATTCAGATGAAAAAGTAAGCGCTTTCATTCCGATTGCAAGCGAACGTACAAAAGTTACGATGCCTCGTATTATCGGTATCTTACTTACCTTATCATCATTCGTTATATCAAAAGTTTTAACTTCTATTTCATGATCCGGCTTTCTTACCGCTACGGCATACTTATCCGAATTTCTCATCATTACGCCTTCAATAACTGCCTGACCACCGATCTTACTGTTTTTCATAATCTTCCTAATAGTAAAATAGGGTTGAGGAAGAATCCTCAACCCGAAATGTACAAAAATTATTCAGCCTTAATACCATACTTCTTATTGAACTGATCAATACGACCGCGGGCCTTAGTTGCCTTCTGCTGTCCTGTATAGAAAGGATGACACTTTGAACAGATTTCTACGTGGATCTCCTTCTTTGTTGATCCTGTTACGAATGTGTTACCGCAGTTACATGTAACTGTTGCCTGATAATACTCCGGATGGATTCCTTCTTTCATGATTTTCACCTCTCACTATATATCTTATAATTAATAATTTCATCCCGAACGTGTCTGCTTCCGCAAACAGCTTTATTAGTATAACATACTTAAAAACAGTATGCAAGTGATTTTTCAATACTTTTCTGCTTAAACTTACGCCGTTTTTACTTCGCTTGTTTTTCCTTTTTCTGCGGAGAAAATTACAACAACGGCACCTATAAATGCCATAATACTTGATATTAAAAGCATCATCGGCACGCCGCACTTATCTATTATAATTCCTCCGGCAAAACTTCCTATAACAGAACCCACTGAAGTCGTCGTTGTCATAAGCGCCTGACCGCGAACCTGATTTCTATTCTCAATAGTATCGTTTACATAATAAACTCCGGCAGCCGCAAAGAGTCCGTATCCAAGAAGCGACAAACTCATCGCAATATAAATCATCAAAAGACCGTGTGCCTCATATAAGCACATTGTTTTTACAAACATGAAAAACAGTGCAACCTTATAAAGCGTTCCCGACTTTATTCTTTTAATTATAAAGGAAAAAGCGAATAACATCGGTAATTCACACGCTGCCGATATAAATACCGCTCTTCCCATTTCAACACTTCCGTATCCGTGGTACTGCAAAATCTGAAATGTATAATTTCCCACAATATTATGGCTTATAAAAGCAATTGCATTACCAAATAACACTATTAAATATCTTCTATGTGAAGCTATAAAAGATACAAGCGAATCCGGGGCTTCATTTGCCGATTTGCCCTTGTCTTTTAAAGGCAGATTCGTTCTCTTATCTTTTTCGTCAATTCCTTCAAAATGGAAGCACATCACAGAAATGATTAACAAAACATATATCATCATTGTAACCATAATGATAACGCTCACATCAAGATGCGTAAGCAGTACTCCAATCACTGCAGAAATTATGGCATATGCTATAGACCCGATTCCGCGGCACACTCCGAAATTTATAGGAATACCCCTATCCATGAAATATATACCGATTGAATATGTAAGCGGCGTTATTACTGAGGAAAAAGCTATTATAAGGGTATATACCACCGACACCACAATAATCTTACCCGGAACTAATAACAGTATGGCACAAAGTATAAGTTCCAGAATCGATAGTGCTATAATCATTTTATGAAGGATAAGTCCCCTGGCTCTATCGGCCAAACCTCCCATAACAGGCTGCACCATTACCGTTATTATGCTTCCCGCTCCGAGAACAACCCCCACTTTTGAGTTTGTAAGTCCCTTATCAAGAAGATATACACTGGCATATGCAAAAATCGGGCTGAACGTCATCCAAAAAATGCCTTGTAACAGACTGAATTTAATTGTTGGCTTGATATCCATAATTCCACCTTGAAATTAAGGGGCAATAGTAATTGCCCCCTTAAAAACTATAATATACGTTTCCTGTTGATTTCCGAAACTAAGTCTCTATTGGTTCTTGTTCCCTGGAACATACGAAGGAGTGTCTCTGTCGCAAGTTCAGGTTTGGCACCGTTAAGTCCGCGACGTGCAATTTCCATTGCCTGCTGCTCATCAGCAGAAAGTAAGAGATCGTCTCTTCTTGTACCGGATTTAACAATATCAACTGCAGGGAAGATTCTCTTCTCCTGTAACTTTCTGTCAAGTACAAGTTCCATGTTACCTGTACCCTTGAACTCTTCGAATACAACATCATCCATCTTAGAACCCGTATCAACGAGTGCAGTTGCAAGAACCGTAAGGCTTCCGCCTTCTCTCATCTTTCTTGCGGCACCGAAGAACTTCTTAGGCATATGAAGCGCTGCAGGATCAAGACCACCGGTTAATGTTCTGCCACTCGGCGGAACCGTAAGATTATATGCTCTTGCAAGTCTTGTAATAGAATCAAGAAGTACTATAACATCCTGTCCATGCTCTACAAGTCTCTTGCCACGCTCAAGTACCATTTCCGCAACACGTTTATGATGATCCGGAAGTTCATCAAACGTTGAATAAATTACCTCAACCTGCGGTCCACATATTGCCTCTCTTATATCCGTAACTTCCTCCGGACGTTCGTCTATAAGCAATATAATCAAATGCATTTCCGGATTATTCTTTAATACAGATGTTGCCACCTGCTTTAAAAGAGTTGTCTTACCCGCTTTAGGCGGTGAAACGATCATACCACGCTGTCCCTTACCTATAGGAGCAATGATATCAACGATTCGCTGCGCTATCGTACATCCCGGATACTCAAGGTGAATTCGCTCCTGAGGGAATATAGGTGTAAGATCTTCAAACGGGCGACGCGTAGTTGCTCTCTCCGGTGCCTCACCATTGACAGAAATCACATACAATAAAGCACTGAACTTTTCTTTGTAATTATCGTTCTCGTCCTTTTCCCTGGCTTTCTTGCTTCCCTTCAAATAATCACCCGTCTTAAGGTGATACTTTCTTATCATGCCTGTTGCAACATATACATCATCTTCACCCGGAAGGAAGTTTGCACTTCTGATAAATCCGTATCCGTTATCCGTTACTTCTAAGATACCCGCTACAAGCTCGCCGCTATCCATAGCTATAGTCTCATCCGGTATTGAAGCTCTGATTCTTACATCAAACTGCTTCTCATCTTCTGTAAGCTTTACCTGTCCCGGCTTTCTAGGAGGCTCGTATCTTCCCGGTGTAATCTTTGCATTCTCTTCCGACTCTTCGTTACGAGGTGCAGACTTAACCGGCTTATCTTCAGTAACTTCCTTTGAAGCTCTTGATACAGTCTTTACCTTCTTTGTTGCTTCTTCTTTAGCCTTCTCTTCTGCTGCGGCACCTTTTGCTGCTTCTCTTTCATCAAGTTCAACCATTGCTTCAACAAGATCTTTCTTAAGCATTCCTGTTGTATCTATTCCACGGTATTCAGCTAAATCTTTGAGTGCACCTTTTGATAAACTCTCGTATTTTTCTCGCATTCCCATGTTGTTCCTCCTTTGATATTATCTTCTCTCAATCTCAGGGATCGTTACCGAAATGATTTATGAAACGACTACTCTTTAAAAAGTATCATTTAAAGATCAACTGCGGAAGATGGGACTTGAACCCACACGATATTGCTACCACAGGCACCTGAAGCCTGCGCGTCTGCCAATTCCGCCACTTCCGCTCACTTGTGATTCGCACAAGAAAGATTATACTATTTTTAATTTAATAACGCAAGGAAAAAGAACCTAAAACTATATCATTCCAATCGTTTTTAATACAACTATCCAGATAAATATCGTTCCTATTGAAAGAATTGTCGTAACCGCCACAAACTCCCCTGCCAGATCGCCATCTCCGCCCATACTCTGAGCCATAGGATAAGACGATACTGCAACCGGAGTCGCAAAAGCAGAAAATGCAGCGAAAAGCTCCGCATCCTTAATGCCGAAATTATACATAACAAACATCATTATGCTTGGAATGATAACAAGTTTTAACGTTGTTCCTATAGCAAGCGGTAAAGCATTCTTTCTTATACTTGCTATATGAAGCGTTCCGCCGAGTACAAAAAGCGATAACGGTGTTGCCATCGCGGATAGCTGATCTATCGGCTTTACAAGTGCATGTGGCATTGTAATCGGTAAAATATTAAATATCATACCGCAAATTGCACCGATTATTATCGGGTTTTTAAAAATATTCTTAATTATAACAAGAGGCTTAACCTTTCCACCCCTGTAATACTCTAATATTGCAACGCAACATACGTTATAGAACGGCACTATAAAAGCCACCAAAATACTTGCTTTTAATGCTCCTTCATCACCAAATACACTTTCAACAAGCGGAATTGCGTAAAGAACCGAATTACTGCGTAAAATCGCCTGAATTATAACTCCGCGACGGGAATTCTCTTTTACAAAGATTGGAACAAATACCAATAACAATATGAGTAATATAAGTGTTGCCACCATTGTGACAAGCACATAACTTCCACCGTTAAAGGTATTAAAATCCACATCATAAAGATTTGCAAACATGATGAACGGAAAGAAAACCTTAAATACTATTCCGTTTAGTTCTTTAAGATATTCTTCCGATACTATCTTTCTTCTTTTGGCAATTGCTCCCAAAAGAACATATACTATAAATGGAACAACCGCCGTTGCCGCTACGTTAAAGTTCTCAAGCATATATTATTCCTGTCTTAAATTTAATTTGATTACCTGATTCCGAAATATGCATCCAATCCGTTTGCTATTCCCTGTACAATCAAGTCCTGATAATCCTCAGTAGCCATTTTAGCATCTTCATCAGGATTTGTCATGTATCCCATTTCCACAATTGTCACAGGGACCTGGCACCAGTTTATACCGCACATTGTATCTGTCTCCCAGACGCGCTCGCGTCTGCATCCTGTTGAATCAACAAGATAATCGAGTACGTTCTTGGAAAGACTATAGCTTTTATCATGTAAGCTTGCATTATAAGGATTGTTCTTGGTCTGACATATTGTCATTGCACCATGTGCGGAAGCGCTGTCTAATCCGTTCGCATGAATTCTTATAAAAGCATCTGCTCCGGCATTATTTGCTATTGCCGCTCTTTTAGAATTACTGATATTAACATCATGCGTCGTCCTTACCATTATCACGGTGTATCCACGATTTTCAAGCTCCGCCTGAAGTTTAAGTGCAACCATTAGAGTAAGCTCATATTCATTAAGTCCGCTTACAACTCCATGAGTACCTGCTGCCACCTTAGGCTTAGTTTCAGACGCTCCCGGGCCTATAGGCTCGCGCTCGGTATTCGCATGCTTTTGATGTCCGGCATCGATACAGATCACATAGCCGTTAGTTTTAATCTCATCTTTACTTAAATACTTTGTTGCTATATAACATATTGAATCTTCGACATCTTTCTTATCGTAATCGCCTTCCGTATAGTCCTTTTCACCGTTTTTTGCATTATCAGCTGATTTATTATTAGTTTTATCGGCATTTCCGGAACTTGAAAAGGCACTTTCTATATCATCAATGCTTAGGATTCCGTCACCGTTTCCGCATGCAGTAACGAATACCATAATACTCAATATTAATATTGCCAGTAATTTCTTAGTAATCTTCATTCTATTAGCCCCTGAGGAGATTAAGCACTCCCTGCGTCTGCTGATTTGCATTTGCAACCATTGCAGTTCCTGCCTGTTCCAAAATATTATTCTTTGCGAAGTCCATCATTTCTTTTGCCATATCCGTATCTCGTATTATGGATTCTGCTGCCTGAGTATTCTCTTCAACATTCTTCGCTATGTTATACGCATGCTCCAAACGGTTTTGATATGCACCGAGCTTACTTCTTACCTCGGAAATAAAGTTTATAGCAGTATCTGCCATCGCTATAGTCGCCTGACTTGTATCATATGTAGTCGTCTTTGCACCGGATATACCAACTATCGAATTCGAAAGAACAGGATATGTAATATCTATACTCTGATATACATTGGCACCTGCCTGAATATGTATTAACTTATCAGGGTAGACCGGCTTTATTATCTCGGTATTAAGCTTTGTATCAGAAGCTGTTCCGGCAGATTTTGCAGCCTTAGTAAACGTTCTTGTAGCAACTGTGCTTGGTGTTACAGTTATCGTATTTGAACGATTCCCGATACCCGTAGTGTAGTTCAGGCCAAAGTTTATACCGTATGAATCGTTCGAGGATATTGTAGTATTTAATACATCACTATGATTCTCGGTCTTGTATGTATGCAATACACCATTCTCGTCATGAATACCTATTGAAGTTACACCACTTGTTCCTACATTCAAGAATTGAGGTGTACCTGTACTCTTACTCAAGATCTCAGTGCCTGCAGAGTTTTTACCTGAATATGTATAATAATCAAGATCGTATGTATCGGTTGCAATCCATGCCGCACCTGTCTCTACATATCGCTGCGTACCTGCCAAAGCACTTAAATCTGTAAGTTCGCTGTATTTATTTCCACTTGTATCAAGCGGCAATCCGTCACCCGAACTCATTATATATCTTGAAGGATCTGATACATATGTATATGATCCGCCGTTTTGCACATATGCTTTCTTTCTTCCGTATGCATCAGTATCGTAATTTGATGCAATACGCTCATCGGTAACCGTTTTTGTCGTGCTACGGCTTATATATGCTCTTCCGACAACATTATCGTTTTCATCATATATATTAACATCACTTATTATCGAACCTGTCGTTGTTGACTTTGCAATCGATGCATCGCCCACACCGTAAGTACCGTTATCCAAGTGATATGTCGTCTTATCCGTGGTTGCTCCCCATGTTTCGGTATGATATTCTTCCAAATCACCAACCCTATAGTTTGCTGTGACAAAATCTTCATCGTACTCAATGCCGTTAACATAAAATACCTTTCCCGTCACCTCACCTGCAACTTCGGTTGTTTTTTCACGATAAGTATCGGTACGCTTAACATAAGCCTGCGTCAATTCTTTTCTCAATTCATGATCTGTTACGGCTCCGTTATTAACAAGCGTACGCTCTACAGTTACGTTCATGGCCGCACTTGAACCTGAACTTCCAAAGTCACGTAATAACTTATCACGCTGGAAATGGAAGTTTGATAAGGCGGATGTAGAATAACTTGTAAGCGTCACTCCATCGTTTACCGTAACACTTGCTATCGGTGAACTTACGGAACTTCCGGAAAGATTTTGCGTAAGGGCACTTATTGCCTGGTCTCTCGAAACTTCATTTTCGTTGAAATTGAACTTGAAAGACATATTATTGGTATAATATCCGGCAGTTCCGGAATCTGTATATTTATATGTTGCCTCGCTGTTTAATGTCACAGGGTTATTGCCTTCAAATGTAACACCCCAATCAGATATCGGATAGGACTCTTCACCGCTGTCTGTATTGGTAAAATCACCCCAATTTGTTTTTGAATGGGTTATTCCATCATTACCTGTAGTCTGTACCAATGCCACACCGGTGTTATCTGCCTTGATTTGATACGCAAAGTTTTCAATAGTATCTTTATTACTGTTGGTTACGTTTAAAATCATGGTATCTCTTGTCGAAGAAACAGCGCTGTTATTACTTACTCCACCGGAAAGAAATGATTCAAACGTACAAAGTACTTCATCGTTCTTTTTAAAGGCTTCCAAAACCTCATCATCCGCTTCAAATGAAAGATCCATTCCGTGGAAATTAACTGTATAATAATCTCCGCTCTTTTTAATACTGCCGTCATTCCATTTTCCGGCATACAAATCGTTAATAAGGACGCCTTCCTCATCTATCTTAATCTCATAGATACGACGAAGTTTATCAGGTGTTTCTCCTGCTTTAAGATGGAATCTTATTAGTTCGTCCGGGTTATCAGGGTCTGTTATCGTTCTGTAAAAATCCTCTTCAGGTAAAAGCTCATACGATACACCGATTTCACCGTATGTATAACGCTTTCCGTTAACTATAACACCTGCAGTTTTAACACCGTCTGCCGCGTTAAAGAACTCGACATCATTAGGCTCGCCGTCGATTTCAGGCTCTATTGAATCAGGTGCCTTAAAGATATTCATCTTATTAAACTCAGTCGTTCTGTAGACACGGTTCATTTCACGCTTAATCTGCTGAACTTCCTGGTCTATTGCTTCTCTGTCTTCTATGTTATTCGTATCGTTACTTGCCTGAACCGCAAGCACACGAATACGGTGAAGCATAGAATGTACTTCACCTAACGCACCTTCACCGGTCTGAATAAAACTTATACCGTCTTCTATATTTTCACCGGCCCTGTCAAGACCGCGTATCTGCGAACGCATTTTTTCGGATATCTTAAGACCTGCCGCATCATCCGCAGAGCGATTGATCCGGTATCCAGAAGAAAGCTTCTCCATATTCTTCGCTTGCTTGCTGTTCGTAATCTTAAGGTTATTCTGTGCAAACATCGCGACCATGTTATGCTGTACAATCATCATAAGTCTTCCCTCCATGGAGCTCATGCACACTACTATAGTACATATCATATTTCGGAATTTTAAATGAGTGACATTAGCATTTATAATAATATTTTTATCTTTTTCCGGAAGCTTTTTTCTCTGCAAATAGGCATAGAAAAAGCCGCAGTTTCCTGCGGCTTTTTCTATTTCGCATCTGGTTTTATGCTGTATAATACTCTGCCTGTGTATTATATAACTTTGCATAGATTCCGTCTTGTGCGAGTAACTCCTTATGATTACCTTCCTCGGCGATTTTACCTCCGTCTAAAACTACGATTCTGTCGCAGAATTTACAACTGCTCATTCTATGGGAGATATAGATTGATGTCTTATTTCCGACAAGCTTATCAAAATTCTCGTAGACCTCTGCTTCCGCAACAGGATCAAGCGCCGCCGTAGGCTCATCTATGATAACAAACGGCGCATCCTTATAAAGTGCTCGGGCTATGGCAACCTTTTGCTTTTCTCCACCGGAAAGTCCGGTTCCTTCTCCGTTATGATGTCCAAGTCTCGTATGTACTTTATCGGGAAGTTTTTCTATTACATCTTCTATCTGTGCATCTTTTATCGCCCTCTTAAGTCTTACCTCATTAACATCAATCGATCCGGCAATATTTTCATCTATTGGGAAATCAAATAGTGCAAAGTCCTGGAATACCGGGGCAAAAATACTTACATACTCGTTATAATCATACTTTCTGATATCTATACCATTTAAAGTTATCTCTCCTTCAGTTGGCTCATAAAAACGCATTAAAAGTTTGATAAGCGTAGTTTTTCCGGCTCCGTTAAGCCCCACGAGTGCTATTCTCTCTCCAATATTAAACTTTATGGACACATTTTTCAAAATATACTCGTCGCATCCGGGATACTTAAACGATACGCCCTTAAATGCAAGCTCGTATCTATTATCATCGCGTTTTTCTATCGGAAGCGTGCCGTCGTAACTCATGTTCTCATCTTCTATAAATTCTTCGTATGTCTTAAGGAATTTATTTCTAAACACTATGGAATTGTATAATCCGAGCATTCCTTGAATTGATGCAACCATAGTTATCGCGGCCCCTGCATACATAAGCACTTCACCTGTTGTTACAATACCACCAAGAGCCACAACTGCCATATATATATAAATATAGGCTGCCAGTAGTTGCATTATAATACCAAGTATTCCGTTACGTATTCCTTTATACCTGCCATATTCAATCCATATTTTCATTGAATCTATTATAAGCTTACACTTCTTAATTATATAATCACTGCAGTCATATAATCTTATGTTAAGCGCCGCCGCATCAGAAAACATAAAGCTTGTAAGATAGTTAAACTCACTGTTACCGCGAACGTTTTTCTCGCTCATCTCATTTCCTTTTTCTCCAAGTTTCCATGCTATAACTACAGAAAGATAAGCTATTAATGCCATGAATCCTGCCAAAAGCAATGTTAAAATCAATATTTTTAATACATTTACATTTCCGCCGAACGAAGCTTTTATAATTAACGTAACCAAAAATGCCGTGGAAAAAACAGTCTTTACAATATAAGTAAAAAACGAATATATAGCATCAAGTTGAACTGCTATTCCTCCTTCAGAAAGCTCTCCCATTCTTACCTTTCGTAAAGCACTTAAAGTTTCTTCACGTTCCACTTTTTCATATTGCATAGTAAAAACTTTTTTAGCAGTACGTTTTTTTGTTTCATAATCGCTCGAATCCATCCATGTATCTACCACAATCTTAGAAAGTGCTTCCAAAACCATTAATATCCACACTGCCACAATCATTATTACAACCATATAAATTGCTCTGTCATAGTTTTCAATAATAAGAATATCCAGTATTCTCGCATACAGGATACTATTTACATACGCATATCCCGCGCCGCATACCGTACCGACAATAACAAAGAGTGCTGCCAACTTATAGCCGTTTGACTGAAAAAGCACATATTCCCACATTTGTTTAAGCGACATTGCCTTTGCCCTCCTCTTCATAATACTTGCTCTGCACTTTAAATAGCTCAAAGTATCTGCCGTTCTTTTCCATGAGTGCCTCATGATCACCTTCTTCAACTATCTTACCGTTTTCAAGCAAAATGATATTCTTACAAAATCTTGTAGAAGCAAGTCGATGTGATATAAAGAGCGAGGTAACATCCGAAAGTACTGTATTATAAATCTCGTATATTTCTTTCTCAGCCAACGCATCAAGTGCTGCAGTCGGCTCATCAAGGAGCATAAGTGACGGATTCCTATAAAGTGCCCTTGCAAGAAGAAGTTTCTGAGTTTCACCACCCGAAAGACTTATTCCGCTATCATCTATATCTTTACCGAGATAAGTATTTATACCATTACTAAGGCCATCCAACTTTTCCTTTAATCCCGCACGCTCCAATGCATCTATAACATTTTTTTCATCATAGTCCAAACTAAGCGCCACGTTTTCCGCAATAGTATATGAGCTAATAAATGGTTCTTGGAATACAGCCGCCTCATGCGAATAATACTCTTTTAAATCGATATCCCTTGTATTTATACCGTTAACATATATATTACCTTCAGTCGGCATATAAAGTCCGCTAAGAAGCTTAACTATCGTGCTTTTACCTGCTCCGTTAAGACCTACAAGTGCCATATGCTCTCCCGGTGCGATATGGAACGATACATCATCAAGCACATTTCTGTCGGCGCCTTTATATCTATAAAATACATGCTCAAATACTATATCAATATTATCAAAACCCTTTTCCGGAAGTATATCGGCTCTTTTTCCTTCTTCGGCTTCCATATAATTTCTGTAACAAGATACTTCGTCATTTCTGGCCAGAAGCCTGGTTATATTACTTGTAAGTTCATTAAGCCAACCCGAAAGCCCTCCGATTATACCAAGATAAAAGACGAACTCGGCTATACTCATTCCATTTTTAAGGCAGCTTATCAGATAGATATAACAGACAAGATCTCTCAGGGCGCTTATCGAAATATCAACTATAGAACCAGCAGCAAAAAACGCGTGGAGATTTCTATAATACTTACGCTCCGACTTAACGGCTTTATCATATTCACCTATGATATAGTCTATAAGCCCATATGCTCTTATATCCTTTCCTGCCGCGGTGTTTCCGGCTATTCTTTCATCTATATAGTCCATAGTGACTTCATTTTTAGCCAGTTTATCACGAATCTTCTTACGGTACCTTACCGGAAGGTAATTAAATGTTGCGCTCATGACTGCTAAAACAGTAAGTAAAAGCATTACAAGAGGATTTACTGTTCCCATTATAAAAAGGTAAATCATAAGACCTATTACGCCTGATGCAACCATATCCAAATATCTGAAGAAGCCTTCTATTCCCCACATATTTGATCCGCAGGCATTACCTGCTTTCTGAATCTCAGTTGCCATATCAGGATCTTCAAATTTTTCCAAAGGTATTATCATATCCTTTTTCATAATCGGCAAAAGAAATCTCTGGCACCTTATAGGTATGTGATGTAAATTATTTGCTTCAATAACAAACACTTTTGCAAATGATACAAACGCATATCCCAAGAAAACTGCGATTATTCCACCTGCTATACTAAAAATATTATTTTCAACTCCAAGAAGCCATACGATAAATGCCGATAACATCGTTCCTATTAACGGCACCACTACCGACAATAAGACTTTTAAATATCGCCCCGCTATATAAACTTTTTCCTCTTTAAACAGCGGTTTATGTAAATAAATGTAATTACTTACAATTGAATGCTTTTTCATAAAACTTTCTCCTCTCATTTCTTTGATGAGCTTATCCTATCATATATTTTACTCTGATATTAAAATCGTGCACGAATGGATTATTTTCGTGCACGAATGGATTATTCTTTATTTACTATAACGGAAGCATTATTTCCGTCACAAATACACCCGCTTCATTTTTTCTGTTAATGAAGCCCTCATATTTTTCAACAACAAGGTTTATTCTCTTTAATCCGTGGCCATGATTTCCACGTTTATTTGTTATGTATTCTTCATCAAGTTTTCGCACCGTCTCCGCAGTCGCATTGGATACGGAAATGTATAACTGTCCCTTGAATTGACCTATGTAAAGGCGGATGAATCTTTTATCGCTTTCAACCTTTTCACATGCCTCAACTGCGTTATCTATCAAATTACCAAGAACTACACAAAGATCTATATCCGACACAGTAGTCTTTACGGGGACTGTTGCTTTATAATCTACTTTTATACCATTATTTATAGCCAAAGATATCTTTGAATTAAGAATTGCGTCTACTCCAATATTTCCGGTATCAAACAAAAGATTTATATCATCAAGATCCGTTTCAAGATTATCAAGATACTCACGAGCCTCTTTTATATTATCCATCTCAAGATATGCCTTTAACGACTGCATATGATTATGATAATCATGTCTCCAGCCACGCATCGTAAGATACACGTTATTAACTTCTTCAATCTGATTCTTAATAAGCTTATCTTGATATCTTGCAGTACTTCTCTCATAGAATTTAAGAATTGCTTTACGGCTAAGTAGAATTACCGCTACTATAAGCACTATCGCAAGAACTATAAATATCCCTATATAAACCTTTTCCATTTCCATCCCTTTTACAATTATTGCTTTAAATTATAATTGATAAATGCCTTATTTACCGCTTCATACATAGACTTACTTACAGGAATCACATCCCTATTTGTGAGTGTAAGCTCCGTCCTTCCGATTTTTAATATCTTATCAAGGTTTACGGCATAACTTCTATGTGATTTAATAAAAAGCTCGTTATTTTCATTTAAAGAAGCAAGGGCCTCTTCGAAACTCATCTTAGTGGTAATAACGCCTTCATTCGTATGAATGTCGACATAATGACCTTTTACCTCGATAAAGATAATATCACTTCGCTTGATTCTCGTCATCTCGTTATCGACTTTTAAGATTATGCTTCCCTCATCACGAACCGCGTTTTTAACGGCATAATTTAGGACATCGCTTAATTTCTCATCGCTTATGGGTTTTAATATATATCGATAGGCATCAACCTCGTATCCCTCAAATACAAAGCCACGTTCCGATGTGACAAATACCAAAAGCACATCCTTATCTTCTTCCCTAATCTTCTTCGCAAGTTCCATACCATTAATGTCATCCATACGGATATCAAGGAATATAAGGTCATACGAATACTTACCCGCATTAAACAGGTACTCGTTTGCGCTTTTATATAAATCTATATTAATTTGTACGTTATTTGCTTCGCCCCAGGTTAAAATTCTCTTCTTAAGAAACTCTCCCTGTGCGACCTCGTCTTCCACACAACAAACTCGCAAAACATTAACTCCCTAAGTCGCAAACCACTTACACCATTTTCGTTCTATGCAGTACTATGACCGTACAATCTCCAAGTGTAGAAACTCCAACAATATTCTTACCATACGACACAACCGGAGGTATAAACGAGAAGAAATCAACCTTAAACTCCCCATACATATCCGGAATATCCAGTCGTGTAAGATTTGTAACTGAAAGATTCTTTGTCTTTTTACCATAGCCCAGCATATCTGCTATACCCTCCTTACTGGTTGTCCAGTAAAGAGGGTACATATCACATAGGCTCTTTTTTTATTATTTTAATCATTTGATTACCTCTTTGCATTATGCCGGTAAGGCATTACCATTCTATCACAGCTTATCGAATAAGTATATAAATTCACCGAATGTTCGCTGGAAAAAAACGCGTAATGGTGGTAATATTAGTTCAAACGTGATTTAATACGGGCAGTTTCAGGAGGTTAATCTTATGGAAGAAAACAGACTCGCACAAAAACTTTATTCCAAGGCGCATCATTTATTGTTCTGGGGCCATGTGTTTACTACATTTTTCCTTATAGTAGGCTGCATATCTCAGATGCATTTTGCAGAACTTGAACCATATCGAAGTATAGTTCCGAGCGTGGCAGGAGTAATCGTGCTTTCAGTTGCAATAGTATTATTTATAAAATACAGAGGACAACTTCTGTATTCGAGATTTGTGGCATATGGTTTTAGTGCTGTATATGCGCTTACATTATTGGTCGGGGGAGGTAATGGTACATACCCTTATCTTATCCCGTTGCTTTTAGGAATCATGATAACCATGGATCTTTTTACCACTAAGGTTATAGCAATCGCATTTATGTGCCTTAACCTTATTAAAGCCGGTATGATGTTGGCGCAGGATGGATTTGAGGTAGCCGGTGAGCAGATTATGATAGAGGTTATTATCTCTGTGCTTACGACAATTGCGGTATTTCGTGGAGTAATTATTTTAAGCGAGTATGTAACAAGTTCTGTAAGAGATGCCAATGATAATGCAATTAAGACAGATGAAGTAGCGGTCAAGATAAGAACGGTAGCAGGCAGCGTGGAATCCAAGATGAGTACGGTTAATGAAGCAATCGGGCGAATTGAGGAAGCAACAGGTGCCATGAATCTCTCGTTGCATGGAATATCAGATGGTATTGCGGATAATGCCAAAGCAATAGCACACCAGACGGAGAGAACCAATGCAATCGCCAAGATTATAGAAGATACCAATGACAAAGCGCGTGCCATAATAGATGCAACACGTGAAGTTGAAGAGAGTGTCAATTCCGGAAGAACGGCGATGTCAGAGCTTACAAAACATGTAGGCCAGGCAATTGAATCAGGTAATAACATGAAGGTTTCTGCAGAGAATCTTCAGAAGCGTTCGGAATCAGTTCGTGAGATTACGGATATGATTCTTAATATATCTTCTCAGACCAACCTTCTTGCACTTAATGCGTCTATAGAAGCTGCACGTGCAGGAGATGCCGGACGTGGATTCGCAGTGGTAGCTGATGAGATAAGAAAGCTTGCCGAACAGACCAAGGGTGCAACCGAGCAGATTACGGAGATTCTCGATCAGCTTGCAGAAGATGCCAATGATGTGGCCGGAAAGGTTGATGAGAGTGTCAGTATTTCCAATTCGCAGCGTGAACTTGCAAAAAATACAAATGAGAAGTTCGTTGATATTAAGAGAACCATATCTACTCTTAATGAAGGCATGACGGATATGGAGAATCTTATGAGCGAACTCCTTGTAAATAATAAGGAGATTGTAGATTCCGTAAGTACTCTTTCATCTGGCTCCGAAGAAATGTCAGCAAGTACGCAGGAAGTAGCTGCCAATAGTAATGAGAATGTCGAGATGGTAAGACGGTTCTCGAAGATCATGAAAGATATAAGTGCAGAGCTTGATCAACTTAAAAATGCATAAGCATATGTTTATATAAAAGAGGCATCATTTTGATGTCTCTTTTTTTCTTTTAAAACCATTATGTTAAAAGAGCCTTTGGGTCATAGCGTAGAAACTAACATGATGTATTATACTTACGCCACAAAAGACGATATGGATGATTTGGTTGATTTGTTTAACGATAACGGCGAGGTCTCACCAAGGTCTCACCTTAAAATCGTTAATTTCGAAAAAGAAAAGAGCCTTGAAACCGCTAATTTCAAAGCTCTTTAACAAAATTTTCCTAGTGCGGAAGATGGGACTTGAAGATGAGATATTTATAGAATAACGCAGAAAGGAGGTCTTCCGGCATCGCTTTCATCTTCAACCCAAGAGAAAACCCACGCAAAATCCATTTTTATAAATCCAGACTATCCTCATTAAGAAGAAACTCAAATAAACTCATTATAGTAATTCCCTGCTCATTTCTCCATATCTTTGAATTACCATTGACTATTATTATTTTCTTAAATGAATCTGCAATCTTAACAAGCGACGCTTGTTCTTGAGCCATTTTGTCCTTATCCGGTAATGCATATGCTGACTGAATATAATATCTCTTGCTTCCCTTATTTATTACAAAATCCACTTCAAGTTGTTTTCGTACTCTCTTACCATTCTCATCAGCTCTTATTTCAACAATTCCCACATCTACGTTAAAACCACGATAAATCAATTCATTATATATCACATTTTCCATGATATGAGTTTCTTCATGCTGTCTGAAATTTAATAATGCATTTCGAAGTCCAATATCCGTATAATAGTATTTTGACGGTGTACTAATATATTTTCTTCCCTTAATATCATATCTTTCGGCTTTCTGTATCAAGTAGCTTTCCTGAAGATATCTCATATAATTAGTAATTGTCGGCATTGAAACACCTTTACGCCCGGAGCTACGGAATGTATCAAATATTTTCTGCGGATTAGTCAATGACCCAATAGCAGAAGCAAGTAGTTTCATAAGCTCTTCCATCCCAGCTTCATCACTAATATCATGTCTTTCACACATATCGCGAAGATAGATCTCGCCATTAAGCCTATCTAAATATGCTACTTTCGATTGTTCGTCTACTTCAGCTAAAATATGTGGAAGTCCACCATAGTAAATATAATCTTCCCAAGCTTCAAACTTATTCTTTCCTGACGCAGGTAAGTACTCTGAAAAAGAAAGCGGCGCAACATGAATCTCATCTCCTCTTCCTCTGAATTCCGTCATAATATCCGATGATAAGAACTTTGAATTACTGCCGGTAATATATACATCTACGTTTTTTCTTCTTAGAAGCCCATTTAATACGCCATACAATCTTATAGGTATATCTGGATTCTTCAATTCTTCCCTTGTGATTGCGTACTGTGCCTCATCTATAAAAACATAATACTTCTCGCTATCATCGATTATTCTGCTTTTTATATACTCGGATAATTCATGAGGATTACAATAAGCCGCATATTCCTCATCATCTAATGGAATTGCAATAATATTCTTCTTATCAATCCCCGATTCTAAAAGATAATTATAAAAAAGCTCAAATAAAAGGTATGACTTCCCGCACCTTCTAATTCCTGTAACTACCTTTATTAATCCATTATTCATACGATTTATCAATTGATTTAGGTATTTATCTCTTTTTATTACCATTCGCATTCTCCGCTTTAATTTTTTGGTATCTGTACCGTTTTTCTAAAGTATAATACTGTTCTACTTAATTTGCAACATCATTTTAGTTTTTCGGTACTCTTACCGTTTTTCTAAAGTGCTTTGTTACAACAACCCACCAGCAACCCAAGCACCTAAAAAAAACGTTGATTTTTCGTTGGAAAGAAAAAGGCCTTGAACCTTGATATTACAAAGTTTCTTAGCCTTTTTACATACTTATGCGGAAGATGTGGCGCACGAGGTCCGGTGGACCTTGGATTTGCGCCGACCGGAGCGAAGCGGAGAATGGACCTGCGGAAGATGGGTTGCTGCGTGCCGGTGGCACGCGTTTAGCAACGACCGAGCCGAAGGCGAGACCTGAACCCACTGGGTTCGGGTCTCCTTCCGCATAAAGAGGAGAGAAAACATAAAAAAAGAGAACCAGGAATTCCTGATTCTCTCCTCTTTATGCGGAAGATGGGACTTGAACCCACACGTCTATACAAACACAAGATCCTTAGTCTTGCCTGTCTGCCAATTCCAGCACTTCCGCATTTCGCTACACGCGACTTGATTATAATATCAAAGATTAAACTAAAAGTCAACCCTTATTTCAATTAAAATCATATAAATTATTATTTTATTTCAAATCCACTAAAACAACGCATTTAGAATTCTATCTTTACATATCTCTCATCACCTTTTTCTTTGTTTGAATACTCCAGATCATATGCCCAAATAGAATTCTTTCCGTTATTCTTTGCATGATATGCCGCCTTATCCGCATAGTTTACAATATCAAGAATCGTTCTTGTAGTATCCTTCATTACGACATTTACAAGACCCATAGATAAGGTAATTCGCTCTCCGTTAGGATTCTTTGAATGCTTAAGGTACATATCTCTTATAGTTCTTGCTATGCGTCTCGCAATCTCGGAAATCTGATCGTCTGAATATCCGAGTAACACACCAAAGAATTCATCACCGCCATAACGCGCAAATTTGACCGTACTGCACTCTTCGTCAAGACATACGTCTGATACACTCCTTATTATGTCATCGCCCTTTGCATGTCCATATGTGTCGTTATACTGCTTAAAATAATCAATGTCAACGAATATGGCTCCGACTCTTTTATTCTTTATTGCTGCAGTATCGATAAACTCATTCATTATCTTAGGAAGCGCATTACGATTGTAAAGCTTCGTCATCGGATCTCTGTCTATAAGCTTCTCCTGCTTTTTAAGTTCGCGCATGAAAGCCTTAACTTCACGGTTCATTGCTTCCGTCTTCTTTTGTACTTCAAGCTGTGCCGCACGCTGTTCCTTATCTCTTTCGATATAATAGAAATCAAGATTCTTATAAAATCCTAAAGCACGCTTTTCATCTTTTGTTACGTAATAATAGTGTGCCTGTATACGATTGGCTACAATCTTATCAATAAATAGATTCGTAAGTTTTGCATAATCCCAAAGAAAAGTTGCAAGCTTATCCGCTCTGTCATACTCACCGATTTCTATCTGAGCATGCGCTATTCTTTCATAATCGCGATGAAGCATATATGAATCGCATCCGCTTGAAATAAGTTCAATAGTCTTATCTGCGCATTCGTTACCCTTCTTTATATTACCCCTGGCGTATTCAATAGAAGTTTTTCTTGCGTAATATGTCAAATAATTAAATTCATCATCCAGCTTCTTTAAAAGCTTTTTAACCATTCTTAAGGACTCCGAAGCTCTTTCATAATCTTCAAGTATTTCATAATACTCAGAAAGATTGCCTGCAAGAATAATCACAAGTTCATCATCAACAGACTTTTTTGCCAACACTTTATTAAGGCATACCTCTGCTACTCTTATTGCCTTTTTAATATCTCCGAGCTCATAATACACTTCCGCAGCATTATTCATAACGGTCTCTCTCGTTATCGTCGTAGTGGAAATCTTATGCCTTTTCATTATCTCAAGTGCCGCAGAATACTGCGTGAGCGCCATCTGATAATCTTCCATTCCCGCATATGCAATTCCCAAAAGATTATAGCTTCTTGCAAGCATCTCATAATCCTTCGTTGCCGAAAGCATAGCCGTTGCCTTTAATGCATAAGCCAAGAAATTTGCTCTTAAACCATCTTTAAAATTCAAGAGTCCTATATAATAATTGGCCACACCGATAAGAACCGGATTATTCTCCTCCTTACCTTCCTTTAAAAGCTGTCTGAACTCTCTTTTGGCCTGATTTCTGTCAGTATCGACAAGTTGCGTCAATATATCAACACGCTTCTGTAACGCTGTTTTATATTTTTTGCCTCTCTCTTTATTATTCATGCCTAGCTAAACCCTTTCTTGGGTGTGCACCCTGATTCAATAAATTCAGTCGTTAACTAACAAATTTCATTTCAAACTCATCAAACGGCATAGGCTCTGCAAAGTAGAATCCCTGAATCATATCGACCTTGTTCTTTCGAACTTTGTCGAGCTGGTTTTCTTCTTCGACGCCCTCCACACATACATTCATATCCATCACCTTCGCAAGTTCCGTTACCATCTTTACAAAGGTCTGTGAGTATTCGTCCTTGCCGATATCTCGAACGAAGCACCTGTCAACCTTGATTATATCAATAGGCATTTCATGAATATGATTAAGTGAAGAATACCCCGTACCAAAATCATCTAACGCTACACGCACTCCATATTCTCTGATGCTCTTTAAAAGCTTCTTCATATATGAAATATCATTTATCGCAAGGCTTTCCGTTACTTCAAGAGTAAGATTCTTCGGTGTAAGTCCCGTTTCGTCAAGCACCTGCTTAATCTTATCCTTCATATCGGTCTGTAAAAGCTGAACTACCGAGAAGTTAACATTAACCTTAAAGTCCGGATGGCCCATCTCATTCCAGTGTTTACAAGCCTTACATGCTTCTCTTAATACGAAATCTCCGATACTTGATATAAGTCCTAAGCTTTCTGCCAAAGGAATAAAGTCTCCCGGTTTAAGTCGTCCAAGTTCTTTTGAATTCCATCTAACCAAAGCTTCTGCTCCAACGCACTCATCATTACCATCCAAAACATTTATTATCGGCTGATAATACACTTCAAATTCTTCTTCAGGATGTGCACATGCTATACGGAGGTATTTTTCCATATCGAGGCGTTTTACCTCATTTGTGGTAGTTTGCTCATTATAGTATCTAAACTGGTTCTTACCGTTACGCTTTGCTTCCGTAAGGGCTATATCAGCCTTCCTTATGACATCTTCCACAGTATTCGCGTCATGTGGAAACTTACATATACCCATACTCATCGTACAGTAATACTCTCCACCCTTTAAAAACCAAGGATGCGAGAAAATATCAACCAGAGTATTTACAATGGTATCAAGATTACCGTAGGCAAAGCTCGGAACTATACATACGAATTCATCTCCGCCCACTCTGTAGCAAGTATTTTCGATGCCACGTACATGCCTTATATTCGTAGCAATTGCTTTAAGAAGAATATCACCGTATTGATGACCGAGACCGTCATTAATATGCTTAAAATCATCCATATCCATGAAAATGAAGGCACCGTTCTCATTTGTATCCTTCATAAGATTAAGATATACTTCCAAATCCTGTTCGCATCTGCTTCTGTTAAAAAGACCTGTCAAGAAATCACTGTTATTTGATTTCTCGATGCTGTATTCGTACATCTTATTCTTTGTTATATCGTATATTGTATATAATTCAACCGGCCTTCCGTCGACCCAGTTGATAGCCTTCTGACTTATCTCAAGCCACTTCTTTAACGCTTTGACCTCGTACTCAGTCACCTTTCTGCCATCAGCGAAAAGATCAACGAGTCTAATGTTTGAAAGCGCATTTTTAAGTGACTCATCAAATACATCATTCGAAAATAAAAGTTCCCTTGTTATCGGATCTATTACGTAGATCGCGCACTCCATACTGCTTAAGATATCTTCAAGCGAGGTCAAAGAACTTGTAAGCGAGTTTTGCGCAACTCTTTTGGTAATGATGCTCTGTAAGATTTTTCTCACATCGGAGATAAATCTTACCGTCTCCATTTTAAATATTCTCTCATCATTCATGCACTTAAAGGCAAGATACATTATCACTTCACCCTTTAAGACAATAGGGAATACTATGTATGCCTTTATACCGTTTTTATCAAGGAACTCACGCTGTTCGCTCTTAAGTGCGGTATTGGATGAGATTATATAATTCTCTCCTTTAAAGAACGGATAATTTGTAAGCTGCACATCTTGTTCCGAATCAATTACCGCAAAGGAAGGATTTGATGCATATTCGCTAATGATTGATACTGTCACGCCATCGGAATTAATCCTATAAAGGTCTGCAACATCAATGTCAAGGTATTCGCAAACCATCTTAAAGATATCTTCCACAATCTTGACTATATCCTTTTCGGATTCAAGCATCTGCACTATATCTGTGATAAGCGAAGATCTGATATAATCCGCTTCAAGTTTCGAAGAATCTTTCTGCATCTTAGTAAGAAGCGTCAATGCCTTTTGTTCGTTTGCACTTGAAGTAATGTATTCATCAAGAAGCTTAACTGTAAGCTCCACGACTCTTTCGTAATTTTCTATATCTGTTACTTTTATATCAACCGGTACGGTACCTTCTCCGATTTCCTCTCCCAGCACTCCGGTTACTATCGTTACTCCCTTCGGAACTCCGTCGTGTCTTAAAACTATCGCCTCACTCACAACATTTTCATGTCCCGTTGCTATCGATATTAAATCTTCTACGAAGTTATTCTCAACGCTTGCTGCGATCTCCTTTAACTTCGCTTCAGGCAAAAGCGAATAAATAAACTTTCTTTCTTCTTCGTCCGTTACTGTATAATCTGCTACAAGCTTACCGTCCGTAGAAAATGTCACGGCATAAACATCATTTACTTCATACATAAACCGAGCCAATGCCGGGATAAACGCCCCTCCAAGGTCAAATGACTGCCTTGCGTCTTTCACTATTTTGTTACTTTCTAAATCCATGTGTTACTTTGCTACTCCGTAATTCTTTATAATAATAAATAAGTGTCGGTCTTGTCTTTCATTAAAAATGAAGTCCCGCTCAAGTCTAAAAGTCTTCTTATGAAGCCTTAGATTCTTCTTTATAAGATTACTCTCTGCCCCGTATATGATCATTACGCCATTCTCATTTAAAAGCTCATCAGCCTTTATAAATAAGTTGTCATATATATCACGTATCTCTTCTATCCCTGTATTTTGCGACTTAACGGGCATATCGGTTATTATCTCATCAAACCTGTACTCATGCGTAAAATCCTTAAAGTCGCGCTGTACATAGTGAATATCCGGTCCTATCATAGCTGAATTATCTTTTGCAGCTTTTATCGCATCTGCAAAATAATCTACGCCATACGCAGCATCAGTCGACACCTGAAGACGTCTTTCCAAAAGCATCGTACCGACTCCGCAGAAAGGATCTAATATTCTTGCATCTTTCTTCAAATATGGTTTTGCAAGTTCCACAATTGTCGCCGCCATATACGGTTTAATTGATTGCGAAACATACCCTGCCCTATAGTCAAACCTTTTATCATTATACGAAGAAGGTCTTAAATAAAGCTTTACCGAACCCTCTTTATCAAATCGTATCAAAAACTCAATCTCATAATCTGACGGAAGATTGATTAATTCATTCTTTGATGCCTTCTGGAGGAGATTTGAAAATTTCTTTATATAATCTTTGCCCTCATCCAATGATATAGCGCCGTCTACACTACTTCTGAAAAAGAACGGTCCTTTGCCTTTATATATCTCACCGATAAGGCCCTTTATATCATCACACAGTATTGCACCGGCATCACTTGCATTATCACTTTTAGCTTCTCCGATATAAATTAATGCATTCTCAAAGAATCGCATTTTAAAAAGCCCGTCATAGTCATGTGTTTTGACCATAATACCGGCATGAACGCATCTTTTAGGCATGCCGTGAACAGATTTTGCAAGTTCCTTCTCAAGGCCCGACTTAACCGTAAGCATCACTTCGTGCGTATCTTTTAAGCCTTTAAACTCATGTGGATGCATACCCTCTTTTTCAAATACAAGCGTATAAAGCATCCTTATCTCTTTTATTACATGAACATATTCATCTTCTTTATGAGATTCCTTCAAAACCGCTTCAATCCTGTCATGAATATCAGGCAAAAGCAATTCATATGGCAATTTCTTAATACTTTCCAGATAATCCGCCTTAATCATAAGAACGTTTTCTTTTAAATATCTGTCAAAAATCAAACGTGCATACTTATAATCATGTGAATATGAAAGTATCGCGCCTGCCGCACGACGGCACTTCGAATCTTCGTCTTCCAAGAAAGACGCAATAAGAGCCTTTGCCTCGTCGTTCAAAAGCGAAAATGCCTTACCGTCGTCTTCTTTCATAAGATCACGAAGTTTTATCAAATTTGAACGGACATCAACGCCGTTTTGCAAATCTTTTATTAATGAATCTATCATATAATACCGTTCACCCGTATAATGTATGTACGCCTTATGCTACAATAGATAAGTTAACCGCATGTAATTACCGTCTACACAACATTACAATTTTAACACATTTTAAAGTTTTTATCAAGGAATTACAACAATGATATTAATAGACTGTAAGCAGAAAAAGTCCGTATAAATGTCAAAAACCGCAGGCTTACGCATGCGGTTTAAGAAGAAGGTTTATGAAAAAGTTTATATCACTTTGTTCAAGCGATAAATAGAGTATATATAAAATATATTTCAGCATGTTGTCCGATTCGTAAATAAATTTAAAACTTTTCTTTGATATTTTATATATCAAGAATAAGTTCTACCGGGCAATGATCGGAGCCCAGTATATCACTATGTATACGGGCCTCCTTTAAGTTATCTTTAAGTTCATCACTTACAACAAAATAATCAATTCTCCATCCTGCGTTTTTCTCACGGGCATGGAATCTATATGACCACCAGCTGTACGCATCCTTCAAATCCGGATAAAAGAATCTGAAAGTATCAATATATCCATGTGAAAGCATCACAGAAAACTTTTCTCTTTCCTCGTCGGTAAATCCTGCATTCTTATGGTTTGTCTTAGGATTCTTAAGATCTATCTCTTCATGCGCGACATTCAAATCTCCACAGAAAACTACCGGTTTTTTCTTTCTCAATCCATCCACATAGGAAAGAAACGCATCCTCCCACTCCATTCTGTAGGACAATCTTTCAAGTTCCTGCTTTGAATTTGGTACATATACCGATACCAGGAAAAAGCGCTCATACTCACAGGTTATGACACGCCCTTCTTTGTCATGCTCTTCTATTCCCAGGCCATATGTAACATTTAAAGGCTTTATTTTACTAAATACCGCAACTCCGGAATACCCTTTCTTTTCAGCATAATTCCAGT